>NZ_CP023202.1:5634896-5935495 GCF_000220705.2 Streptomyces xinghaiensis S187 | reverse complement strand
CGCCCCGCCGGACGCGCCCGCCCGGACCGCCCGGCCCGCATCGTCCTCACCGTCCGCCCCGTGCACCGTCCGCACCGGACACCGTCCGCACCGAGGAGTCCCGCCCCATGCCGCTGACCTCGCTCCGGCGTTCCGCGCTCGCCGACCGGGTGATCGCCGAGCTGCGCCGCCAGATCACGTCCGGTGAGTGGCCGGTGGGCTCGCGGATTCCCACCGAGAGCGAGCTGGTCGAGCAGCTGGGCGTGGCCCGGAACACCGTCCGCGAGGCGGTGCGCGCCCTGGCGCACAACGGCCTGCTGGACATCCGCCAGGGCTCGGGCACCTACGTCCTCGCCACCAGCGAGCTGGCCGGCGTGATGCACCGGCGGTTCGCGGACGCCGATCCGCACCACATCGCCGAGCTGCGCGGCACGCTGGAGTCCTCGGCGGCCCGGATGGCCGCGCGGCGGCGCACCGAGCAGGATCTGCGGCAGCTCGACGCGGCGCTGGCGCGCCGTGAGGAGGCGTGGGAGTCGCGCGACGCCGAGGCGTTCGTGGCCGCCGACGCCGCCCTGCACCTGGCCGTGGTGGCCACCTCGCACAACGACGTCCTGGCCGCGCTCTACGCCGACCTCGGCGCCGTCCTGCGGGACCACCTCCGCCGTGACGTGGGCCCGGAGCTGCTGCCGGAGAACTACGTGGACCACACGCGCCTGGTCGAGGCGATCCGCGCCGGCGACGGCGAGCTGGCGGGCGCGGAGGCGTCGGCCTACGCCCTCCGCTGCGTCCCGGAGCGGTAGCCGGTCCGGGCGGTGGCACGGGGCGGCGGCACCGGGCGGTGGCGGGGGCGGCACAGGGGGCCGGGCCGCCTCGCCGCACTCACCGCACCACGTCGTGGGTGACCCAGGCGCGCCCTATGGTCTTCCAGCAGCGGGCCGTGAGCTCCGCCGTCTGCGCGGGCCCTATCTCGACGGGCCGCGTGTCCGCGTCCAGGTCCCACCACTGCTCGCACTCGACGTGCAGCCGCACCCGGTCGACGACGGGATACGGGTTGTGGCAGTACACCGTGGCCTGCGAGCCCTCGATCTCCGTACGGCACCCCGCGCGGTACTCGCGCCGCAGCTCCCCCTCCGCCGTGCGGCCGGCCGGACGGAGGGCCGCCGCGGACAGCCGCTCCCGGCCGTCCGCGCCCGCCGGCTCCTTCCCGGCGGCGAGCGCCGCGGCGGCGGCCGCCGGAGAGACCAGCAGCACCGCCGCGATCAGGACGGTCGCCAGGGGATGACGGCACGGAGCACACATTCCGGACCTCCTCGGCCGCGCGGGGCGGCCGGGCCGGACCGCGAGCGGACCGCCGTTGCCGCACCTCCATACGCCCCACCGGGGGCGTGTGCTCCCAGCGTGCGCGCCCCCGGCGGCCCGCCGCCCGGCCTGCTGCTCCGAACGAATGACGCCGCCTCCCCGTGCCGCCGTATCCCGTGCCGGCCCGGCCCCGTGGCGGCCGGGCGTCCGCAACGCATGACGCCCCGCTCCCCGCTTGTGGCGGGGTCCGGGGCGTCGGCGCGTGTGGTGGGCGCCGGGTGCGGGGCGGCGAGCGCCGGGGACGGCGGCGCTCAGGCGCCCATCATGTGCACACCGCCGTCGACGTGCACGATCTCTCCCGTTGTCTTCGGGAAGAAGTCGGACAGCAGTCCGACGACTCCCCGGCCCGCGGGCTCCGGGTCGGCCAGGTCCCAGCCGATGGGCGCGCGGTGGTTCCAGACGTCCGCCAGTTCCTCGAAGCCGGGGATGGACTTGGCGGCCATCGACTTGATGGGCCCGGCCGAGATGAGGTTGCAGCGCACGTTCCTCGCGCCGAGGTCGCGGGCGAGGTAGCGGCTGGTCGACTCCAGGGCGGCCTTGGCGACGCCCATCCAGTCGTACTTCGGCCAGGCGATCTGCGCGTCGAAGGTGAGGCCGACGACGGAGCCGCCGCGGGACATCAGCGGGAGGCAGGCCATGGTGAGCGACTTCAGCGAGTACGCGGAGACGTGCACGGCCGTGCCGACGTCCTCCCAGTCCGCCTCCAGGAAGTTGAACGCGCCCTGGGGGCCGAAGGCGATCGAGTGCACGACACCGTCGAGGGAGGCGTCCTCGCCGAGGTGTCCGCGGATCTTGCCCTCGAGCCCGTCCAGATGCTCCTGGTTGGTCACGTCGAGTTCGATGACCGGAGCGGGCTTGGGCAGCCGCTTGGCGATCCGCTCGACGAGCGAGAGCCGGCCGAAGCCGGTCAGGATCACCTCGGCGCCCTCGTTCTGGGCGATCTTGGCGGCCTGGAAGGCGATCGAGGACTCGGTGAGGACACCCGTGACCAGGATGCGCTTGCCTGCGAGGATTCCACTCATGACGTTCAGTGACCCATGCCCAATCCGCCGTCGACGGGGATGACGGCTCCGGTGATGTATGCGGCCTCGTCCGAGGCGAGGAAGCGGACCGAGGCGGCGATCTCCTCGGGCCGGGCGTAACGCCCGAGCGGCACCTGCTTCACGATGCCCTGCCGCTGCTCGTCGCTGAGCACGCGGGTCATGTCGGTATCGACGAACCCGGGCGCGACGACATTGCAGGTGATGTTGCGGGAGCCCAGTTCCCGGGCGAGCGAGCGGGCGAAGCCGACCAGTCCGGCCTTGGAGGCGGCGTAGTTGGCCTGCCCCGCCGAGCCCATCAGGCCGACCACCGAGGAGATCAGCACGATCCGTCCCTTGCGGGCCCGGAGCATGCCGCGGTTGGCGCGCTTCACGACGCGGAAGGTGCCGGTGAGGTTGGTCTCCAGGACGGTGCTGAAGTCCTCCTCGGACATCCGCATCAGCAACTGGTCCCGTGTGACACCGGCGTTGGCGACGAGCACCTCGACCGGCCCGTGGCGGTCCTCGATCTCCTTGTACGCCTGCTCCACCTGCTCGGGGTCGGTGATGTCGCACTTCACCGCCAGGCAGCCCAGCTCGGCGAGTTCGGCCGGCGGCTCGCCCGACCGGTAGGTGTACGCGACGCTGTCCCCCGCGTCGGCGAAAGCACGGGCGATGGCGAGGCCGATGCCCCGGTTTCCTCCGGTGACAAGAACCGAGCGGCTCAACGGATCACCCTTTCGGTAGCGGACTGGGTCCCCCTGAAACTATCGGCCCCGGCCGCACGGCGGGGATCCCGCCCCCGACAGGGGCTTCCGCCGCTCTCTGTTGGATCCCTACAGAACCTCTGGTCCGTTCCGCCCCCTTCACGGCCCGCCGGCCACCACTGCCCGGGGCAACCGCCGGGGCGTCCGCACTGGACAGACGTCCGAGCGGCCCGGCCGGGCCCCGGACCGCCCGCGCCTCCGGCGCCGTCCGGCCTGTGATCCGCGTCATACAAGCGGGGACGCCCGGCCGGACCCCTCTTGCCTGTTCTCCGCGGCGCACCATAAGTTACCGACTGGTAGTTCCGTTACCGAGACCAGAGGCCCCGGCCCCGGCGGCGGCGCCCGCCGATGACGTCACCCCGCCCCACCCCGCCCAGCCCGAGGAGTCCCCATGCCCACGCTCGACCGCCAGGACGACGTCTTCATCCTCGACATCGGGGACACCGAGAACCGCTTCCACCCCGACTGGATCGCCTCCGTCAACACCGCGCTGGACGAGGTCGAGAAGGCGGACGGACCGCGCGCCCTGGTCACGGCCGCCACGGGCAAGTTCTTCTCCAACGGCCTCGACCTGGACTGGCTGTTCGCCAACCCCGAGCAGCACCGGGACTACGTCGTCTCCGTCCACGGACTCCTCGCGCGGATGCTGTCCCTGCCGGTGATTACCGTGGCCGCCCTCCAGGGGCACACCTTCGCCGCCGGCGCCATGCTCTCCCTGGCCCACGACTTCCGGGTGATGCGGGCCGACCGCGGCTTCTGGTGCCTGCCCGAGGCCGACATCAACATCCCCTTCACCCCGGGCATGTCCGCGCTGATCCAGGCCCGGCTGACCCCGCAGGCCGCGCACGAGTCCATGACCACCGCCCGCCGCTACGGAGGCGGGGACGCCCTCGCCGCCGGCATCGTCGACCGCGCGGTCGACGAGGACGCGGTGCGCGCGACCGCGCTGGAGATCGCCGGAGCCCTGACGGCGAAGACCGGCCCGACCCTCGGCACCATCAAGTCCCGCATGTACGCGCCCGCCCTGGAGGCTCTGCGGGACGAGGAGAACCCCCTCGGCTGAGGCTCCACCGTGCCCGGCGGCCGCGGGCCGCCGGGTGGGGCATGCCACAGGTGGAGGCGGTCGTCCTGGACAAGCCCCGTGCTCGACAAGCGCCTCACCCCGCGCCCGCCGCGGCGGCAGCAGACATCCGGATCGCACGGTTTACCGGCACCCACCGCAACGCCCAACGCGCCACGCGGGCTTGAGCTTCTCCGAAGCGGCGGCCGGTGGCGGCGACGATTCGTGCCGCGGCCGAGTCGGCCGATAAGGTGCCACGTCACGACCGCACCCCGTTCGATCCACGGGCCGGTCAGGGCTCTGCCGCAGCGGGGTCCACCACCACCCCAGCTGCCGTGCCGGTCTCTGCCCGCCCGGACCCCGGGAACACGGGGGACGGTCCTCACGGCGGGGCAGCCGGGCCCCGGCCGACGGGTCAGGAGGAACGAGTGGCACAGATCATCGCCGAGGTCTCACGGACGTTCAACGAGTTCCTGCTCCTGCCCAACCGGACGCGGACCGACTGCTCGGCCGCGGCGGTCGACCTGCGCACGCCCCTGGTGCGGCACATCGCGGGCGAGGCGCCGGCGATCGAGCTGCGGTCCCCGTTCACGTCCGCGATCATGCAGGCCGTCAGCACCCCCGATCTCGCGATCGCGCTCGCGCGTAACGGCGGTCTCAGCTTCCTGCACCACAACCAGCCGATCGCGGACCAGGCCGCGGCGGTCCGCCGGGTCAAGAACTTCAAGGCCGGGTTCGTCACCAGCGACACCAACGTCCGACCCGAGGACAGCCTGGGCCTCCTGGCCGAGGTCATGCGCCGCACCGGTCACAGCACCGCCGCGGTCACCCACGACGGAACCGCCACCGGCCACCTGCTCGGCCTGGTGACCTCCCGGGACTTCCACCCCCTGCGCCATGATCTTGACGGCCCGGTCAGCGGCCGGATGACCGCCGTCACCGACCTGCCCCATGCCGGACCCGACATCACCCTGTCCGAGGCCAACGCGCGGCTGTGGGACGAGCGGCTGGACTGCCTCCCCGTGCTGGACACCGAGGGCCACCTGCAGCATCTGGTGTTCCGCTCCGACTACACGGACAACAAGCGGTTCCCGGACCAGCTCGTGGACGCCGCCAAGCGTCTGCGCGTGGGCGCGGGTGTCAACACCCACGACTACCGGGAGCGCGTCCCGGCCCTGCTGGAGGCGGGCGTGGACGCGTTGTGCTTCGACTCCTCCGACGGCTACAGCGACTGGCAGGCGCAGGCCCTGTCCTGGGTGAAGAAGCACTACCCGGAGATCCCGGTCGGCGGCGGCAACGTGGTCGACGGCGAGGCGTTCACCTTTCTCGCCGAGGCGGGAGCGGACTTCGTCAAGGTCGGCGTGGGCGGCGGCTCCATCTGCATCACGCGGGACCAGAAGGGCATCGGCCGCGGCCAGGCCAGCGCCGTCCTGGACGTCGCCGCGGCCCGGGACGCCTTCCGCGAACGCACCGGCGCGTACGTGCCGATCTGCTCCGACGGCGGACTGGTGCACGACTACCACGTGGCCCTGGCGCTGGCGATGGGCGCCGACTTCGTGATGATGGGGCGTTACTTCGCCCGCTTCGACCAGGCCGCCGGCGCGAAGCTGCCCACCCGTGACGGCTTCGTCAAGGAGTACTGGGGCGAGGGCTCCAACCGGGCCCGCAACTGGCAGCGCTACGGCCAGGGCGGTGGCCAGGGGCTGGTCTTCGAGGAGGGCGTGGACGGCTACGTCCCCTACGCGGGCGGCCTCGACGAAGGACTCGCCCTGACCGTCGCCAAGCTGAAGACGACGATGGTCTCCTGCGGCTCCACCACCGTGCCGGAGTTCCGGTCCACGGCCCGGCTGACCCTCGTCTCGGAGCAGAGCTTCCAGGAGAGCCACGCCAACGTCACCCTGCGGGACACCCCGGGCACGGTCTCCTGAGCTGACGAGCCGCCGAGTGCCGCCAAGAGGACATGAGCACCGGCGGCCGACTGCGGCAGAGCC
Source organism: Streptomyces xinghaiensis S187 (assembly GCF_000220705.2). GTDB lineage: Bacteria > Actinomycetota > Actinomycetes > Streptomycetales > Streptomycetaceae > Streptomyces > Streptomyces xinghaiensis. The sequence continues at coordinate 5,929,320 of NZ_CP023202.1, read as the reverse complement.
GCTCAGCGGTTCCCTTCCGGCAGCAGCGCGCCGGCCACCTCGTCCATGACCGACCGCCAGTGACGGCGGCGGTCCTCGCGCTCCGCCGCGCTCGTCAGGCGTTCCTGGTGGAAGCCGAGGACCGACTTCCCTCCCCGGGGCGTGACGGTCATCTGCACCGTGCTGTCCCGGTCCGAGCCGGGCGGACGGTGCGTGATGCGGATACGGGAACCCTCGTGGTACCCGCGGACCTCCCCGGTGGTGCCGTCGCCGGTGCGGTAGGCGGAGCCGCGCCCGGGGGTGATCTCGGCACCGCGGCCCAGCCACAGGGCGAGCCCTTCCGGCCCGGTGAGGAAGCGCCAGACGGCGCCGGGTGGCAGCGGCAGGGTCCTGGAGACGCCGATCTCGTATCCGGCGTCCTTCGTGAGTCCGGTGGGCCTGGGTCGGGTCACGGGTTTTCCTCCTCGGTGCGGTCTCGGCGGGCGCGCAGGGCGCGGACCTTGTGGCGGTTGCCGCAGCGCTCCATGGAGCACCAGCGGCGGCGGCCGGAACGGGACAGGTCCACGAAGACGAGCGGGCAGTCGCCGGCCCCGCACTCGCGGATGCGGCCGGCATCGGTGCCGGTCAGCAGCTCGACCGCGTCGCGGGCGATGGACGAGAGGGCCTGTGCGCCCGTGACCGGCGCGGCCCAGGCACGCGTCCGGTCGGGGGTGAGGCGCGGGACGAGCGCCGGACACGCCGCCGCCCGGTTCACTTCGGCCAGATCACCGGCGGGCAGCGGGGCGTCCTCGATGACGGCGCGGACCAGGCGCCACAGGGCGTCGCGGAGCCGGCGGCCCGCCGCCGCGTCCTCGGGACCGGCCCGGATCTCGCCGGGGCCGAGGCCGAGGCGGGAGAGGGCCAGCCAGTCGGCCAGTTCGCGCGGGCCGTGCAGCGCCTCGTGGCGGGAGAGCGGGCCGGGCCCGCCGGTGGTGAGGAATTCCAGGCAGAGGGCACCCGGGTCGAAGCGGAAGCGGGCGCCGTCCAGCGCCTGAAGGACCAAACCGGTTGCCGCCTCACTCATGTAACCAGTATATGTGGTTACGGCGAGAGGCCGGACCGGAGAGAGCCGGAGCCCCGCCGGATTCCCGGGAGGACCCGCATGGCCGTGCACTGGAAACTCGTCGTCGACTGCGCCGACCCGCTGCGCCTCGCCCGCTTCTGGGCGGAGGCCCTCGGCTACGAGCAGGAGGACAACAGCGCGCTCATCGACCGGCTCATCGCTTCGGGCGCGGGCCTGGTCACCGATGACGACTGGACCGTGGTCGACGGGCGCAAGGCGTGGCGGACACTGGCGGCCGTGCGCCACCCGGAGGATCCGGTGGACGAGAACACCGGCGCCGGGCTCGGCCGCCGCGTGCTGTTCCAGGCCGTCCCGGAGTCGAAGACGGTCAAGAACCGGCTCCACATCGATCTGCACTTCGCCCCCGGGGAGCGCGACGCCGAGGTGGCGCGGCTGGAGGGACTCGGTGCCGGCGTGCTGCAGACCGTGGACGAGCCGTCCGGCAGCTGGGTCGTCATGGCCGACCCCGAGGGCAACGAGTTCTGCGTCAACTGAAGCGGCCGGTGCCCGGCCCACACCGCTCCGCTTCCGCTGCACCGGGCGCACGCCTCCCGCGGGCCGCCCGGCCCGGGGTACACCCGTCCCCGGGTCACCGGGTACCGGCACGTCCGCCGGCCGACCGGTCGCGGAGAGCCACGACGATCAGTACGGCGGTCCCGGCCAGGACGGGCAGCAGGGCGGCCGGGAGGAGCAGCACCGGCACGTCCGTCCGCGCCTCCGGGCGCCACATCACCGCGCAGGCCGCGGCAGTGGTGAGGCCGATGCAGAAGCCGAGGAAGAGCGTGGCCTTGGCGACCCGGAGGGCGGAGGCGCGACTGCCCGGCCGGTTCAGCAGGCTCGCCCATGCGGACTCCGGCCCGGCCGCGGCGGCCTCCTCCCGAGTCCTGACCCGTAGGGTGGCCGCCGCCGCGCCCGCCATCGTCACCATGACCCCCGCCTGGACGAAGACCGGGACGAAGGCCGCCGCGACGGATTTCTCCGCCCATGCGTCCACCCCGTCCGGCCCGAAGTGCTGCGGCAGCCGCTCGGGGAGCTCCGGATAAACCACGATGCCCCAGACGGTCGTACCGAGGAGCACCGCGAGGCCCGGGAGCAGCCACAACCACGGGAAGCGCGGCGGGGGTTCGTCTTTCACGCGGTGGCCTCCCTTGCGACGGCCGCGGTTCGGAGTGTCTACGGGTAGCGTGTCCGGGGAGGCGCTCCGGTATGCGGTGCGCGGCCCGCGGAATAGCCGCGCCGTGCGGGCTCGGTGGCACGGACCCGCTCAGGCCCGGGGCTTGTCCGAGCGGACTCGCGAAGTGCGGGTGGCACCCCGCCGCCGGCCACCGGGCGGTTCAACGCCCAGGCACCGGCACCCGGCAGCGGACCTGCTTGCCGACCGGGGTCGCCGTCACGTTCCAGCCGGGGGCGAGCAGGTCCACGATGGGAAGCCCACGGCCGGACTCGGCCTCCGGATCGTCCAGCCGTACGCCGGTACGGCGCGGGCGGGCGGTGCGGTACGGGTCGTGCAGCCGGACCCATACCGCGCTCGGTGCCCCGGCCCCGGCACCACCCGGTACGGACTCCGACTCCACCTCCACCTCCACCTCAGCCACCAGCGGCACGAAGTCACCGCAGGCGCGGACCGCGTTCCCGTACAGCTCGGACAGGACCAGTTGCACGGAGTCCATGAGATCCATGTCCACCCCCGCCCCGCAGAGCGTCTTCTCGACGAGCCGGCGCGCGGCGCTCAAATGACGCGGCGTCGCGGAGAGATGGAGGACGAAACCGGCGGGGTTGACGGCGGGATACCAGCCGAGGGCGGGAGACATGCGGACTCCTTACGTGTGAACGACTCACGGGGCCGCAATCTGCGCACCGAACGCGACTGAAGCCACACCGAGAGTGGCGTCACACCAAGATCAATCGCAACCTTTCTACCCGAATAGGTGACAAGGCCGAAGTAGAACCGATAGAGCGGAGGTTCGCTGCAAGACTTCCGGCATGCCCAACGCTCCGATGGTCCCCACAGTGAGGCGGCGCCGCCTCGGCTCAACGCTTCGCAGGTTCCGCAACGAAGCCGGTCTCAGCCTTGATCAAGCTGCTCGGGCGATGGGCTGGAACGGCCCGAAGCTGTCGAAGATCGAGAACGCTGTTCAGGGCCTTCGCCCCGGAGAGCTGACCGCGTTGCTCAAGAATTACGGGGTGACGGACCCCGACGCCTGTGCGGTCTTGGAGACCTTGCGCACCGATGCCTCCAAGAAGGGCTGGTGGCAAGCCTATTCAGGGATCGTCCAACCCGCGTACGCCGATTACATTTCACTGGAGTCGGACGCCGAACGGGTCTGCGCGTGGACTCCGCTGCTGGTCCCCGGACTGCTCCAGACGCCCGCCTACGCACGCGAGACCATCGCCGGCATCACCACCACGCGGACGCCTGAGGAGATCGCAGCCCTGGCGGAAGTCCGCATGGCACGCCAGTCCGTGCTGACCCGCCCCGGAAACCCGCTGGAGTTGTGGGCGATCATCCACGAAGCCGCGTTGCACCAGCGCTTCGCTTCCCGCCCCGCCACCATGCGCGAACAGTTGAGAAAACTGCTCGACGCCTCGGAGCTTCCGAACGTCGTCGTCCAAGTCATGCCGCTGGCGTCAACGGCGCATCCCGGCCTCGAAGGCGGCTTCAGCCTCACGAAGTTCAGCCAACCCCTGCCGGATGTCGTGCTCTTGGAGAACGCCAACAGCGCGACGTACGTTGAGGGCGAAGCCGCGACCCCCTTCGAGAGGGCGTACGAGCGCATCCGGGCAACGGCGCTCTCCGTGGAGGATTCGCTCGTACGCATCGCCGAGCTGGAAGAAGGCCTTCGGAAGTGACTGATCGGAAGACCGAGCTGTACGACGTGGACCTGACCGGTGTCGCTTGGCGCAAGTCCTCCGCCAGCGGAGCCGAGAACGACTGCGTGGAGATCGCGGAACTGCCTGGGGGAGGTTGGGCCATACGGGATTCCAAGAACCCCGGGCGGGAACCTCTCCGCTTCACCGCCACGGAGTGGACCGCGTTCCGTCAGGGCGTCATAGCCGGGGAGCTCTGAGCTCCCGCCGTCACAAGCCTGTCGGCGCGGCGCGCCCACAGCCCGGCGGGCAAATGGACAAGCCCCGCACATCCTCACCGTGATTCACTGCTGCCGGACGGTGACCCACGGCAGTGCGCCATGACGCGAAGGGAAAACGCCCGTGCCCCATGAGGTCGATGAGTCGTTCTTGGCGCTGCCGCTGCGCGCGCTCGCCGATGCCGCGCTGGCGCGGGCCCGCGCGCTGGGTGCCACGCACGCGGACTTCCGGCTGGAGCGGGTGCGCAGCGCCGCGTGGCGGCTGCGGGACGCCCGGCCGGCCGGGTCGTCCGACACCACGGACCTGGGCTACGCGGTCCGGGTGGTGCACGGCGGGGCCTGGGGCTTCGCCTCCGGAGTCGACCTGACGATGGACGCCGCCGCCCGGGTGGCGAGCCAGGCCGTGGAGATGGCCAAGCTGTCGGCCCGGGTGATCGCGGCCGCCGGTTCGGACGAGCGGGTGGAGCTGGCCGCCGAGCCGGTGTACGCCGACCGGACCTGGGTGTCGTCCTACGAGACCGACCCCTTCACCGTGCCGGACGCGGAGAAGACCGGGCTGCTCGCCGAGTGGAGTTCGCGGCTGCTGGCCGCCCCCGCCGTCTCCCACGCGGACGCCTCGCTCCTCACCGTTCACGAGAACAAGTTCTACGCGGATACCGCCGGCACCACGACCACCCAGCAGCGCGTCCGGCTGCACCCGGAGCTGACCGCCGTCGCCGTGGACCCGGAGAGCGGCGAGTTCGAGTCGATGCGGACCATCGCGCCGCCCGTCGGGCGCGGCTGGGAGTACCTGACCGGCGCGGGCGGCTGGGACTGGGACGCCGAGCTGGCCGAGATCCCGGAGCTGCTGGCCGAGAAGATGCGTGCCCCGGGCGTCGAGCCCGGGCGGTACGACCTCGTCGTACATCCCTCCAATCTCTGGCTCACCATCCATGAGTCGATCGGACATGCCACCGAGCTGGACCGCGCCCTCGGCTACGAGGCCGCGTACGCCGGCACCTCCTTCGCCACCTTCGACCAGCTGGGCAGTCTCCGCTACGGCTCGGACCTGATGAACGTCACCGGCGACCGCACCGCGGAGCACGGCCTGGCGACCGTCGGCTACGACGACGAGGGCGTGGCGGCCCAGTCCTGGAACCTGGTGAAGGACGGCACCCTCGTCGGCTACCAGCTCGACCGCCGCATCGCGAAGCTCACCGGCTTCGAACGCTCCAACGGCTGCGCCTACGCGGACTCCCCCGCCCATGTGCCGGTCCAGCGGATGGCCAATGTGTCGCTCCGGCCCGCGCCGGACGGCCCGTCGACCGAGGAGCTGATCTCCGGGGTCGAACGCGGCATCTACGTGGTCGGCGACCGCTCCTGGTCCATCGACATGCAGCGCTACAACTTCCAGTTCACGGGGCAGCGGTTCTTCCGGATCGAGAACGGGCGGCTCGCGGGCCAGCTGCGCGATGTCGCGTACCAGGCGACGACCACCGACTTCTGGGGGTCGATGAAGGCCGTCGGCGGCCCGGAGACGTATCTCCTCTGCGGTGCGTTCAACTGCGGCAAGGCACAGCCGGGGCAGGTCGCGGCCGTCTCGCACGGCTGTCCCTCGGCCCTGTTCGAAAACGTCAACATCCTGAACACCACGCAGGAGGCCGGCCGATGAGCACGGTGAACCCGGCGAGCGGCAAGCCGCACGAGATCGTCGAGCGGGCGCTGGAGCTGTCCCGCGCCGACGGCTGCGTCGTCATCGCCGACGAGCACTCCGGCGCCAATCTGCGCTGGGCGGGCAACGCCCTGACGACCAACGGCGTCACCCGTGGCCGCACCCTCACCGTCATCGCCACGGTCGGCGGCGCGGAGGGCACCGCCTCGGGCGTCGTCTCGCGCTCCGCCGTCACCGCGGACGACCTGGAGCCGCTGGTACGGGCCGCGGAGGCCGCGGCGCGGGAGGCCGGGCCGGCCGAGGACGCCCAGCCGCTGGTCGAAGGGGTGCCGGAGTCGCCGGACTTCACGGAGCCCCCGGCCGAGACCTCCTCCGGGGTGTTCGCGGCCTTCGCCCCGGCGCTCGGGGAGTCCTTCGCGCGGGCCCGCGCCGGCGGCCGCGAGCTGTACGGCTTCGCCGCCCACAACCTCACCTCCAGCTACCTGGGCACCTCCACCGGCCTCCGTCTCCGCCACGACCAGCCCACCGGCACCCTCGAACTCAACGCCAAGTCGCCGGACCGCACCCGCTCCGCCTGGGCGGGCCGTCCCACCCGCGACTTCCGCGATGTCGACCCGCTCGCCCTGGACGCGGAGCTCGCACGCCGGCTGGCCTGGGCGGAGCGCCGCACCGAGCTGCCCGCCGGCCGGTACGAGACGCTGCTGCCGCCCACCGCCGTGGCCGATCTGCTGATCTACCAGCAGTGGTCCTCCACCGCCCGGGACGCGGCCGAGGGCCGGACGGTCTTCTCCAAGGCCGGCGGCGGCACCCGCGTCGGCGAGAGGCTGTCCGGGCTGCCGCTCACCCTGCGCAGCGATCCGCGCGAACCCGGTCTGGAGTCCGCACCGTTCGTCCTGGCGCACTCCTCGGGCGACGACGCCTCCGTCTTCGACAACGGCCTGCCCCTCGAACCCACCGAGTGGCTGCGGGGCGGCGAGCTGAACCGGCTGATCACCACCCGGCACACCGCGGGACTGACCGGTCTGCCGCTCGCCCCGGGCATGGACAACCTCGTCCTGGACGCGGGCGGCAGCCGCTCCCTGGACGACATGGTGGCGGCCTCCGGCCACGACGGGCCCTGTCTGCTGCTGACCTGCCTCTGGTACATCCGCGAGGTGGACCCGGCGACGCTGCTGCTCACCGGGCTGACCCGGGACGGCGTCTATCTCGTCGAGAAGGGCGAGGTCACCGCCGAGGTGAACAACTTCCGCTTCAACGAGTCGCCGGTCTCGCTGCTGGGCCGGGCCACGGAGGCGGGCGTCACCGAGCGCACCCTCCCCCGGGAGTGGGGCGACTGGTTCACCCGGGCCGCGATGCCGGCGCTGCGCGTCCCGGACTTCCACATGAGCTCGGTCAGCCAGGGGGTGTGAGCGGGCCCCTCTAGACTGACCCCCGACCTCTCCCCTTCGATCCGCGGGAACGACACGATGACACGCCTCGGCGACTCCGTCACGCGCACCAGCGAACTGCTGGCGCAGGACCTCTCCTCCGACCAGGCCGTGGAGCGGCTGCTCACGGAGACGAAGGCCAGGCGCTATCTGGACCTGTCCGACCTGCCGGCGAAGGAGCAGGCGGAGCTGATCGGCGCCCGCTGCGTCGAGGTGCTGCCGGGGGTGGAGCAGCTCGCCGCGCGGATCGAGGAGCGCCGCGCGGAGGGTCGGGGCCTCCACATCAAGCTGGGCATCGACCCGACGGCGGCCGATGTGCATCTGGGGCACGCGGTGCCGGTGATCGTCCTCAGCCGTTTCCAGCGGATGGGGCACGACGTCACCCTGCTCATCGGGGACTTCACCGCCAAGATCGGCGACCCCTCGGGCCGGACGGCGGAGCGCCCGCCGCTGACGGACGAGGAGATCGCCGCCAACCTCGCCGGGTACCGGCAGCAGGTGCGGCCGTTCTTCGACTTCGAGAAGGTCAGCTTCCGGCAGAACAGCGAGTGGCTGTCCCCGTACACCTTCCCGGAGCTGCTGGAGCTGCTGTCCCAGGTACCGGCCTCGCAGCTGCTCCAGCGCGAGGACTTCCGCAACCGGCTGGCCGCCGGCTCCGGGCTGACCATGTCGGAGCTGCTCTACCCGATCGCGCAGGCCCTGGACTCCGTGGCGCTGGACTGCGATGTGGAGGTGGGCGGCTCGGACCAGCTGCTGAACCTGCAGATGGGCCGGAAGCTGATGGAGCTGCGCGGGCAGCGGCCGCAGCTCGTGCTGACGATGCCGCTGATCGAGGGCACGGACGGCACGGGCGCCAAGATGTCCAAGTCCAAGGGCAACTACGTCGGGCTGACCGCCGCGGCCGACGATGTCTTCGGCAAGATCATGTCGGTGCCGGACCGGCTGATGGAGCCGTACCTCAAGGCGTGGACCGAGTGGACGGACGAGGAGATCGAGCTCGCCCTCGGCCGGGTCGCGGACCGCGTGCTGCATCCGATGGACCTCAAGAAGGTGCTGGCCGGCGAGGTGGTCGCGGCGCTCCACGGGGTGGAGGCGGCGATGGCCGCGCGGGCCGGGTTCACCGCGCAGTTCTCGCGGCGGAGCTTCTCGGACGTCGGGGAGCTGCCGGGGGTCGACGTGGCCGAGCACGGCACCGAGACCGTGGCGGTGGTCCTGACGAAGGTGCTGGAGTTCACCCCCAGCGTCTCGGCGGCGCGGCGGATCGCCAAGCAGAACGGGCTGCGGCTGGTGGTGGAGACCGAGAACGGCCAGCGGGCCGTCGTCCTGTCCGAGGCCGCGGCCGCCCGCCCGCTGGGTGAGGTGCTGGCCGAGTCACTGGCCGAGGCCGGGGCCATCGGCGCCGCGGAGATCTACCTCAAGGCGGGGCGGAAGCTCGCCCGGGTGACGGACGCCTGAGCCGGGCCGAGGACCGGTGGCCCCCCGCGCCGGGCACGTGACGCGCGTGCCGGGCGGGGTCCCTGGTCCGGACCCGGCAGCCCGTCCGCGGCCCGGTGCGCGCTTCGTACGCCGGGCCGCCGGGCCGCCCGCGCCTCACGCCCTTTCGCGGTGACGTGTCCCGCCGCGCATCCTGGCCCAGAGCGGGGCCACCAGGGCGACGACCACGATGGCTCCGGCCAGCTGGAAGGCGTGCCGCCACCAGTCGATGCCGCTGGTCGTCTCCACGCCCACGGCCCGGGCCAGGGCGTTGCCGCCCACCGCGCCGAGCATGCCGCAGATGACGGTCAGCCAGAGCGGGATGTTCTGCCTCCCGGGGAGGATTCCCCGGGCAAGCACGCCCAGGACCAGGCCCAGGACGATCGCCCACAACCAACCCATGGTCACTCCTCCTCGTACGACGGTGTGAACCCATCCCCGCCAGTCTCCGCCCGGTTTCCCTACGCCGCATGTCGGAGGGGGGACTACGCGGCCCGGCGCAGTGCCTCCCGGCGGGAAGGACCGGTACCCCCGGGGCGGTCCCGGGCCGGCCCGGCGTACCGTGGACGGAACGCCGGTCGCGGGGTGCCCGGCACGGACTCAGGTGGTGGAACGCGATGCGGAAGAAGAAGGAGACGCAGGTCTTCCGGATCACCGGGGCCCGGCAGGGGCTGGCCGACGACGTGCGGGGGCGGCAGCGGCGCTATGTGATCTCGATGTCGGTGCGCACGGTCTCGGTGGTGCTCGCCGCGGTCCTCTGGAATGTGGAACGGCATGTCGCGGTGGTCGCGCTCGTCCTGGGCGTGCTGTTGCCGTACATCGCCGTGGTGATCGCCAACGGGGGGCGGGAGAACGCCGTCGCCCTGCCGTCCGCGTATCTGACGGAACCGGCCCGGCCGGTGCTGGAGGGCAGGCCGGTGGACGGCCGCCCGGAACCCGGGCCGGAATCCGGCGCGGAGGCGGCCGGTGCCCGGGAGGACGGGGAACCGGGCGGTGGGAACGGAGCGGAGGGGCCCCGCGACGGCCGGTGAAACGGTCCGCCAAGCTCAAGAAATGCTCAGATCAATCATGCGGTTCCAGTGCACCGGCGTGTGTCCTCCGTGCCATACTGCGTACGCGCTCCGCATCCCCCGTCGGGGCGACGGACCGACGCCGGGCGGCTCCCCCCGTGGCTGCCCGGCGTCGCCATGTCCGAACCGGCGGCTCCGCTTCCGGTTTCCCCGGCGTCCTGTCGCGAGTGCCTCTCCTTCCGCACCGCCCGCCCGTGGCCGCCCCCGCCCCGCGTCGCGCCGGGTCCCCGGCCCTAGGCTGGGCCCGTGAACGCTCCCCAGGACCCCCCGTTCCCCCCGCGCGCCGAACCGTCCGGCGACGGCCCTCCCCCGTGCTCCGCCAAGGGCTGCCGGGCCCCGGCCGTCTGGGTGCTGGCCTGGAACAATCCCAAGCTGCACACGCCGGAGCGGCGCAAGACCTGGCTGGCCTGCGAGGAGCACCGCGAGCATCTGTCGTCGTTCCTCGGGGCCCGCGGTTTCCTCAAGGACGTGGTGCCGTTCGCCGACTGGGAGAGCTCCCGGGCGGACGCGCGGACGGAAGGGACCGGGGAGGGCGGGGGAAGCGGCCCTTCAGCCGCCGATCGCTGACATCGGGCGCTGCGGCTGGAGGAAGGACGGATCGTCCAGCCCGGAACCGGCCTTCTTGCCCCACATCGCCGTGCGCCACAGCCGGGCGATCTCCTCGTCCGGTGCCCCGGAGCGCAGCGCGCCGCGCAGATCCGACTCCTCGCGGGCGAAGAGGCAGGTGCGCACCTGGCCGTCGGCGGTGAGCCGGGTGCGGTCGCAGGCCCGGCAGAAGGGGCGGGTCACGGAGGCGATGACGCCCACGCGGGCGGGGCCGCCGTCCACCAGCCAGCGCTCGGCGGGCGCGGAGCCGCGCTCGTCCTCGCCCTCGGCGGTGAGGTGGAAACGGGTGCGGAGGCTCGCCAGGATCTCGCCGGCGGTGATCATGCCCTCCCGGGTCCAGCCGTGCTGGGCGTCGAGCGGCATCTGCTCGATGAAGCGCAGTTCGTAGCCGTGTTCGACGGCCCAGGCGAGCAGGTCGGGCGCCTCGTCGTCGTTGAGACCCGGCATCAGGACGGTGTTGACCTTGACGGGGTCGAGGCCGGCGGCGCGGGCGGCCTCCAGGCCCCGGAGGACGTCCCGGTGACGGTCGCGGCGGGTCAGGGTGCGGAAGACCTCGGGCCGCAGGGTGTCGAGGGAGACGTTGACCCGGTCGAGGCCGGCGTCGCGCAGGGCACCGGCGGTGCGTTCCAGCCCGATGCCGTTGGTCGTGAGGGACATCCTGGGGCGGGGCTCCAGGGCGGCGCAGCGCTCGACGATGCCGGCCAGCCCGGGACGGAGCAGCGGCTCGCCGCCGGTGAAGCGGACCTCCTCGACCCCGAGTTCGGTGACGGCGATGCCGATCAGCCGGACGATCTCGTCGTCCGTGAGCAGGTCCGGCTTGGCCAGCCACTGGAGGCCCTCTTCGGGCATGCAGTAGGTGCAGCGGAGATTGCAGCGGTCGGTGAGGGACACGCGCAGGTCGGTGGCGACCCGTCCGAAGGTGTCGATGAGCATGAAAGCGGCCCCTCCCACGGGTTCCTGCGGACGCGGAGTCCGGGGCCGAGGCTCCGGGCTCCGTTCCGTGCAGGGTACGCGACTCCGGTGACATTCGAGTTGTCCACCGGGGCCGCGCACCCCGCTCCGTGGTGGGGCCGCTCTCACCCTCGCGGGTGCGGTGCTGCGATCAGCTGATCAGTGGGCGTGCGTACCGGTGAGGGAACGCACCTCCAGCTCCGCGTACTTGTCGATGTTCGGCTGCTCCTTGGAGAGCAGGGTGCCGACCCAGCCGAGCAGGAAGCCCAGCGGGATGGAGATCAGACCGGGGTTCGACAGCGGGAACCACTGGAAGTCGACACCGGAGAACATCGAGCTCTCCTTGCCCGACACGACCGGCGAGAAGAGCACCAGCAGCACCGAGGACGCCAGACCACCGTAGATCGACCACAGCGCGCCCTGGGTGGTGAAGCGCTTCCAGAAGAGGCTGTAGAGGATGGTGGGGAGGTTGGCCGAGGCGGCGACCGCGAAGGCGAGCGCGACCAGGAAGGCCACGTTCAGGTCGCGGGCGAACACACCGAGGAAGATGGCCGCGCCGCCGATGCCGACGGTGGACCAGCGGGCCGCGCGGACCTCCTCCTTCTCGGAGGCGTTGCCCTTGCGGATGACGTTGACGTACAGGTCGTGCGCGAAGGACGACGAGGACGCCAGGGTCAGGCCGGCGACCACCGCGAGGATGGTGGCGAAGGCGACCGCGGAGATGACCGCGAGCAGGATCGCGCCGCCCGCGGAGCCCGCGCCGCCACCGATCTCCTGCGCGAGGAGGGGTGCCGCCGTGTTGCCCGCCGCGTTCGACTCTATGATCGTTTCCTGCTTGAGCAGCGCCGCGGCACCGAAGCCCAGGGCGATGGTCATCAGGTAGAAGCCGCCGATGATGCCGATGGCCCAGTTCACGGACTTCCGCGCGACCCGGGCGGTCGGCACCGTGTAGAAGCGGATCAGGATGTGCGGGAGACCGGCGGTGCCGAGCACGAGGGCGAGACCGAGCGAGATGAAGTCGATCTTCGTCATCGAGTCGACGCCGTACTTGAGGCCGGGCTCCAGGAAGGCCGCGCCCTTGCCGCTGTTCTCCGCCGCGGCGCCGAGCAGCGAGGAGATGTTCCAGTTGAACTTGAACATGACCAGCGCCGTGATCAGGAGCGTACCCGCGATCAGCAGCACCGCCTTGATCATCTGGACCCAGGTGGTGCCCTTCATGCCGCCGATGGCGACATAGAGGATCATCACGATGCCGACCAGGATCACGATCGAGATCTTGCCGGCCTCGGAGCTGATGCCGAGGAGGAGCGCCACCAGGGCGCCCGCGCCGGCCATCTGGGCGAGCAGGTAGAAGATGGAGACCACGATGGTGGAGACACCGGCCGCGGTGCGGACCGGGCGCTGCCGCATACGGAAGGCGAGCACGTCACCCATGGTGAACCGGCCGGAGTTGCGGAGCGGCTCGGCGACGAGCAGCAGCGCGATCAGCCAGGCGACGAGGAAGCCGATGGAGTAAAGGAAGCCGTCGTACCCGAAGAGGGCGATGGCGCCCGCGATGCCCAGGAAGGACGCCGCCGACATGTAGTCGCCGGAGATCGCCAGACCGTTCTGGAAACCGGTGAAGGAGCGGCCGCCGGCGTAGAAGTCGGTGGCGTCCTTCGTCTGCCGGCCGGCCCAGATGGTGATGCCGAGGGTGGCGAGAACGAAGGCCACGAAGAGACTGATGATCAGAACGCGGTGCTCACTGGCGTCACCGGCTGCCAGCACCGTGGCCGTGTCGAGGGAGAGATTGCTCATGCCTGACCCTCCAGACGGGCCTTGATCGCGTCAGCCTTGGGGTCGAGCTTCGCCTCGGCGTGGCGGGAGTACCACCAGGCGATGAGGAAGGTGCTCACGAACTGCGCCACGCCCAGGACGAAGGCGACGTTGATGTTCCCGAGGAGCTTGGTGCCCATGAAACCGCCCGCGTAGCTGGACAGCAGCACGTACAGGAAGTACCAGGTGATGAAGGCAATGGTCAGCGGGAACGCGAAGGAGCGGTGTGCGTGGCGCAGTTCAGCGAATTCGGCACTCTCCTGCGCCTCGCGGTACGCCACGGCGCCGAGCGCCGTTCTCTGCGTGTAGTCGTTCCCCTGGGGCGGGGGCGATGCGGTGTCCACGGGCTCTCCAGTGGGTGTAGCTGAGACGGAACGTTGGCACTGAGTGACAGATCACTTCGGCGCCGGACTCGGCATGTTAGGCGCGTTCTCAGCCATTCGAACAGAGGGTTGTCATTTCAATTTCGCATGATCTGCCGACGAGCGCTCTCACCAGCGATGTATCACCTCATCGTCACAGCACGAACACGCTGATCAGAGCCCCTTTGCCCCTCTTGCGGCCGACGGCTGTACGGCGGTGTGCGGGCGCCCGGCCCGCCAGTTCCGGTCATTCTTGTGGCACGCGGGGTCACCAGGGCGAACGCGCCCGGCGGCTCCCGCGGGTGCCCGGCGACACAAACCGAACACCGAGTGTTACCGAGCGTATACCCGGGTGAGGGGCGCGGGGCGGCGCGCGTCCGGTCCGGGGCCCTCGCCGGGAGGTCCGGACCGGAGGGGCAGCCTTCTTGGCCCGGGCGGTCCAATCCACAGCGAAAGTCCGACTTTCCGTCAGATTCAATTGATCAGATCGGTTGTTCGACGCTAGCTTCCGCTGTCATGCACCCGTCCACGCGCAACCCGCGTGCGGACGGACTCACGGATGATGTGGAGAACCCATGGTTCATCTCCGCTCCAGACGCTCACGCGCCCTCGCCCTGCCCCTCGGGCTCGCGCTGGCCGCGTCTGTCGGAATCCTGCCCGGTGCCGCTTCCGCCTCGCCGCACGAGACACCGGCGAAGACGGCGGCCGCGGAGGGCCCGCTGCTCTCGTACGTGGTGAACACCGCCCCCGGCCGGCGTGCGGTCGCCCGGGTGGAGCGGGCCGTCACCCGGGCCGGCGGCACGGTCGTCACCAGCCACGACCGGATCGGCGTGATCGTCGCCCATGCGTCCGACCCGGAGTTCGGCGCCGCTCTGCGCGCCGTCGAGGGCGTCCACTCGGCCGGTGCCACCCGCACCGCGCCGCTGAGGTCCGCCGCCACCACCGAGGTCGGCCGGCCCGAGAAGGTCGGCGAGCCCGCCGCCGCGCTGCGCCGCGCGGCCGCGGCCGAGGGCGAGGAGCCGCTGGAGTCCCTGCAGTGGGACATCCCCGCCATCAAGGCGGACCGCGCGGCCGAGGTCAACCCGGGCAGCCGCAAGGTGACCGTCGCGGTGATCGACACCGGCGTGGACGACACCCACCCGGACCTGGCGCCCAACTTCTCCCGCCGCCAGTCGGCGAACTGCGTCGGCGGCGTCCCGGACACCAGCCCCGGTGCCTGGCGTCCGTACACCTCCGGGGACTACCACGGCACACACGTCGCCGGCTCGATCGCGGCGGCCCGCAACGACGTCGGTGTCGCCGGCGTGGCGCCGAACGTCCGGGTCTCCTCGATCAAGGTGAGCGAGCCCGACACCAGCCTGTTCTTCGCCGAGGCGGTGGTCTGCGCGTTCGTCTTCGCCGCCGACCGCGGTGTCGAGGTCACCAACAACAGTTACTACGTGGACCCGTGGCTCTTCGCCTGTGCGGACCAGCCGGACCAGAAGGCCATCCGCGAGGCGGTCGGCCGTGCGGCGGCGTACGCCCAGCGCAAGGGCGCGGTGAACGTGGCCTCGGCGGGCAATTCGAACATGGACCTCGCCGCGGACTCCCTCACCGACGACTCCAGCCCGAACGACACCACCCCGGTCGAGCGGGAGATCGACCCGGCCGAGTGCTGGGACATCCCCGCCCAGTTGCCGGGTGTCGTCACCGTCGCGGCGACCGGCGTCCAGTCCCTCAAGTCGTACTACTCCAACTACGGCCTCGGCCAGATCGACGTCGCGGCCCCGGGCGGCGACAAGTACCAGGTGCCCGGACTGCCCGCGAAGGACGGCCGGATCCTCTCCACCATGCCGGACGGCGACTACGCCTACCTGCAGGGCACGTCGATGGCCGGCCCGCACGTCGCCGGGGTCGCCGCGCTGGCGATGAGCGCGCGTCCGGACGCGAGCCCGCAGGAGGTGCAGTGGCTGCTCAAGGCCGGTGCCGACAACCCGGGTTGCCCGTCGGAGCCGTACGATCCCGACGGTGACGGCAAGATCAACGCCGAGTGCGAGGGCACCGAACACATCAACAGTTTCTACGGCTTCGGCATCGTCGACGCCCTGGACGCGGTAAAGAAGTGATGCGGCGCACCGGTTGCCCCGGCGGCACCCGACGCACCCGACGCACTGCCCGTACCGCCGGCATCCGCCGTCCCGACCGCCCTGTTCCTTCCGACGAAGTGGAGACCTCATGACCATGACGCCGCTATCCGCACGGTCGCGCCGTGCCGTGGCCATACCGGCGGGCATGGCCCTGGCCGCCGCACTCGCCGTGCTGCCCGGGTCGGCCAGCGCCGCCCCGGCCGACGGCGGCGCGGAGACCACCGCGCGGACCGCCGCGGAAGGCGAGTCCCTGAGCTATGTCGTCAACGTCCGCCCGGGCAAGGGCACGAGCGCGAGGGTCGGGAAGGCGATCGCCAGGGCCGGCGGTACGGTCGTCCAGGCGTACGACAAGATCGGCGTGATCGTCGTCCACGCCCCGGACCCCGGCTTCGCCGAGAGGATCCGCGGTGTGAAGGGCGTCCAGTCGGCCGGTGCCACCCGCACCGCGCCGCTTCCCTCGGCCGCCACCACCGACGTGGGCGCCCCGCAGGAGCTGACGCCGAGCCAGATGAAGGCCGCGGAGGCCAAGGCGGAGGAGGACGAGGACCCGCTGCAGCCGCTCCAGTGGGACCTGCCCGCCATCAAGGCGGACCGGGCCCACGAGGTCTCGCTCGGCAGCGACAAGGTGACCGTCGCGGTGATCGACACCGGCGTGGACGACACCCACCCGGACCTGGCGCCCAACTTCGACCGCGAGGCCTCCGTCAACTGCGTGGCCGGCAAGCCGGACACCAGCGACGGCGCCTGGCGCCCGGGCGAGGGCGAGAGCCCGCACGGGACGCACGTCGCGGGGGAGATCGCCGCCGCGAAGAACGGCGTCGGCGTCACCGGCGTCGCCCCGGGCGTCAAGGTCTCCGGCATCAAGGTGTCGACCGTGGACGGCTGGTTCTACACGGAGGCCGTCGTCTGCGGCTTCATGTGGGCGGCCGAACACGGCGTCGAGGTGACCAACAACAGCTACTACGTCGACCCGTGGATGTTCAACTGCACGGACGACCCCGACCAGAAGGCGCTGGTGGAGGCGCTGACCCGGGCGACCCGCTACGCGGAGCGCAAGGGCGCGGTCAACGTCGCCGCGGCCGGCAACTCCAACTTCGACCTGGCGTCGGACTCGATCATCGACAACTCCAGCCCGAACGACTCCACCCCGGTCGAGCGCGACATCGACCCGAGCGTGTGCCCGGACATCCCGACCCAGCTCCCCGGCGTGGTGACCGTCTCCTCGACCGGCGCCAAGGGCCTCAAGTCCTCGTTCTCCAACTACGGCAAGGGGGTCATCGACATCGCGGCACCGGGCGGTGACAGCACCGCCTACCAGCCGCCGGAGGCGCCGGCGACCAGCGGGCTGATCCTCGGCCCGCTGCCGGGCGACCGCTACGGCTACATGGCCGGTACGTCCATGGCCTCCCCGCATGTCGCGGGTGTCGCCGCGCTGATCAAGAGCACCCACCCGTGGGCGCCGCCGGCGGTGGTCAAGGCCCTGCTCAAGGCCCAGGCCGACCGGAAGTCCTGCGACGACCCGTACGACATCAACGGCGACGGCGAGGCGGACGCGGTCTGCGAGGGCGGCCGGTACGGCAACGGCTTCTACGGAGCCGGGCTCACCGACGCCCTGGACGCGGTGAAGCGCTGACCCCCTGAGGGGAGTTCGGTCCCGGAGGGCCGGGCGGCCGCGGTGCCGCCCGGCCCTCCGGCCGTTCGCCTCCCCGGTGACCCCGCGGCTGCCCTGCGGCTACTCCCCGGCCGGTACGGCACCGGGTGCGGCGGCCGGTACCGCGGCCGGTACCGCGACGGCCGCCGGCTCCGGCTCCGGCTGCCAGCCGGGCCCGCGCAGCACCCGCCCGGCGCGCTCGCGCCAGCTCCGGGCGGCGCGCAGGTCCCGGGCGATGGCCACGTACTCGTGGGTGGCCACCCGCAGCGGGTTGTAGGTGCTGATGTTCTTCGTCAGCCCGTAGACGGGACGCTCCACCTCGGCCGCGAAGGAGCCGAACAGCCGGTCCCAGACGATGAGGATCCCGCCGAAGTTGCGGTCCAGGTAGCTGCCCTGCGAGGCGTGGTGCACCCGGTGGTGGGAGGGCGTGTTGAGGACGAACTCCAGCGGCCGGGGCAGCTTGCCGATCCGCTCGGTGTGGATCCAGAACTGGTAGACGAGGCTGACGGAGGAGAGGAAGGCCAGCACCGCCGGGTGCACACCGCAGGCGATCATCGGCAGGTAGAACGGCCAGGAGGTGAGGCTCGTCCAGGGCTGGCGCAGCGCCGTGGAGAGGTTGAACTTCCGGCTGGAGTGGTGCACCACGTGACAGGCCCAGAGGATGCGGATCACGTGGTGGCCGCGGTGGGACCAGTAGTAGAAGAAGTCCTGGGCGACCACCAGGAGCAGCACCGTCCACCACACGGTGGGCACCCGCAGCGGCGTCAGCTCGTAGACGGCCGTGTAGATCGCGACAATCGGGATCTTCCACAGCAGGTCGAACACCAGACTGCCGAGGCCCATACCGATGCTGGTGGCGGCGTCCTTGGTCTCGTAACCGGCGGAGTCCTCGTCGGGGTGCAGCCGGTAGCTCACCGCCTCCACGACGGTGAGCAGCACGAAGGCGGGGATCGACCACAGCACGACGTCGGGAAGGTTTGGCATGTACGCACGATAGGACCACCGCGCCGGTGCCGCCAGAGGTGGTTACCGAGCAGTATTTTTCTTCTTCCCGGCCCTCCCCCGCGGCACGGCCGGACTCCCCTCGGCGCCGGGGCCGGGATTCCGTCCCCCGGGAGGACCGCCGCCCCCGGCCGACGCCGCGTCAGCACCCGGCCCGCGCGCCGCCGACTCCCGGACCGGGGCGGCGAGTTGAGAACCCGGCCCGGCCCGGACACCGGTTCGGATCCGGCCCCCGGCACGGGGCGCGGCGGCGATGTCGGCGGGGCCCCGTATTCTCAGTGACCATGCTCGAAGACCGCACGGCAGCCCCGCCCCTCATCGGGCGGCAGGCCGTTCCGACGCCCCCGGCCGCCTGGCCCCCGGCGTATCCGCAGGGCTATGCCGTGGTGGACGTCGAGACCACCGGTCTCGCCCGGGACGACCGCATCGTGTCGGCCGCCGTCTACCGGCTCGACGCGCGGGGCGAGGTGGAGGACCACTGGTACACCCTGGTCAACCCGGAGCGCGACCCCGGACCGGTGTGGATCCACGGTCTGACGAGCGACGTCCTCGAAGGCGCCCCGCTCTTCCCGGAGATCGCCCAGGAGCTCGCCTCGCGGCTCGACGGCCGGGTGCTCGTCGCGCACAACGCCATGTTCGACTGGTCGATGCTGGCCCGGGAGTACGCCCGTGCGGGCGGCGCCGCCCCGGTGCGTCAGCGGCTGTGCACCATCGCGCTGGCCAAGGAGCTGCGGCTGCCGCTGCCGAACCACAAACTGGAGTCGCTCGCCGCGCACTACGGCGTCGAACAGCGCCACGCCCACCACGCCCTGGACGACGCCCGGGTGCTCGCCGAGGCGTTCCGGCCCAGCCTGCACCTGGCGGCGGGCAGCGGTGTGGACCTGCCGCTGCACACCTGCCGGCCGCTCACCGAGTGGCAGGACAGCCCCTCCCCGTCCGCGGGGGCGCGCAGCGCGTACCGTCCGGCGAGCTGGCGGCCCAGCCGCAGGCGCCCGCCCTGCCCGTATCCGAATCCGGGCCGGTACGAGCCGGGCGGGCGGCTCATACAGGGGATGCGGGTCGCCTTCTCCGGTGACACCTCCGTGGACCGCGAGCTGCTGGAGGACCGGGCCACCGAGGCCGGCCTGCATGTCGCGACGAGCGTCTCCCGGCTCACCAGCCTGCTGGTGACCAACGACCCGGAGTCGGCCACCTCCAAGGCCGTCCGGGCCCGGTCCGTCGGCACCCCCGTGGTCGACGAGGCCGCGTTCATGCAGCTGCTGGGCGACGTCGCCCCACAGGACGCCGCCCCGCAATCAGGTGAATGAGGCGCGACGCGCCCGCCGCACGCCCCCCGTCCGATGCCGTGCGCCCGCAGTCTGTGGCGCATGGCCAGATGCGAGGTATGCGGAAACGACTACGGCATGAGCTTCGAGGTGCACGCGCAGGGCGACGTGCACGTCTTTGACTGTTTCTCCTGCGCCATCCACCGCATGGCGCCGATCTGCGAGCACTGCGACTCCCGGATCATCGGCCAGGGCACGGAAGCGGACGGGCACTTCTACTGCGGTGCCCACTGCGCCCGCGCCGAGGGGAGGGTGGGCCTGGTCGACCACGTCTGATCACGGCCGCCGGGGGCCGGCGCCGCGCCCGCCCCCGCGCCGCCGCCGGCCTCGCGCCGCCGCCCCGCCCGGGCCCGCCGGGCCCCCTACCGTCCCGCACCCCGCGACCGAGTTGTACGGTCGTGGGGTGTACCGCTTCCTGTTGACCCGGCAGTGGGTGATCCTCACCCTCGTGGCGCTGCTCCTCATCCCCGTGATGGTCGAGCTGGGATTCTGGCAGCTCCACCGCCATGAGAACCGGGTCGCGCACAACCGGCTGATCGAGCGGAACCTCGAAGCCCGCCCCGCGCCCGTGACCGAGCTGACCTCGCCGGGCCATGTGGTGCCGAAGGACGACTACTGGCGGAGCGTGACGGCCACCGGTTCCTTCGACACCCGGAACGAGGTCGTGATCCGCCAGCGGACCGCCCCGGACGGCGACCGCATCGGCTACTTCGTGCTGACCCCGCTGCTCCTCGGCGACGGCCGCGCCGTCCTGGTCAACCGCGGCTGGATCGAAACGGGTACGGACCTCACCGCCTTCCCCGAGATCCCGGCCCCGCCCGCCGGGGAGGTCACCGTCACCGGCCGCCTCATGGGCGACGAGACCACCGAGGCCAGCGGCATCAAGGACAAGCGGGGACTGCCCGACCGGCAGTTCATGCTGATCAACAGCGTCCAGCAGGCCGAGCGGCTGGACCGGGAGGTGCTGGGCGGCTACATCGAGCTGGTGGAGCCGGCCGCCGCGAGCCCCCGGCCCCTCGACGAGCCCGACCACGACGGCATCGGCGTCAACATGGCCTATGCCGTGCAGTGGTGGATCTTCGCCGCCGGGGTCCCCGTCGGCTGGGTGATCCTCCTGCGCCGCGAGCTCGCCGACCGGCGCCGCGCGGAGACCGCCGGTGACGAGGAGCACGACGCCCCCGTGCCCGTCCCGTCCTGAGCCGGAGAACCCCGGCGTTCGCGTGCCCGGCCGGGGTAGCAGGAGAGAGGCCACGGGCGGCGGGCGCCCGGGCGCCACCGGGGAGGGGAAGGGACGACGTGCCGGGACTGATCGAGGACTACGCGCTCATCGGCGATCTGCAGACGGCCGCCCTCGTGGGCCGCGACGGCTCCATCGACTGGCTCTGCCTGCCCCGCTTCGACTCCGGCGCCTGCTTCGCCGCCCTGCTGGGCGACGAGGAGAACGGCCACTGGCGGCTGGCCCCCCGCTCCGCCGGCCCCGGGGCGGTCTGCACGCGCCGCTCGTACCGCGGGGACACCCTGGTGCTGGACACCGTCTGGGAAACCCCGGAGGGCAGCGTCCGGGTCACCGACTTCATGCCGCAGCGCGACCGCGCCCCCGACCTCGTCCGGATCGTCGAGGGCCTGTCCGGCCGGGTGGAGATGGCGGGCGAGATCCGGCTGCGCTTCGACTACGGGGGCATCGTCCCCTGGGAGCGCCGCGCCGACGGCCACCACATCGCCATCGCGGGCCCGGACTCGGTCTGGCTGCGCGGCGAGAAAGGCGTCTGGACCCGCGGCGCGGACAACTGCACCCGCGCGGACTTCACCGTCGCCGCGGGCGAGCGCGTGGCCTCGGTGCTCACCTGGCACCCCTCGCACGAGGAGGTGCCGCCCGCCATAGACCCGTACGAGTCGCTGGCGCACGCGCTGGAGGACTGGGAGGCGTGGTCGGCCCAGTGCACGTACCGGGGGCCCTGGCGGGAGGCCGTGCTGCGGTCGCTGATCACCCTGAAGGCCCTCACCTACGCGCCGACCGGCGGCATCGTCGCCGCGGCCACCACCTCGCTCCCCGAGGAGATCGGCGGCGTCCGCAACTGGGACTACCGCTACTGCTGGCTGCGGGACGCCTCCCTCACCCTGAACGCCCTGGTCGCCGGCGGTTACCTCGCCGAGGCCTCCGCCTGGCGGGACTGGCTGCTGCGCGCCGTCGCCGGCTCCCCCGCCGACCTCCAGATCATGTACGGGATCGCGGGCGAACGGCGGCTGACGGAGTTCGAGGCGCCCTGGCTCAAGGGCTACGAGGGCTCGGCCCCGGTCCGGTTCGGCAACGCCGCCGTGGAGCAGCACCAGCTCGATGTCTACGGCCAGGTCCTGGACTCCCTGCACGCCGCCCGGCGCAGCGGCCTCGCCCCGGAGGAGAACGCCTGGAACTTCCAGCGGGCGCTGATGGATTTCCTGGAGGGCCACTGGCGGGAGCCGGACGAAGGGCTCTGGGAGGTGCGCGGGCCGCGCCGCCACTTCGTCCACTCCAAGGTCATGGCGTGGGTGGCCGCGGACCGCACCATCCGCGCGGCGGAGGCCCATCCGGAGCTGCCGGCCGACACCGGCCGCTGGCGGGCGATGCGGGAGGCCGTGCACCGTGAGGTGTGCGAGCAGGGCTACGACCCGGAGCGCAACACCTTCACCCAGTACTACGGCTCGCAGGGCCTGGACGCGGCGACGCTCCTGATTCCGGCGGTGGGCTTCCTGCCGCCCGGCGACCCGCGCGTGGTGGGCACCGTGGACGCCGTCCGCCGCGAGCTCGACCACGGCGGACTCGTCCGCCGCTACGACACCGGCTACGGGGAGGACGGTCTGCCCGGCAGCGAGGGCGCGTTCCTCGTCTGCTCCTTCTGGCTGGCCGACGCCCTGCTCGCCACCGGCCGCCGCGCCGAGGCCCGCCGGCTCTTCGAGCGGCTGCTGGACCTCCGCAACGACGTGGGGCTGCTGGCCGAGCAGTGGGATCCGGCGGCCGGCCGCCAACTGGGCAACTTCCCGCAGGCGTTCAGCCATGTGGGCCTGGTCAACACGGCCCACGCACTCGCCTCGGCGGAGGATACGAGACCATGGGGCCATGGATCTCGGACTGAATGACCGTGTGTACGTCGTCACCGGCGGCTCCCGGGGCCTCGGCCTGGCCGCCGCCCGCGAGCTGGCCGCCGACGGCGCGAGGGTCGTGCTCGCCTCCCGTGACGGGCAGAGCGTCGCCGCCGCGGCGGAGAAGCTGGGCCCGAACGCGATCGGGGTCGCCGCCGACAACGCCGATCCGGAGACCCCCGGCCGGCTGATCGGCACCGCCCGGGAGCACTTCGGGCGGTTCGACGGCGTACTGGTCAGCGTCGGGGGCCCGCCGCCCGGCTCGGGCGCGGAGAACAGCGACGAGCAGTGGCGGTCCGCCTTCGAGTCCGTCTTCCTGGGCGCCGTCCGGATGGCCCGCGTGGCGGCGGACGAGCTGGACGAGGGCGGCGTCATCGGCTTCGTGCTCTCCGGCTCCGTCCACGAGCCGATCCCGGGGCTGGCCATCTCCAACGGGCTCCGCCCCGGGCTGGCCGGTTTCGCCAAGTCGCTCTCCGTGGAGCTCGGCCCGCGCGGTATCCGCGTCGTCGGGCTGCTCCCGGCCCGGATCGACACCGACCGGGTCCGCGAGCTGGACGCGCTCTCCGGGGACGCGGAGGCGGCCCGTGCCCGTAACGCGGCCGCGATCCCGCTCGGCCGCTACGGCACCCCGGAGGAGTTCGGCCGGGCCGCGGCGTTCTTCCTCTCCCCCGCGGCCTCGTACCTCACCGGGGTGATGCTCCCGGTGGACGGCGGCTTCCGGCGCGGTTTCTGAGCCGGGGCGCCCACCGGCCGCGGGACGCGCGGGTCCGTCTCCGCGGGACCGGCCGGTGACGGCGGGGTCCCGCGGAGACGGCGGTCGGCGGGCGGCGGGCGGTCAGTCGGAGAGGCCCGCCAGGTCGCGGAGGCGGCGGCTCTGGGCCGCGCGCTCGGCGGCCCGCTGCTCGTCGAGGGTGCGGCCGGCCGCGTCCTTCAGCAGGGCCTTGGTCTCGATCACGGCGTCGCGCGGCGCCGCCAGCACGGCCGCCGCCAGATCGCGGGCCGCGGCGTCGAGCTCGGCCGCCGGGACCACGAGGTTGGCGAGGCCGGTGCGCTCGGCCTCCTCGGCCTGGACGAAGCGGCCGGTGACGCAGATCTCCAGCGCGCGGGCGTAACCGACGAGGGCGACCAGCGGGTGGGTGCCGGTGAGGTCCGGCACGATGCCGAGGGCGGTCTCGCGCATCGCGAACCGGACGTCGTCGGCGCAGACCCGCAGATCGCAGGCGAGGGCGAGCTGGAAGCCGGCACCGATGGCGTGCCCCTGCACCGCGGCGACGGTGATGATGTCGTTCCGCCGGAGCCAGGTGAAGCCCTCCTGGAACTCGGCGATGGCGGACTCGCCGCCGTCCTCCCGGGCCGCGAGTTCCATGACGGAGGGCTCGCCGTCGATCCCCTCGGGGGTGAAGGCGCGCCGGTCGAGGCCCGCGGAGAAGGACTGGCCCTCGGCCCGCACCACGACGACCCGGACGGTCCCCGGGAGCAGCCGCCCGGACTCGGCCAGGGCGCGCCACAGGGCGAAGGTCTGGGCGTTGCGTTTGGCGGGGTTGGCCAGGGTCACCGTGGCGACGGAGCCGTCGTCGTCGAGGGTGAGCCGTACGCCGTCCCGGTCCAGCAGGGTCATGGGTGCCTCCGGAATGGGCCGCAGTGGATCAGCGCCGGTCGGGAGCGGGGCCGTGGATGTACAGGTCCGCTCCCGGGCAACTGTATTACTGCACAGTAACCACCCGGGCGGTCCGGGGACCGACCGGGTGGTCACCACCCGTTCCCTCGGGGCGCACCGCCCTTGCGGACGGGACGGATGTCAGGCCGAGGTGGCCTTCTTGCCGCGTGTGGCACCGCCGCGGCCCCGCAGGGTCACTCCTGACTCGCTGAGCATCCGGTGGACGAATCCGTAGGAACGGCCGGTCTCCTCGGCCAGCGCCCGGATGCTCGCACCGGAGTCGTACTTCTTCTTCAGGTCAGCCGCGAGCTTTTCGCGCGCGGAGCCGGTTACCCGGCTGCCCTTCTTCAGAGTCTCGGCCACCCGTGCCTCCTCATGGGAAGTGCGCCTCTGGACTTCTCATGATCACCCCTATCCGCCGTCCTGGCCACCCATTCGACAAGGTCCGTACGACATCCTTGACCCTTGTATGACACACGGAAGGGGGTGGCGAATTGAACTCCCCATTCCGTTTCCGACCGCCGTTTTCCGTTTTCCACCGGAAATGGCCAGGTCAGCTGTGGTGGACGGGCCGGATGACCGGGCATGGCACACCGGGAGCGCACCGGTACGGGGACGCACCGGGGTACGAACCGGACTCACTCAGATGACGGATCACGCATGGGCCGAATGATCCAGTCGCAGTGGATCAAGCGGTGGGGCCGCCCCCGGAGACCGGGCCGGACCGGCCGGGCCGGGAGATCAGGCCAGGGCGACGAGATCCGCGTAGTCCTCGCCCCACAGGTCCTCCACACCGTCCGGCAGCAGAATGATCCGCTCCGGCTGGAGTGCGTCGACGGCGCCCTCGTCGTGGGTCACGAGGACCACCGCGCCGGTGAAGGTGCGCAGCGCTCCCAGGATCTCCTCGCGGCTGGCCGGGTCGAGGTTGTTCGTCGGCTCGTCGAGCAGCAGCACATTGGCCGAGGAGACCACGAGGGTCGCCAGCGCCAGCCGCGTCTTCTCCCCGCCGGAGAGCACCCCCGCGGGCTTGTCGACGTCGTCACCGGAGAACAGGAACGAGCCGAGGGTCTTGCGGACCGCGACCAGATCGAGGTCCGGGGCGGCGGAGCGCATGTTCTCCAGGACCGTGCGGTCCGGGTCGAGGGTCTCGTGCTCCTGCGCGTAGTAGCCGAGCTTGAGGCCGTGGCCCGGGGTCACGGCGCCGGTGTCGGGCTTCTCCACGCCCGCGAGCAGCCGCAGCAGCGTGGTCTTGCCCGCGCCGTTGAGGCCGAGGATGACGACCCGGGAGCCCTTGTCGATGGCCAGGTCGACGTCCGTGAAGATCTCCAGGGAGCCGTAGGACTTCGACAGGCCCTCGGCGGTGAGCGGCGTCTTGCCGCACGGCGCCGGGTCGGGGAAGCGGAGCTTGGCGACCTTGTCGGAGGCCCGCTGCTCCTCCAGGCCGGAGAGCAGCTTCTCCGCGCGCCGGGCCATGTTCTGGGCGGCGACGGTCTTGGTGGCCTTGGCCCGCATCTTGTCGGCCTGGCTGTTGAGGGCGGCGGCCTTCTTCTCGGCGTTGGCGCGCTCCCGCTTGCGGCGCCGCTCGTCGGCCTCGCGCTGGGCCTGGTACTGCTTCCAGCCCATGTTGTAGACGTCGATGCGGGAGCGGTTGGCGTCCAGGTAGAACACCTTGTTGACGACCGTCTCGACGAGCTGCACGTCGTGGGAGATGACCACGAAACCGCCGCTGTAGGTCTTGAGGTAGTCCCGCAGCCAGACGATGGAGTCGGCGTCGAGGTGGTTCGTCGGCTCGTCGAGCAGCAGGATGTCGGAGTCCGAGAAGAGGATCCGGGCCAGCTCGACCCGGCGGCGCTGGCCGCCGGAGAGGGTGTGCAGCGGCTGTCCGAGGACGCGGTCGGGCAGTCCCAGGCTGGCGGCGATGGTGGCGGCCTCGGCCTCGGCGGCGTAACCGCCCTTGGTGAGGAACTCGGTCTCCAGGCGCTCGTACTTCCGCATCGCCTTGTCGCGGGTGGCGCCCTGGCCGGTGGACATCCGCTGCTCGTTCTCGCGCATCTTGCGGATGACGGCGTCCAGGCCGCGGGCGGAGAGGACGCGGTCGCGGGCGAGCACGTCCAGGTCGCCGGTGCGCGGGTCCTGCGGCAGATAGCCGACCTCGCCGGAGCGGGTGACGGTCCCGGCGGCGGGGATGCCCTGGCCGGCGAGGACCTTGGTGAGGGTGGTCTTGCCCGCGCCGTTCCGGCCGACGAGGCCGATGCGGTCGCCCTTGGCGATGCGGAAGGAGGCGGACTCGATCAGAAGACGGGCTCCGGCGCGCAGCTCAAGGCCGGTGGCGGTGATCACGGAAATACTCCAGGCGGAACGGACGGACGTCGGGCGGTCGGATCGACGGGCGGATCCAGGCGAATCCGGGCTGATACCGGGCGGATCGCGGATCTCGTGAGGCCGCGTACGGCGCGACCCGGACGCCGCCTAATGAGCGAGGAGAATTGCCATACGGGCCAGTCTAACGGTGCGGCGCAACTCGGTTTCCCCGGCGGTCCGGGCCCCGCCCGTCCCCGTCCGGCGGGCCCTTCCGGGCACGGGCGGGGAGACTGGGGGAGGCGAGACGGACGGGCCGGTACCGCCCGCCGCCCGTACGGAGCCGATCCGGTGAGGAGGACCGCCATGACGGACAGCCCGGCCCGAACGGACCGTGACGGCGCCGGCGCGGATGCCCGTGACAGCGGCGGCGGGGGCGCCGGTGCGGGTGCCGGGGCCAGCGCCCATCCCAGCATCTGCCCGGCCCTGCGCTACGAGGACGCGCACGCGGCTCTCCGGCAGCTCACCGGGGCCTTCGGCTTCACCGAGGTCGCGGTGTACGAGGACGAGGAGACCGGCACGGTCGTCCACGCCGAACTGTCGTACGGCAACGGGGTGGTGATGCTCGGCAGCACGGCGGAGAAGGGGGCGCTCACCGACGCCCCGCCGGACGGCGGTCCGGCGGGTGTCTACGTACGCGTGGCCGACGTCGACGCGCACCACCGCCGCGCGGTGGCCCACGGGGCGGAGATCCTCACCGCCCCGGCCGACGAGCCCTACGGCGCCCGGACGTACACGGCCCGGGACACCGGGGGCCATGTGTGGAGCTTCGGCGACTACGCCCCCAGCACGATGCCCCCGGCCTGACGCCCGGGGGCGCGGGCGGCCCCGGTGCTACGCGCCGCCCGTGTGCACCTGGAAGGCCGCCCGGCGGACGGCCTTGGCCAGGGCCGGGTCCGGGTGGGCCGCGGCCAGGGCGACCAGGACCTGGACCGTGCGCGGATGGCCGACCGACCGCACCTCCCTGAGCAGGGCGGGCACGGTCTCCTGCACCGCTGACTCCAGGTGGTGCACCAGCAGCTGGCCCTCGCCGTGGTCGGCCACCGCGGCGGCGGTGTCGACCCAGAGCCAGGTCGCCTCCTCGCGGGTGAGCACGTCCGGGGAGTCCTCGGGGTCGCCGCCCTCCTGTTCGGCCAGCCACAGCAGGGCGTACGGGCGCAGATACGGCTCGCCCGTCACCGCCCGCACGGCCGGCTCGGCGGGGGCGCCGACGACGCGCAGCGCCTCGAAGGCGAGGCCGCGCAGCAGGGCGTCCTCGCCGCGGGCCGCCTCCAGCAGTTCCTCGACGGCGCTGCCGGCGGGACGGGCCGCGAGCCAGGCGCGGTACTCCGCGCGGGCCGGGCCGGGGGTCAGGTTGGCGCAGCCGCGGAGCATGTCGGCGGCGGACTGTTCGATGTTGCCGGCCGGGCTCTGGGCGGCCACGCAGATCTGTTCGAGCTTGACCCAGACCGCCCAGTTGCCGAGCGGGGTCAGCATGGCCTGGCCGTCCTCCCGGGTCAGCGCGCCGACGGAGACCAGGCCGTCCAGCGCCCAGTCCAGCAGGGGTGCCGGGGGCGGGCCGCCCGCGGGGCCGTCCCCGGCCGGTCTCTCCCCGGGCCGGTCACCGGCGGTCCCGGTGCGCTCGGCGGGAGCGGGGGCGGGGGCGGGGGCGGGGGCGGGGGCGGGGGCGGGGGCGGGGGTGCCGTTGCCGGCGCCGGGGACCTCGCAGCGTTCCGTCCGGAGCTCGGCGACACGCTGTTCGAGGATGTCCCCGAGCGTGCCGAGGGGCACGGGACCGGCCGACAGCTGGAGGACGGAGAGCAGCTGCGGGACGGCCTCCACGACCTCCGCGACGACGGTGGGCGCGAAGGCGGACGGGGCGGGGTGGGCTATCGACCAGGCGTCCAGCAGGGCGACCCAGCCGCGCAGCGCGGCGGTGTCGTCGCGGTCCCAGGCGTGGAGGCGCCAGCCGGGGCGGGCCACGTCGCCGTGGAGTTCGACGAGCCCGGCGAGCCGCGCCCGGTCCCAGTCGGCACGGACCCGGTGCGGTGCCAGCCCGAGAGCGGCGGCGGCCCGTTCGGCGGACTCGCCGGAGAGCACTCCCGTGCCGCCGGGCCCGGGCCGGGCGCCGCGGCCCCGCTCGGCGTCGGCCCAGCGGGCGATCCGCACCGCTCCGGCAAGGACCTCCCGCGCGTGGCGCGCCAGTTCGGCCGGGGCGGGCGTGCCCGCGGGCGGGCGGGGAGCGGTGGCCCCCCAGGCCGGGGGGCCCTGCCGTTTACGACGGGTGGTCACCGCCCGCCTGGCGGCGGTCGTCGGTCGTTTCGGGACAAGATGGAGCCGGGAGTCGCGCGGAGTACGGGACGTCACGGCAGCAGTGTCCCGGGTGACGGCCCGAAAGCCCAATCGGAGGGTGTGGCGCCCATGACGCGGCGGGTTCGGAACGCTCCCCGGGGCGGGTCCGGCACGGGCCGCGAAAGCTTCCCGCCCGTGCCGGGGCCGGTACGCGAGGGCGCCGCACAGCGCGTGACGGTGTTTCGGGCCGGCTACAGCAGCGCGGTCAGGAAGCGGCGCAGGGCCTCCTCGTAGCCGGCCGGGTCGGCGTTCCACATCGCGGCGTGCGGGGCTTCCGGCACGGCGTGGAGGGTGACGAGGTCCGGGCGGCGCTCGGCGAGGAGCTGCGAGCGGTCCCAGGGGGCCAGCCGGTCGTCCGGGCCGTGCAGGATCAGGGTGGGAACGGAGACCCGGGACGGCGCCGAAGCCTCCGCCAGGCTCTCCGCGCCGAGCCCCGCCCTGCCCTCCGCGGCCCGTACCGCCAGCGGCAGCAGCGCCCGGGGGGTGCCGTGGGCGGCGGCGAGGGCGCGGACCGTGGAGTGCCAGTCGAGCACGGGCGAGTCGAGCACCAGGCCGCTGATCCGGTCCCGCAGCGCCGAGTTGGCCACGGTGTGCACGGCCATGCTGCCGCCGGTGGACCAGCCGTGCAGCACGACCCGCTCGGCGCCCCGGTGCACGGCGAAGCGGACGGCGGCGTCCAGGTCGCGCCACTCGGTGTCGCCGAGGTGTCCGGTGCCGTCCGGGTCGCGGGGCGCGCCCGGGTCGCCCCGGTAGGAGAGGTCGAGCACGGGGACGCCGAGGCGGGAGAGGAACGGCATGACGACCATGGGGTGTTCCCGGGTGGTGCCGAGGCCGTGCGCGGTGAGGACCCAGGTCGAGCGGGAGCCGGGCACCAGCCAGGCGGGCAGCGGGCCCAGTTCGCCGGGCACCTCCACGTCCTCGTACTCCAGGCCGTGCGCCTCACCGGGGTTGCCGGTGTGGACCTGCGGGGTGAAGCGCACCTTGGCACCGCGCCGGAGGCCGCCGCGCTCCACCCGCACCAGGCGGCGCACCACCGAGTCGGGCGGGCAGTCGGCGTCCTCGGCCACGTCGCCGATGACGGCGTGCACGCCGCCGCCGGTCAGTCCGTAGGTGCCGGGCCGCAGTGAGGCCAGGCTGCGGGTGAGGGTCACCGTGTCGGCGGTGGTGGCGTGGACGGTGAGCCGGGGGTCGCTCGGCAGCGGCCGGGACGGGGACAGGGCCGCGTCGCCGGCGTACCGCCCGGCGGCCACCGCGGCCGTACCGGCGCCGAGAACGGTTGTGGCGGCGAGGGCCGCCGCTGTACGAGGTCGCATCGGTCCCAGTGTGCTCGGGATACGGCCGGGCGGCCAGTGCCGGCCCGCCCGGGGGTGACCCGGCCGGGCGGGGGCGCGGCGGGGCGTCAGGGGCGCTGGCCGTAGTCGCGGAGTTTCCCGGCGGTCTCGGCCAGCTCCTCCCGGGAGAGCAGGGCGGGGCTGAGGCCGGGCACGGACCGGGCGGCCAGCCAGACCCGGCACATCCACTCCAGCTGCGCGGTCCGGTCGTACGCCTGGTCGAGCGTGGCGCCGTAGGTGAGCGTGCCGTGGTTCCGCAGCAGGCATCCGGTGCGGTCGCGGAGGGCCTCCAGGGTGTGGCGGGCCAGCTCCTCGCTGCCGTAGAGCGCGTACGGGGCGACGCGGACGGGGCCGCCGAGCGCGGCGGCCATGTAGTGGACGAGGGGGAGCTCGGTGACGAGCGTGGACACGGCCGTGGCGTGCACGGCGTGGGTGTGCACGATGGCGCGGGCGCCGGTGGCCCGGTAGACCGCGAGGTGCATCGGCAGTTCGCTGGTGGGCCGCAGTGTGCCGAGGAGGCGCCGTCCGCCGAGGTCCACGCCGACCGCGTCCGCGGGGCCGAGCCGGTGGTACGGCACCCCGCTGGGCGTGACGAGGACCGTGTCGCCGACGCGTACCGAGACATTGCCGGAGGTGCCGACGACCAGCCCCTCCTCGGTGGTGCGCCGGGCCGTGGCCACCAGATCGGCCCAGGCGCCGGCGAGCTCCTGCGGGAGCGGTTCCGTCACTGCCCTCACCTCCGGTGGCCGATCCTGTCAGAGAGCGGGCCGGGGCGGGAGTCGGCGGGCCGCCCCCGGCCGGTGACGGAACTCCCGCTTCCGCGGCCTCCGCCGGGAGTGTTGTTCACCTTCGGTCCGGTGCGTATTCAGCCTCCGGACGCCTTGGAGGGGGCGATCCGCCCGGTATGTCGCTCCATGGGGGACATAAGACCCCGCCGCCGCCCCCGGCCGGCGGCCCGCAATCGCACCTGGAAGCCCACTCCCATTCACCTTCCGTTCACCGGGCATCCCTACCTTCGCTGTGTAACCGGCCCCCGAAACGATTGCCTGGGTGAATGGAACACATCACGCTTCTCATCGGGATCGTGATCATCACGGCCTTGGTGTTCGACTTCACGAACGGCTTCCACGACACCGCCAACGCGATGGCCACGACCATCTCCACCGGGGCCCTGAAGCCCAGGACAGCGGTGGCGATGTCGGCGGTCCTCAATCTCGTCGGCGCGTTCCTGTCCGTGGAGGTCGCCAAGACCATCTCCGGCGGCATCGTCGACGAGAGTGGCATCCGTCCAGAAGTGATCTTCGCCGGGCTCGTCGGCGCGATCATGTGGAATCTGCTGACCTGGCTGGTGGGCCTGCCCTCCAGCTCGTCGCACGCCCTCTACGGCGGTCTGATCGGCGCCACCCTGTTCTCCGCCGGCATCGGGGCCATCCACCTCGACGTCGTCCTCTCGAAGGTGCTGCTGCCGGCCCTGGCCGCGCCGATCGTCGCGGGGCTCGCGGCGCTGGCCGCCACCCGGCTCACCTACCGGCTCACCCGCGGACGCGACGAGCGGGACACCGCCAAGGGCTACCGCTCCGGGCAGATCGCCTCGGCCGCCCTGGTCTCCCTCGCCCACGGCACCAACGACGCCCAGAAGACCATGGGCGTGATGACCCTCGCGCTGATCACCGGCGGTGTGCTCGCGCCCGACGCCGGTCCGCCGTTCTGGGTCATCACCTCGGCCGGTGTCGCCATCGCCCTCGGCACGTACCTCGGCGGCTGGCGCATCATCCGCACCATGGGCCGGGGCCTCACCGACATCCAGCCGCCGCAGGGCTTCTCCGCCCAGACCGGCGCCGCGACCGTCATCCTCGCCTCCTCCCACCTGGGCTTCGGCCTCTCCACCACACAGGTGTCCTCCGGCGCGATCATGGGCTCCGGCCTGGGCCGCAAGGGCGGCGTGGTGCGCTGGTCGACCGCGACCCGCATGTTCGTCGCCTGGGGCCTGACCCTGCCGGCCGCCGGCCTCGTCGCCGGGCTGGCCGCCCTGCTGGCCGGGCGCGGCACCTGGGGCGTCACCGCGGTCGCCGTCATGGCCGTCGCGGGCAGCGCGTGGATCTGGGTGAAGTCGCGCCAGGAGAAGGTCGACCACAGCAATGTGAACGACGTTCCCGCCCCGCAGGCCGACCCGGAGCACGAGGACATCGTCGCCGACGTCGTCGCCTCCCTCTCCCCGCCGCCCACCGACTCCGTGCTGGAGGCGGCCGCCCACGACGGCGAGGCCGGTTCCCCGCGGTCCGCGTCCCCGGCGCCCCAGTCCCCGGCGTCCAAGGCCACCGTCGTCTGACGGCTCAGGTAGAAGGAAGAACCGTATGAACATCGACTGGGCAGCACTCGGCCAGGTCTCCGTGGTCAGCCTCGTGGCGACCGTCGCCATCGTCGGCGTCTTCACCCTGGGCATCGTCGGCACCTCCGCCCGGCGGCACCCGCAGGCGGACGGCGCGGAGGGCGCCACGGTCACCGAGGCGCCGACCGCCCTGGCGCGCACCCTCGCCACGGTGTGCTTCGCGGTCTCCGCGGCGGTCGTGGCGTACGGGATCTATCTGATCGTCGCCTGACGGTCTCCCGCACCGCCCGCGTCGAACCGAGTCGAACGGGCCTGCGGTACAGCGGCACCCGGGCCCGCAGCCCGGACAGCGCGTGACGCGTGCTGCCGGGCGGCGGGCCCTCCGCGTTGTCCGCGCCCCTTCCGCCGCCCGCCCGTCCTCCGCCCTGCCCGTCCGCGGCCGCCCGCCCGTACGCGGTCCCGCCCCGCCGCCCCTCTCCGCCGGCCGGCTCCCCCGTCCCGTGCGCCCCTCCCGTCCCGGCACGGGCTCCGTGCGCGCCGCGCGCCCCGGTGTGGCGCTCCGCACACTGATCCCCCGCAGGTCAAGGGCGAGTTGACGGGCGTTCCCGGGCGTGGTGGACTGCCGGGGCCAAACGGCGGCAGGAGAGGAAGCCGGTGCGAATCCGGCGCGGTCCCGCCACTGTCACCGGGGAGCGCACCCCACCCACGTCACGGCCCGTTCCGACGGGCGGGAAGACCGGGGCCCGCGCCGATCCGGGAGCCAGGAGACTCTCACCGCCGGTCACGTCGAACCAGGGCGCGGACCCTGAGTGAGGACACACGCGATGCCCGGCTGCCGCCGCAGTACGCCCTGCCGTCGAACGCCCCGTGGCCGGACGGCCCGCGGGCGGGCGCCCCTCCCTCCGCTCCCGGCGGCCCCGCCGCCCCCGTCCCCCCTCCGAGGCGTGACGGCGGTCTGAGCCGATGCGTGCCGAAGACGCCGCCGGGGCCTCCGCACCCCGGACACCCGCGCCCCCGACATCCGCTCTCCCGCGCTCCGCGGACGCCGTCCTCGCCGCCGGTACGGCGCTCGGCTTCCTCGCCGACCTCCTTCTGGCCGATCCCCGGCGCGGCCATCCCGTCGCCGCGTTCGGGCGGGCCGCGACGGCCGCCGAGCGGCTGCTGTGGCGCGACCACCGGGGCGCCGGGGCGCTGTACACCGCCCTGTGCGCCGGCGGCACGGTGGCCGCGGCCGCCGGCCTCTCCCGTGCCGTACGCCGCTCCCCCGCCGCCTCCGGAGCGCTGACCGCCGCCGTCACCTGGGCCGTGCTGGGCGGCACGTCGCTCGGCCGTGAGGCGCGGGCCGTCGGCGCCGCGCTGGAGGCCGGTGACCTGGCGGCGGCGCGCGAACGGCTGCCGGGCCTCTGCGGGCGGGACCCGCAGTCGCTGGACGCACAGCAGATCGCCCGGGCGGTCGTGGAGTCCGTCGCGGAGAACACCTCCGACGCGGTCGTCGGGGCGCTGGTGTGGGGTGCCGCCGCCGGGGTGCCCGGCCTGGCCGGCTTCCGGGCGGTCAACACCCTGGACGCGATGGCCGGCCACAAGTCGCCGCGGCTGCGCCGGTTCGGCTGGGCCCCGGCCCGGCTGGACGACGTGGCGGGCTTCCCCGGGTCCCGGCTCACCGCCGCGCTGGCCGTGCTCGCCGGCCCGGACCCGCGGGGCGCCCTGCGGGTGCTCCGCTCCGACGCCCGGCGCCACCCGAGCCCCAACGCCGGCCCGGTGGAGGCCGCGTTCGCGGGGGCTCTCGGCGTACGGCTGGGCGGCACGCTGGCGTACGGCGGCCGGGTCGAACACCGGCCCGTACTGGGGGCCGGCAACCGCCCGGTGGAGCCGCGCGACATCGAGCGTGCGGTGCGGCTCTCGCGCCGGGTCGGCGCGCTGGCGCTGGTGGTGTGCGCCGGCGGACGGCTGGCCTACGGGGCGCTCCGGGGTGGCGCGACGGCCCTCTCCCGGGCCGCCGGAGAGGGGCGGGGATGACCGGCACCGGCGGCGGCCTGCTGGTCGCGGGGACCACCTCCGACGCGGGCAAGAGCGTCGTCACCGCCGGGATCTGCCGGTGGCTGGCCCGCAAGGGCGTCTCCGTGGCCCCGTTCAAGGCGCAGAACATGTCGCTGAACTCGTTCGTGACGCCCGAGGGGGCCGAGATCGGCCGCGCGCAGGCCATGCAGGCGCAGGCGGCGCGGGTGGAGCCGTCGGCGCTGATGAACCCGGTGCTGCTCAAGCCCGGCGGCGACCGCAGCAGCCAGGTCGTGGTGCTCGGCAAACCGGCCGGCGAGCTGAGCGCCCGGGGCTACTTCGCGGCCGGCCCGGGGACCGGGGGCACCCCGGCCGCGAACCGCCGGGAGGCGCTGCTCCCCGTCGTCCTCGACTGCTACGAGCGGCTGCGCGCCCGGTACGACGCGGTGATCTGCGAGGGCGCGGGCAGCCCGGCGG
Organism: Streptomyces xinghaiensis S187; assembly: GCF_000220705.2. GTDB lineage: Bacteria > Actinomycetota > Actinomycetes > Streptomycetales > Streptomycetaceae > Streptomyces > Streptomyces xinghaiensis. The sequence continues at coordinate 5,894,099 of NZ_CP023202.1, read as the reverse complement.
AGATCAATCTGCGCCGGCACGACATCGTCAACATGGGGCTCGCGCGGGCGGCCGGACTGCCGGCCGTGGTGGTCGGCGACATCGACCGGGGCGGGGTGTTCGCGTCCTTCTTCGGCACCACCGCCCTGCTGAGCCGCGCCGACCAGGCGCTGGTCGCGGGCTATGTGGTGAACAAGTTCCGCGGCGACGCGTCCCTGCTGGAGCCGGGGCTGGACATGCTGCGCGGGCTGACGGGGCGGCAGGTGCTGGGCGTTCTGCCGTACGCGCACGGCCTGGGCATCGACGAGGAGGACGGGCTGCGGCTCTCGCTGCGCGGCGCGGTCCGCGAGGCCGCCGCCGGACCGCCGCGCGGCGAGGAGGTGCTGCGGGTCGCCGTGGCGGCCGTGCCGCTGATGTCCAACTTCACGGACGTCGACGCGCTGGCCGCCGAACCCGGCGTCCTGGTGCGCTTCGCCGACCGGCCGGAGGAGCTGGCCGACGCCGATCTCGTCGTCCTCCCGGGCACCCGCGGCACCGTGCGGGCGCTGGCCTGGCTGCGCGAACGGGGGCTCGCCGAGGCCGTCGCGCGCCGGGCGGCGGAGGGGCGGCCGGTGCTCGGAATCTGCGGCGGCTACCAGATGCTGGGCGAGCGCATCGAGGACGAGGTCGAGTCGCGGGCCGGGACGGTGGACGGGCTCGGACTGCTGCCGCTGCGGGTGCGCTTCGCGGCGGAGAAGACCCTGGCACGGCCGGCGGGCGAGGCCCTGGGCGAACCGGTGGCGGGCTACGAGATCCACCACGGGGTGGCCGGCGTGGCGGACTCCGCCGAGCCGTTCATGACCGACGGCCGGGGCCGGGCCCTGGACGGCTGCCGGGCGGGCTCGGTGTGGGGCACGCACTGGCACGGCTCGCTGGAGAGCGACGCCTTCCGGCGGGCGTTCCTGCGCCGGGTGGCGCGGGACGCCGGGCGCCGCTTCGTGCCGGCGCCGGACACGGCCTTCGGGGAGCTGCGCGAGGAGCAGCTCGACCGGCTGGGGGATCTGATCGAGGAGCACGCCGACACCGGGGCGCTGCTGCGGCTGATCGAGGAGGGGGCGCCGCCGGACCTGCCGTTCGTACCACCGGGCGCGCCGTGAGCGCGGCTGTCCGTACGCCGCCGGGCGCGCCGCCGTGAGCGCGCGGCCCGGCGCGCCGTCCCGCCGAGTACCGCCCCGGCCGTCCGGGGAGCGGAGGCGGACACCTGACCGATTTCCGAGGGTTCCACCGGAGGGCACCGCATGAGCGACACCGTCACGAGCGGCACGGCCGGCGCCGCGTCCCGCTCCCCCGATCCGCACTACCCGTTCACCGCGATCGTCGGCATGGACGATCTGCGGCTTGGCCTGCTGCTGAACGCGGTGTCCCCCGCGGTGGGCGGGGTGCTCGTCCGCGGGGAGAAGGGCACCGCCAAGTCGACCGCCGTGCGTGCGCTGTCGGCGCTGCTGCCGCCGGTCGCCGTGGTGCCGGGCTGCCGCTTCTCCTGCGATCCGCAGGCACCGGACGGCGCCTGCCCCGACGGCCCGCACCCCGCGGCACCGGGGACGGAGCGGCCGGCCCGGATGGTCGAACTGCCGGTCGGCGCCTCGGAGGACCGCCTCGCCGGCGCGCTCGACATCGAACGCGCCCTGTCGGAGGGCAAGAAGGCGTTCGAACCGGGGCTGCTCGCGGAGGCCCACCGCGGCGTTCTCTACGTCGACGAGGTCAATCTGCTCCACGACCATCTGGTGGACCTGCTGCTGGACGCCGCCGCCATGGGCGCCTCGTACGTGGAGCGCGAGGGGGTCTCCGTACGGCACGCCTCGCGCTTCCTGCTGGTCGGCACGATGAACCCGGAAGAGGGCGAACTGCGGCCGCAGTTGCTCGACCGGTTCGGGCTGACGGTCGAGGTCTCCGCCTCGCGCGAGCCGGAGCTGCGGGTGGAGGTCGTCCGGCGGCGGCTGGCCCACGACGACGACCCGGCCGGCTTCGCCGCCCGCTGGGCGGCCGAGGAGTCGGCGCTGCGGGCGCGGATCGCGGCGGCGCGCGCGCTGCTGCCGTCGGTCGTGCTGGACGACCGGTCACTGCGCCGGATCGCCGCCGTCTGCGCCGCGTTCGAGGTGGACGGGATGCGCGCGGACATCGTGATGGCCCGTACGGCGACGGCGCTCGCCGCCTGGGCCGGTCGCACGGACGTGCGCGAGGAGGACGTCCGGCAGGCGGCGCTGCTGGCGCTCCCGCACCGCCGGCGCCGCAATCCGTTCGACGCGCCGGGCCTGGACGAGGAGAAGCTGGACCGGACGCTGGAGGAGTTCGGCGGCGACGACGAACCGGACCCGGGCCCCGGCGGCCCGGACGACCCGGGTGGCGGACCGGACGGTTCCGGGGGCGGGGACGGCGGAGACGACGGGAACGGCGGAAACGGCGACGGCACGGACGACGGGAGCGCGCCGGGCGGGGACACCGCACCGGAGCAGAACCCCGGCGGCCCGGAGGACGGGGGCGCCGCGGAGAACCCCGGCGGCCGCCCGGACGGTGCGGGGGAGCCGGCGGGCGAGCCGTCCGCCACGGCGGGGGACGAGCCCGCCGGGGAGGACCGGCCGGTCGCCGGCGGGGACGGCCCCGGGCAGCGCGCGGTGGGAGCCGCCGATCCGTTCCGCACCCGGGTGCTGACCGTGCCGGGCCTGGGCGAGGGGGCGGCCGGGCGCCGCTCGCGCGCCCGCACCCGGCACGGGCGCACAACCGGCGCGCGACGGCCGCGGGGCGCCCTGACGAAGCTCCATCTGGCCGCGACCGTCCGGGCCGCCGCCCCGTACCAGCGCGCGCGGGGCCGGGCCGGCAGCGGTCTGGTGGTGCGCCGCGACGATCTGCGGGAGGCGGTGCGCGAGGGACGCGAGGGCAATCTCGTACTGTTCCTCGTCGACGCCTCCGGGTCGATGGCGGCGCGGCGGCGGATGAGCGCCGTCAAGGGCGCGGTGCTGTCGCTGCTGCTGGACGCCTACCAGCGGCGCGACAAGGTCGGGCTGGTCACCTTCCGGGGCACGGGCGCGGAGCTGGTGCTGCCGCCGACGTCCTCCGTGGACGCGGCGGCGGGGCGGCTGGAGTCACTGCCGACGGGCGGACGCACCCCGCTGGCCGCCGGGCTGCTGCGGGCACGCGAGGTGCTGCGGGTGGAGCGGCTGCGGGACGCGTCCCGGCGGCCGCTGCTGGTGGTGGTCACCGACGGCCGGGCGACCGCCGCACCGAGCGCCGGGGCCGGCGGGCGCGGCGGTACGGGCACCGGGGCACGCGCCGGGCGCGCGGCGGATCCGTTCACGCCGGTGGCACGGGCCGCGCACCTGCTGGCCGCCGAGGGCACGGCGTCGGTGGTCGTGGACTGCGAGTCGGGGCCGGTGCGGCTGGGGCTGGCCGGGGAGCTGGCCCGCGGGCTGGGTGCCGAGGCCGTGACCCTGGAGGAGCTGCGCGCGGACAGCGTGGCCGGGCTGGTCCGCGGCGTCCGGGGCACGCGGCGCGCACCGTCCGCGCAGCACACCGGGCGAGGGCCCGGACCGGCGGCGGCAAGGAGGCCGGGGACGGCAGGAACGACGGGGACGACGGGGACGACGAACACGACCGGGAGGGCCGCGTAATGCCGCAGGGAAAGCCGAACACGGTGCCGGACGACGGACTGACGACGCGTCAGCGCCGCAACCGGCCGCTGCTGATGGTCCACACGGGCCCCGGCAAGGGGAAGTCCACGGCCGCCTTCGGCATGGCGCTGCGGGCCTGGAACCAGGGCTGGCCGGTCGGGGTGTTCCAGTTCGTGAAGTCCGCGAAGTGGCGGGTCGGCGAGGAGCGCGCGCTGCGCGTCCTGGGCGCCTCGGGCGAGGGCGGCCCCGTCGTCTGGCACAAGATGGGCGAGGGCTGGTCCTGGACCCAGCGGGACATGGAGTCGAGCGAGGAGGCGGCCCGGGAGGGCTGGGAGCAGGTCAAGCGGGACCTCGCGGCCGAGACCCACCGCCTGTACGTGCTGGACGAGTTCGCCTATCCGCTCCACTGGGGCTGGATCGACACCGCCGAGGTCGTCGCGGTGCTCCGCGCCCGGCCGGGCACCCAGCACGTCGTGATCACCGGCCGCAACGCGCCGCCGGAGCTGCTGGACGCGGCCGACCTGGTCACCGAGATGACGAAGGTGAAGCACCCGATGGACGCGGGCCAGAAAGGCCAGCGGGGCATCGAGTGGTGAGCACCGCCGGCCCGTCCGCCGCCGCCCCGCACACGGTGCCGCGTCTGGTGATCGCCGCTCCCGCCTCGGGCAGCGGCAAGACGACCGTGGCCACCGGACTGATCGCCGCCTACGCCGGACGCGGCCTCACCGTCTCCCCGCACAAGGTCGGCCCGGACTACATCGACCCCGGCTACCACGCGCTCGCCGCCGGCCGCCCCGGACGCAACCTGGACGCCTACCTGTGCGGCCCCGAGCGGATCGCCCCGCTCTTCCTGCACGGCGCGGCCGGCGCCGACCTGGCCGTCGTCGAGGGCGTCATGGGCCTCTACGACGGCGCCGCCGGACAGGGCGAGCTGGCGTCGACCGCGCAGGTGGCGAAGGTGCTCCGGGCGCCCGTGGTGCTGGTCGTGGACGCCTCCTCGCAGTCCCGTTCGGTGGCGGCCCTGGTCCACGGCTTCGCCTCCTGGGACCCGGAGGTCCGCCTCGCCGGGGTCATCCTCAACAAGCTCGGCTCCGAGCGGCACGAGGAGCTGCTGCGGGAGGCCCTGGACGAGTCCGGGGTGCCGGTCCTGGGCGCGCTGCGCCGTTCACCGGACGCCGGGACGCCCTCGCGCCATCTGGGGCTGGTGCCGGCCGCCGAGCGGCGGGCCGAGGCGGTCGCGTCGGTGGCGGCGCTGGCGGCCCGGGTGCGGGCGGGCTGCGATCTGGACGCCCTGTACGCCCTGGCGCGCGGCGCCCCGCCCCTCCCCGGACCGGTCTGGGACCCGGCCCGGGAAGTCCGGGAAGCCCGGGAAGCCCCGGCGGGGGCGGCCCCGGCGGAAGAAACCCCGGTGACGGGCGCCCGGGCCGGCCCGGCGCCCCCGGCGCCCCCGGCGCGGGGCGCGTCCGGGCGCGGGGCCGGAGCGTGGCGGGACCGGGGGGACCGGCCCGGGCGCCCGGTGGTCGCCGTCGCGGGCGGTCCGGCCTTCACCTTCTCGTACACCGAGCACGCCGAACTGCTCACGGCGGCCGGCGCCGACGTCGTCACCTTCGACCCGCTGCACGACGAGAAGCTGCCGCCGGGCACCGCCGGACTCGTCGTCGGCGGCGGCTTCCCCGAGATGTACGCACCCGAGCTGTCGGCGAACGAGCCGCTGCGCGAGGCCGTCGCGGCGCTCGCCGCCGGGGGCGCCCCGGTGGCGGCGGAGTGCGCGGGCCTGCTGTACCTCGCCCGGTCACTGGACGGCAGGCCGATGTGCGGGGTCCTGGAGGCGGAGGCGCGGATGACGGAGCGGCTGACGCTCGGCTACCGCGAGGCGGTGGCGCTCTCGGACAGCCCGCTGGCCCCCGTGGGGGCGAGGCTCCGGGGCCACGAGTTCCACCGCACGGTGATCGAGCCGGGCGCTGGCGCCGCGCCGGCCTGGGGGCTGCACCGGCCGTCGCGCCGCGTCGAGGGCTTCGTGCAGCGGGGCGTCCACGCCTCCTACGTCCATCTGCACTGGGCGGGCGCTCCGGGCACGGCCCGCAGATTCGTCGAGTGGTGCGCGGGACGAGCGGAATGCGCGGGGTGAGCGGGGACGGACGGGAGGCCGGCCGGGGCCCCGTGCTCGCGGCGGGTGTCGGCGCGCGTGCCGGGGTCACCGAGGGCGAGGTACTGGCGCTGCTGCGTGCGGCGCTGGAGACGGCCGGGCGGCGGGAGCCGGCGGTCGCCGTGCTGGCGACCGCCGAGGCCAAGGCGGGTGAGGCGGGCATCGCCGGGGCGGCGGCCCGGCTCGGCGTACCGCTGGTGACGTACACGGCGGCGGAGCTGGCCGCCGTGGACGTGCCGCACCCGTCCCGTACAGTGCTCGGCGCGGCGGGCACGCCGAGTGTGGCCGAGGCGGCCGCCCTGCTCGCCGCGGGGCCCGGGGGCGCGCTCCTGGTACCCAAGTCCGCCTCGTCCCGGGCCACGGTGGCCGTGGCCCGCTTCCCGGCCGCCCCGGGCCCGCACACCCGTACCCCGCGTCTCCGTACCCCGCGGGCCCCCGTGCCGCCCGGCCCGGCACCGGCCCGCACCCGAAAGGCAGGACTCCCGTGACCGCGCTGCCCGGACCCGATCTGCGCCACCACGGCGACGCCGAGGTGCGCGGCACCGGTCTCACCGACCTGGCCGTCAACGTCCGCGCCGGCACTCCCCCGGACTGGCTCAGGGCCCGGATCGCCGCCTCCCTCTCCACCCTCGCCGCCTATCCGGACGGCGCACCGGCCCGCGAGGCGGTGGCGCGACGGCATGAGCTGCCCGTCTCCCGGGTGCTGCTGACGGCCGGGGCCGCGGAGGCGTTCGTCCTGGCCGCCCGGGCCTTCCCGGCCCGCCGTCCGGTGGTGGTGCACCCGCAGTTCACCGAGCCCGAGGCGGCCCTGCGGAACGCCGGCCACCGGGTGGAACGGGTGCTGCTGCGCCGCGAGGACGGCTTCCGGCTCCGTCCGGGCTCCGTACCGGAGGACGCGGATCTGGTCGTGGTCGGCAACCCGACCAACCCGACCTCCGTGCTCCATCCCGCGGACGGCCCGGCCGGTCTGGCCGCGCTGGCCCGGCCCGGGCGCCTGCTGATCGTCGACGAGGCCTTCATGGACGCGGTGCCGGGCGAGCACGCCTCGCTGGCGTCACGGACGGACCTGCCGGGACTGGTGGTGCTGCGCAGCCTCACCAAGACCTGGGGACTGGCCGGGCTGCGCATCGGCTACGTCCTCGCGGAACCGGAGCGGATCGCGGCGCTGGAGCGCGCCCAGCCGCTGTGGCCGGTGTCCGCGCCGGCCCTCGCGGCGGCGGAGGCCTGCTGTGAGCCGGCGGCGCTCGCGGAGGCGGAGCGCGCCGCGGAGGGCGTGGCGGCGGACCGGGAGCATCTGCTGGCGCGGCTGGCGGAGTTCGGCGAGGTCGCCGTCTGCGGTCCGGCCGCCGGGCCGTTCGTGCTGCTCCGGCTCGAGGGAGCGGCCGCCGTACGGGAACGGCTGCGCGAGCACGGCTTCGCGGTCCGCCGGGGTGACACGTTCCCGGGGCTCGGTCCGGAGTGGCTGCGGCTGGCGGTCCGCGATCCCCGGACCACGGACCGGTTCGCCGACGCCCTGGGCAAGGCCCTCGCCGACCGCTGACTTCGCCGGCTGGCCCCGCCGGCCGCTGACCCCGCCGGCCGCCGGCCTCGCGGGCACCCCGCCGTACGGGCGGTCCCGCGCGGCCGGGCCGGGAGGTACGGACGGCGGCGGAAGGCCGACGGCGCGGGCCGCCCCACCCCCGGGGCGGCCCGCGCCGTCACCTTTCCGGTCCGGGCCCGGGACCGGCGGCCCCGGACCCGTCGCGGTCAGCCGCGGCGGGCGGCCGCCCGGCGCCGTGCGACGAAGACCGAGACTCCGCCGGCCGCGAGCAGGGCCCCGGCACCGGCCGCCAGGTACGGAGTGGTGGAGTTGCCGCCGGTGGCGGCGAGGTTGTCCTCGCCGCTGCCGGAGCCGGTCTGGGTGCTGACGCCGTCGCCCGAGCCGTCGCCCGAGCCGTCGCCCGAGCCGTCGCCGGAACCGTCACCCGAGCCGCCGTCGCCCGAACCGTCGCCCGAGCCGCCCGAGCCGCCGGTGGCGCCCTCGGTCGCTCCGCCGCTGCCGGTGCCCGGCCCGCCGTCGCCGGAGCCGCCGGCGGGGCTCTCACAGGTGGCCTCCACCAGGGTGACCTTGCCCTCCACGGCCGCGACGTTGAGCTTCTTCGGCGCGGTCAGTTCCGGGGTGACGGACACCTGGAGCTCCAGGGCCGTGGCCGCGGCGGTCGTCGCCGTGGTGGTGGTCTTCGCCAGGGCCAGCTCGACCGATCCGATGCCCTCGACGTCCGCCCGCGCGGTGCCCTCGGCGCTCAGCTCGACCCGCTGGCCGAAGACCGTCACATGCCCGGGAATCTTCGCCTCGGCCGTCGGCTGCCCGCCGGCCGGGCACACGGCGGTGGACGTGACCTGGTCGAGCTCGATCAGCGGGTGCTTCTTCAGACCGGGCACGAACACCCGGGCGTTCACGAGGTTGGCCCGCCCCTCGGCCTTCCCGGCCTCCGTCTTCGCCTCCGCGGTCGCGACGGCCGCCTTCAGCACCTCGACGGGACGGCCCCGGTGGGCCCCCTCCACCCGCGCGGTCAGCAGCGTCTCACTGGCCGACTCCGGGGCCTGGACCTCGTTGAGCGTGACGTTCAGCGGCACCCGGGTCTGGTCGAGCAGGGTGACCCCGAGGTCCGCGCGGAGCACGACCGCTCCGGCCTTGCCGTCCCCTCCGGAGGCGTACGCGGGCGCGGCACCGGCGAGGAGCACCGGGGCGGCGGCCAGAGCGGCGGCCGTCAGCGCGGCGGCGGTACGGCGCACGGGCGGGACGAAGGCATTGCTGTTCAAGGTGTGGAACCCCCACAAGAGAAATGGAGTCACCGGCGCGGTCCGGGAGACGTCCGCCCGGCGACCTCGTACGCAACGCATACTTACGTACTGTCGGTGAACAGGCAGCAACATGGCGTGAGTTCACACCATCGGGTGGTTTCTGGGCGTGCGTTCGACTCCCCGGCCCGGGGACCCGCGGCGGCGGGTCCCCGTACGGCGGCGTACGGCGGCGTAGGGCGGCTCAGCCGGTGACGCGGCCGCGCAGCACCACGTGGCGGGGCGCCGCCAGGACGCGGACGTCCTCGCGCGGGTCGGTGTCGTACACCACCAGGTCCGCGGGGGCGCCCTCGCTCAGGCCGGGGCGCCCGAGCCATTCCCGCGCGCCCCAGGTGGCCGCCGACAGCGCGGTCGCCGCCGGGAGCCCGGCCTTCACCAGCTCCGCGACCTCCTGCGCGATCAGGCCGTGCGGGAGGGAGCCGCCGGCGTCGGTGCCGGCGAAGACCGGGATGCCGGCGTCGTGGGCCGCGGCCACGGTCTCGTAGCGCCGCTCGTGGAGCCGCCGCATATGGTCCGACCAGCGGGGGAACTTCTCCTGGCCGCCGTCGGCGAGCCGGGGGAAGGTGGCGATGTTGACGAGGGTGGGGACGATGGCCACACCGCGCTCGGCGAAGAGCGGAATGGTCTCCTCGGTCAGCCCGGTGGCGTGCTCGACGCAGTCGATGCCCGCCTCCACCAGGTCGCGCAGCGAGTCCTCGGCGAAGCAGTGGGCGGTGACGCGGGCACCGAGCCGGTGGGCCTCGGCGATCGCGGCCTCCACCTCGCCGCGCGGCCAGCAGGGGGCGAGGTCGCCGGTGGAGCGGTCTATCCAGTCGCCGACGAGCTTGACCCAGCCGTCACCCCGGCGCGCCTCCCGCGCCACGTACGCGACGAGGTCGCCCGGCTCGATCTCATGGGCGTAGTTGCGGATGTAGCGGCGGGTGCGGGCGATGTGCCGGCCGGCGCGGATGATCCGGGGCAGGTCCTCGCGGTCGTCGATCCAGCGGGTGTCGGAGGGCGACCCGGCGTCGCGGATCAGCAGCGTTCCGGCGTCGCGGTCGGTCAGGGCCTGCTTCTCGCCGGTGGACTCGTCGACCGGGCCCCGGGCGTCCAGGCCGACGTGGCAGTGGGCGTCGACGAGTCCGGGGAGGACCCAGCCGGTGAGGGTGGTCACCTTCCGCGCGGCGGCGGGGGGCTCGTAGGTGACGCGGCCGTCCCGCACCCACAGCTCGTCCCGGACGTCCTCCGGGCCGCGGAGCACCCGTCCCTTGATGTGCAGCACCGTGCCTTCGCTCATGGCAGGCACTCTACGAGCGGCGTGGCACGCGGGAGGGGCGGGCCCGGCCCGCGCCGGGTCCGCGAGGGGGCGGACGGAGTCCGGGGCGGTCGGGTTCCGTGATTCCGGTGACAGTTTCGCGCATTCGCGCTATGTTCTCCTCAACGGAATTCCGTATTCTCCAAATGCGTAGAGTCCGGAACTCTTCTTCCCGCTTTCCCGTGTCTCAAACACACGGATTCGCCACAGACCTCAGGAGCCTCTCCCGTGGCCGCGGCCCGGGTTGTTACGGATATGTGACGCGATCCACAGGCCGCCCGGTTCATCCGGGAATCAGCCCATATATACGGGCAATCAGGCGGGGTTTCGCGCGCCCGCACGGCCGCGCCCGAATAACACAGGAACCCCCGTCCGCGTAACCCCTTGCCCCGATGCATTTTTAACTTTTGCTCGGTAAATTGAATACGCATGACCGCCGCGCAAGCAGACCACGCAGGTCCCCGTACGGAATTCTTGGAAATGCCGGAAGGACTCAAGCTCGACACGCCACGCGTCGACGACGGAGCCGCGATCTGGCGCATCGCCCGCGACTCCGAGGTGCTCGACCTCAACTCGTCGTACAGCTACCTCCTGTGGTGCCGTGACTTCGCCGCCACCTCCGTGGTGGCCCGCGGCGCCGACGGCGAGCCGGTCGGCTTCGTGACCGGGTACCTCCGCCCCGAGGCCCCCCGCACCCTCGTCGTCTGGCAGGTCGCCGTCGACGAGAGCCAGCGCGGGCGCGGCCTGGCGGGCGCCCTGCTCGACGGGCTGACCGAGCGGGTCGCCCACGAGAAGGACATCGACCGGGTCGAGACCACGATCACCCCGGACAACACGGCGTCGAACCGCCTGTTCACCTCGTTCGCCGAGCGGCACGGCGCGGCCGTGGAGCGCGAGGTCCTGTTCGACCCGGGCCTGTTCCCCGAGGAGGGGCACCTGCCCGAGGTGCTGTACCGGATAGGACCCCTGCCGTGGACGGCGCCCCCGCGCTGACCCGGGCCCCCTCACCCCGGGCCCCCGGAAACCCCGACTCCGAGCCCTGCCCGCCCCCACCGACTTACCTCACTCCCCAGACCACTCCCTGGAGTTCGCTGTGACCATCACCCCGCCCGCCCTGAGTGTCTTCGAGAGCCTCGAATCCGAGGTTCGCAGCTACTGCCGCGGCTGGCCGGCCGTGTTCGACCGGGCCAAGGGCAGCTACATGTACGACGAGGACGGCCACACCTACCTGGACTTCTTCTCCGGCGCCGGAGCCCTCAACTACGGCCACAACAACGAGGTGCTGAAACGCGCGCTGCTGGACTACCTGGAGCGCGACGGCGTCACGCACGGCCTGGACATGGGCACCACCGCCAAGCGGGCCTTCCTGGAGTCCTTCCAGAACTCGATCCTGCGGCCGCGCGACCTGCCGTACAAGGTCATGTTCCCCGGCCCGACGGGCACCAACGCGGTCGAGGCCGCGCTCAAGCTGGCCCGGAAGGTGAAGGGCCGCGAGGCGATCGTCTCCTTCACCAACGCCTTCCACGGCATGTCCCTCGGCTCGCTGGCCGTCACCGGCAACTCCATGAAGCGCGCCGGCGCCGGCATCCCGCTGGTGCACGGCACCCCGATGCCGTTCGACAACTACTTCGACGGCAAGGTCCCGGACTTCCTGTGGTTCGAGCGGCTGCTGGAGGACCAGGGTTCCGGGCTCAACCAGCCCGCCGCCGTGATCGTCGAGACGGTCCAGGGCGAGGGCGGCATCAATGTCGCCCGCGCCGACTGGCTGCGCGCCCTGGCCGACCTGTGCCGGCGCCGGGACATGCTGCTGATCGTCGACGACATCCAGATGGGCTGCGGCCGTACGGGTGCCTTCTTCTCCTTCGAGGAGGCGGGCATCACGCCGGACATCGTGACGCTGTCGAAGTCCATCAGCGGCTACGGGATGCCCATGTCGCTGACGCTGTTCAAGCCCGAGCTGGACGTGTGGGAGCCGGGTGAGCACAACGGCACCTTCCGCGGCAACAACCCGGCCTTCGTGACGGCCGCCGCGGCCCTGGACACCTACTGGGCCGACGGCCAGATGGAGAAGCAGACCATCAGCCGCGGCGAGCAGGTCGAGCAGGCGCTCACGGCGATCACCGAGGAGCACCCGCGGCTCGGCGGCGTCGTGCGCGGCCGCGGTCTGGTGTGGGGCATGGAGTTCACCGACAAGTCCCGCGCGAGCGCCGTGTGCAAGCGCGCCTTCGAGCTGGGGCTGCTGGTCGAGACGTCCGGGCCGCAGAGCGAGGTCGTCAAGCTGCTGCCCGCGCTGACCACCACCCCCGAAGAGCTGGACGAGGGTCTGCGGATCCTCGCCCGGGCGGTACGCGAGACGGTCTGAGCCCTCTCCCCGGGGCAATCCGGCTTGTTTGCCGGGTTGCCCCGGGCCCGCGTATCGCCGACCGTAGAAAAGAAAGGCAGAACACCGTGATCGTCCGATCCCTCAGGGACATCGAGGGGACCGACCGGCACATCAAGTCGCAGTCGGGCACCTGGGAGAGCAAGCGCATCGTCCTCGCCAAGGAGCGGGTGGGCTTCTCCCTCCACGAGACCACGCTCTACGCGGGGACCGAGACCAAGATGTGGTACGCCAACCACGTCGAGGCGGTGCTGTGCGTGGAGGGTGAGGCCGAACTCACCAACGAGGAAACGGGCGAGAAGCACTGGATCGAGCCCGGCACGATGTATCTGCTGGACGGGCACGAGCGCCACACGATGCGGCCGAAGACGGATTTCCGTTGCGTCTGCGTCTTCAACCCGCCGGTCACCGGCCGTGAGGACCACGACGAGAACGGTGTCTACCCGCTGCTCACCGAGCCCGAAGAGGGCTGACCGGCCCCCCGACGAGGGAAACGGACAGAAGCAGGGACGTAACGAGAGGAGAAGGTGCAGCACCATGACCATCGCACCCGAGCGGACGACCGATCTCTACCCGACCCGCGGCGCCACGGAGGTGGCCACCCCGCGGGTGGACCCGGTCGTGTGGTCGGCTCCCGGAACCCCCGGCCCGATCTCCGAGAACGAAATCAGCGACTTCGACCGTGACGGCTTCATGGCGGTCGACCAGCTGATCACCCCTGACGAGGTCGCGGTCTACCGCGACGAGCTGAACCGGCTGGTCACCGATCCCGAGGTGAAGGCCGACGAGCGTTCGATCGTCGAGCCCAAGTCGCAGAAGGTCCGGTCGGTCTTCGAGGTGCACAAGATCAGCGAGGTCTTCGCCGGGCTGGTCCGCGACCCGCGCGTGCTGGACCGCGCCCGCCAGATCCTCGGCTCGGACGTCTACGTCCACCAGAGCCGGATCAACGTCAAGCCGGGGTTCGGTGCCTCCGGGTTCTACTGGCACTCGGACTTCGAGACCTGGCACGCCGAGGACGGCCTGCCCAACATGCGCACGGTGTCCGTCTCGATCGCGCTGACCGAGAACTACGACACCAACGGCGGTCTCATGATCATGCCGGGTTCGCACAAGACGTTCCTCGGCTGCGCCGGCGAGACCCCGAAGGACAACTACAAGCGGTCGCTGCAGATGCAGGACGCGGGCATCCCGTCCGACGAGGCGCTGTCCGGCTTCGCCGAGAAGCACGGCATCAAGCTGTTCACCGGCAAGGCCGGTTCGGCGACCTGGTTCGACTGCAACTGCATGCACGGCTCCGGGGACAACATCACCCCGTTCCCGCGGAGCAATGTCTTCATCGTCTTCAACAGCGTGGAGAACCCCGCGGTGGAGCCCTTCGCGGCCCCCATCCGCCGGCCCGAGTTCCTCGGTGCCCGGGACTTCACACCGGTGAAGTAGCGAGATGACCCAGGCTCGCAGGGTGTGACCTGGGTCCGGGCCGCGGCCTCCTCTTGGAAGGGGGAGGGGCACGTCCGGATCGGGCTCCCACTGGGCGAGTGACGGCGGCCGTCGCCGGGAGGCATTCCCGGTGACGGCCGCCGTCGCGTACCCGGGGCCGGGTCAGGGGCGGGCCGGGAGGCCCGAGAGGACGTCGAGCAGCCGGTCCACGTCGGCGGCGGTGTTGTAGAGGTGGAAGGCCGCCCGCAGATTGCCGGCCCGGATGGCCACGCGGACGTCCGCCGCAGCCAGCGTCTCCTCGGCGTGGCCCAGCCCGGGGACGGCGACGATCGCGGAACCCGGCTCGGACACCGGCTCGTAGCCCAGCCCGGCCAGCCCGGCCCGGCAGCGCTCGGCGAGCGCGAGGTTGTGGGCGCGGATGGCTTCGGGGCCGGTCTCCTCGATGACCGCCAGCGCCTCCGGGGCCGCGAGATACGCCAGCAGCGCGTGGCTCTCGTCGAACCGGCGTGCGGTGCGGGCCAGCCGGCGCACCGGGCCGTAACAGCTCTCCCAGGGGTCCTCCCCCGCCGTCCAGCCGGAGAAGACCGGGCGCAGGCCCCCGCCGTCCTCCGGGACGGTGAGGAAGGAGACACCGCGCGGGCAGAGCAGCCACTTGTAGGCGCCGGTGACGGTGTAGTCGAAGTCGCCGGCGTCCACCGGGAACCAGCCGAGGGCCTGGGTGGCGTCGACGAGCGTACGGGCGCCGTGGGCGCGGGCGGCCGCACGGATCGCGGCGAGGTCGGCGATCCGGCCGTCGGCGGACTGGACGGCGCTGACGGCGACGAGCGCCGTACCGGGCCGGACCTCGTCCGCCAGGGCGGTGAGCGGCACACTGCGCAGCTTGAGATCGGGACGGACGGCGAAGGGGTTGACCAGCGAGCTGAAGTCCCCGTCGGCGATGAGGACTTCGGCCCCTTCCGGCAGTGAGCCGGCGATGAGGCCGGTGTGGACGGCGACGGCGCCCGAGGTGGCCACGCGCCCGGGGTCCACTCCGGCCAGCCGGGCGAAGGCCGCACGGGCCCGGTCCACCGAGGGGAAGCCGAGGTCGGGCGAGGGACGGCCGTCGGCGGTGCCGTCCACCCCCTCCCGGAGCACGGCCGCGGCCTCCCGGGGCAGCAGCCCCATCGAAGCGGTGTTGAGATAGGTCGACTTCGGCGCGAAGTGCGCCCCTCCCAGAGTGGTCTCCATAGCCAGCCACTATGCGCGGCACGGCGTCCTCCCGTCCACGGGGTTGTGGCCGCGCGGCGGATGCCCGACGGGGCGCGGGGGTGCGTCGGGCGTCGGGCGTCAGGCGTCAGGCGTCCGCCGGGCGCGGCAGGGCCAGCTCGTCGCCGACGCCGACGCGGCGCAGGATGGCGGCGATGTGCTCGTACACCAGCCGGCGGGCCCGGGCGCCCTCGCCGCGGCACAGCGCCTCGGCGATGGCCCGGTGCTCCGCGACGTTGCCGCGCCGGTTGTCCGGCCCGGCGGTGGAGGCGGCGGCCACGTGCAGGCTGCGGTCCCAGAGCGTCTCGTGCATCAGGGCGACCACGGCGTTGCCCGCCGCCCCGACCAGCTCCCCGTGGAACTGCCGGGCCTGGAGCAGGGTCGCCTCGGAGGTGTCCTTCTCGTGCAGCAGCGGTTCGAGGGCCCGGCCCAGCCGGCGTGCGTGCTCCCGGCCGCGGGCGGCCACCGAGTCGATCGCGAACATCTCCAGGAGCAGCCGGGCCTCCATGACGTCGCGGGCCTCCTCCAGGTCCAGCGGCAGGATCAGCGCGCCCTGGGGCGGATGGAACCGCAGGGCGTTCTCCTCGGCCAGACGCCCGAAGGCCGCCTTGATCGCCGGGAGCGGGAGACTCGTCTCCGTGGCGACCGCTTCCGGGGTGAGGATCTGCCCCTGGGCGTAGCGGCCGTCCGTCATACGGGTCCGGACGGCGTCGTACGCCTCGTGCACCGCGGCATTCCCTTCCGGCATGCCCCCATTGTCCCGTTTCCGCGGCGGGCGGCACTCCGTGTCCGGCGGGGAGGCGGCGCGGGGCGCGGCCGCGCCCCTCTCTCCGGCCGCTCTCCGGCCGCTCTCCGGCCGCGGGCGGGCGTCTCCCTCCGGCGCCGGTCCGTTACGCCGAACAGGTCCCCCGGTGCCCGCGGGCACCGGGGGACGTGGTTCCGGTCAGAGCTCCGGCCGGCCGTCGACCCGGCGCGGGAGGCCCAGCGGGTTGCCGTCCCTGAGCTCGGGGGGCAGCAGCGCCTGCGGGGTGTTCTGGTACGCCACCGGGCGGAGCCAGCGCTCGATCGCGGTGGAGCCCACCGAGGTGGAGGTGGAGGTGGTGGCCGGGTAGGGACCGCCGTGGTGCTGTGCCGGGGCCACGGCGACGCCCGTGGGCCAGCCGTTCACCAGCAGCCGGCCGGCCAGCGGGGTCAGCTCGGCGAGCAGCCGCGCGCCCGGGCCGTTCTCCTCGGCCGCCTCCCGCTCGCCGATGTGGACGGTGGCGGTGAGGTTGCCGGGCAGCCGCTCCAGGACCGCGGAGACCTCGGCAGCGTTCTCGTAGCGGACGACGACGGTGACCGGGCCGAAGCACTCCTCCAGCAGCAGCTCGTGGGCGTCGCCCCCGGCGAGCCGTGCCGCCGGGACGGTGAGGTATCCGGCGCCCACGGCCAGCTCGCCGCTCTCGCCGGGGGTGACCGGGCTGGCGACCCCGGGGAGGTCCAGCCGCTCGCGCACCCCGCGGACGAAGTTGTCGCGCATCCGGGTGTCGAGCAGCACCCCCGCCTCGGTCCTGCTGACCGCGTCGGTGAGGGCGGACAGCAGCCGGTCCCCGGCGTCGCCGGAGGGGGCCAGCACCAGGCCCGGCTTGACGCAGAACTGCCCGGTGCCGAGGGTCATGGACCCGGCGAGGCCGGTGCCGATCTCCTCGGCGCGCTCGTCCGCCGCGGCCTCGGTGACGACGACCGGGTTGAGGCTGCCCAGCTCGCCGTGGAACGGGATGGGGACGGGGCGGGCGGCGGCCGCGTCGAAGAGCGCCCGGCCGCCGCGGACCGAGCCGGTGAACCCGGCGGCCGAGACCAGCGGGTGCCTGATCAGCTCGATGCCCGCCTCGAAGCCGTGCACCAGGCGGACGACATCGGCCGGGAGCCCCGCCTGTACGGCGGCGCGGCGCAGCACGGAGGCGCAGAGTTCGGAGGTCGCCGGGTGGTCGGGGTGCGCCTTGACGACGACGGGGCAGCCGGCGGCGAGCGCGCTGGCCGTGTCCCCGCCGGGGACGGAGAAGGCGAGCGGGAAGTTGCTCGCGGAGTAGACGGCGACGACGCCGAGCGGGACCTTGTAGCGGCGCAGGTCGGGGCGCGGGACGGGCTTCAGGTCCGGGTCGGCGTGGTCGATCATCACGCCGAGGAAGGAGCCCTCGTCGACGAGGTCGGCGAACGCCCTGAGCTGGTACGTCGTCCGGGCCAGCTCGCCGGTGAGCCGGCCGGGGCCGAGCGCGGTCTCCGCGTCGGCGGCCTCGACGACATGGTCACCGGCCTCGTCCAGGAGGTCGGCGGCCGTGCGCAGGAAGGCGGTGCGCACGGCGCGGTCGGCGAGGCTGCCGCGGACCGCGTGCGCGGCGCGCACGGCCTCGTCGACCTCCGCGGGCGTGGCCTCGACGGCCACTTCCTCGCGCTGCTTCCCGGTCCGGGGATCGACGCTCCACACTGCTGTGGCCACTTGCGGTTCCTCCAGCTCATACCACGTAGGCGGCGTTCGAGATACTGAACGCTGTTCCTGATGCTGAATACCCTTGGACCCTATTTCCGGGGCGCGGAGAGGGTCAAGGCTGGGCGCCCGGTGCTCCGCGGAGCGCCCGGGCCCGGGCCCGTACTACCCGCGGGCGCGGGCGTGCGGCGTGCCCGGGCCGGCCGGACTCCCGGAAGCACCGGAGGGACCGGCCGGCCCGGACGGCCCCGGCGCCCCGCCCGGGGCCGGGACCGTGCGCCCGGCTCAGCGCCGGCCGGCGCCCGCGTGCCGGGCCACCAGGTACGGGACGGCGCGCGGGTGGTCGACGCGGGGCCGGAGCTCCGGGGTCCAGCCCGCGTCGTCCCCGAGCCGTTCCTCCGGGACACCGGCGTTGTGGACGGCGAGCAGGTCCACGGCCTCGCCGTTCACCAGGTTGTCCCGCTCGGTGAGGGCCGTGCCCTTCCAGCTCTTGATCACCTTCGCGGGGTCCACCGCGTCCGGCAGGGTGAAGGCATTGGCCTCGGCGACGAGCCGGGACTCGAAGCCGACCCCCCAGCTGTAGCCGTAGCGTTCGCCGGTCGTCAGATAGTGGTTGTTGTAGACGTCGACCTGCCCGAAGCGCACCCGGGGCGCCCGTTCGACCACGTCGCGGAAGAGGTTGTGGTGGAGGGTCACCCGCAGCCGGCCCCGGTCGGTGTCGCCCGCGCTGTCGCTGTTGCCGATCATCAGGGTCTTGTCGTGGTCGGCGAAGACGTTCCAGGAGGCGGTGACGAGGTCGGCGCCGCGCACGATGTCCAGCTCGCCGTCGTGCTGCTGGAACAGCACACCGAAATAGCGCGGCTGTTCGCTGTCGGGGCGGCGTCCGTCGGTGAAGGTGTTGTGGTCGATCCACACGTGGCGGGAGCCGTACAGGACGAGGTTGTCGTACTCGGAGTTCCAGTTGCCGTCGGCGCCGTCGGTGGGGTCCCACTGCGGGAAGCAGTCGTACGCGTCCTCGAAGGTGATGCCCTGGACGACGACGTTCTCGGCGTTCTTCACCTGGAGACTGGCGCCGAGGAGGCGGGCTCCCGGGCCCGCTCCGACGATGGTGGTGTTCGAGCCGACGGCCAGCCGCACCCGCTCCGCCTGGCGGGCGGCCGAGGCGGCGCGGGCGTCCTCCATCGGACCGGAGGGGTCGGCGTCGCCCCAGGTGTCCGGGTCGTAGGCGGCGAGATAGCCGTCGAGGGTGTAGCCGTCGGTGGCGTAGTCGGCGCAGGAGAGGGGCCGGCCGGCGTCGTCGGTGTTGGCGTCGACCGTGCCGGCGATCCGGATGACCTTGGGGGTGGGATCGCCGCCGTTCAGCGCCGCGGCGAGCTCGGCCCGGGTGCGGACGGTGAAGACGTGGTCCGCTTCGGCGGCCGCGCCGCCGGTCGTGCCGCCCTCCGCCGAGGCCCAGCCGTCGCCGGCGGGCAGCACCGGCCGGTCGCCGGACGGGGCGGGGACGGGAGCGGGAGCGGGCGGGGCCGGTGCCGCGGCCCCGGCCGGGGCGGGGGCCAGGGCGAGCGCGGCACCGCACAGCAGGGCGGCCACGGCACGCGCGTGACATGAGGTTCTCGGCATGTCGGACTCCTGGGGGTCGTGGGGGAACGGGAGGAATCGGGGGCTCACTTCTCCTGCTGCTCCTTCCACTCCGCCTGGGCCTCGTTGAGGAGTCCGGCGAGCTTGTCGGCGAACTCCTTCGCGGTCATCTCGCCCAGCAGCAGCTTCTGGAAGTCCGGCTCGGTCCCGGCCTTGCTGATGTCGTTCCAGTCCGGCAGGTAGTACGGCAGCTGGACGATCTTCGTCTCGGGGTCGTTGACGGATTCCATGGCGGCCTTCACCGGCGCCGCGTCCTCGATCCAGGCGTCCCCGACGGCGTCCGTACGGGCCGGGATGGCGCCCGCCTCCTCGTTCCAGAGACTGTTCATCTCGTGGGAGACGGCGAACTCGATGAACTTCCAGGCCGCGGCCTTGTTGTCGCTGCTCCGGAACAGCCCCAGCCCGTCGACCGGGTTGGACGGAATGGTGCGCGGCGCGCCGTCCGCCGAGGGCGGCAGCGGGATGCCGGCGATCCGGTCCTTGCCGAACGCCTTCACATGGTCGGGGTACGACCCCAGGTTGTGCAGCAGCATCCCGATGTCGCCGCTGTCGAACTGGGCGACCATCTTGGTGAAGTCGTTGTTGAGGTCGGCGGCGGGCGTGGCCTTCTTGTAGAGGTCCGTGTACCGCTCCAGCGCCTCGACGTTCTCCGGGGCGTTGACCGTGGTCTTCTCCCCTTCCCAGAAGGTGTCGACGCCGGACTGGGCGTACATCATGTCCAGCGCCTGGGCGACGGATCCGGCGCCGCCGCGGATGGTGAAGCCGAACTTGTTGTCCTCCGCGTCGGTCAGCTTCTCCGCCGCCTCGTAGAACGCCTCCCAGTCGTCGGGCGCGTCCATCCCCGCCTTCTCGAAGAGGTCCGTGCGGTACCAGAGGACGCTCTGGTTGGCGGAGGCCGGCACGGAGAACATCTCCTCGCCCTCGCCGCCCGCGGCACGGACGCTCTCCACCATGCCGGGCGACAGCCTGCCCTTGAGGGGACCGCCCTCGATGCGGTCGCCGACCGGCTCCAGCGCGCCCTGCGCGACCATGTTCGCCAGATCCGCGGTCTTGACGCCGCCGACGTCCGGCAGCCCGCCGCCGGCGATCGCGGTGTCGTACTTCGACTGCACCTCGGTGATCGGCACCGGCACGTACTTCACGTCGATGTCCGGGTGCTTCTTCTCGAAGGCCGCGATGATCTTCTTCCAGACGGGGGTGCGGACGCCGCCGTTGTTGTCCCAGAACTCGACGGTGCCCTTGCCGTCACCCTCTCCCCCGGCCGCGTCGCCGGAGTCCCCGCAGGCGCTCGCGGTCAGGGCGAGCACGGCGGTGAGGGCCACGGCCGCGGCGGGCCGCACGGCTCTCCGGGGGCGTGGGCCGGGGCGCTGGTCCCGGTGTGCTGTCGTCATCTCGGCTCTCCTCGGTTCTCGGTTCCCGGTGTTCGGTTCTCGGTTCTCGGTTCGGTGACGCGGGGGTCCCGGCCCCGCGGTGTACTGCTGTGCCGGCGTACGGCTGCCGGCGCGGTGGCGGGCCGGCGTACGCGTGGACCGGCCGGCCGTGTACCGCGCCCGGCGGTCCGGGGGCTACGGCCGCCGTTCCCCCTCTCCACCGGGCGCCCCGGCCGGTACGGCCCAGTCCGCGCCCAGTTCGGAGAAGAGGGAGAGGGTCTCGGCACTCGCCGCGACCAGCTCGTCGACACCGGAGATCACCCGCCGCGGTGCCGTGCCCCCGCTGCGCCAGGCCGGTCCGTCCGCCCGGTGCCAGACCGGCTCCGTCAGCCGCACCGGGGGCGGCGCGGTGCGGACCGCCTCGACGACGCGGGTGAAGGCGCCCGTGCGGTGCGCCGGTACGAGCAGGGGCGAGCCGGTGGCGAGGTGCGCGAGCAGGTCCTCCAGCAGGTCCGTCCGCCCGTACAGGCGTTCCTCCGGGGCGTGACCGGCGCGCTGGAGCAGCACCCGGTCCCGCGTGTACCAGAAGGTGATCCGGCCCCGGTCGCCGTGGACGAGCAGATACGGATCGGCCGTCCGTTCGGCGCAGAGGGTCACGGCCACGGTGATCCGGGTGCCGCGTGCCGTGGTCAGCCGCAGGCAGGAGGTGTCGTCCGCCTCGATCGCGTGGGCCCGGTACTGCTCCAGTTCGATCCCGGCCAGGTCCTCGGCCCGGTCGCTGCCGTCGATGCGCAGCGCGGTGGCCACGGCGTGCGCGAGGGGGTTGGTGAGGACCCCGTCGACGACGTCCCGGCCGCCGAGGGTCCGCCGTCCGGCCCAGGGCGCGCGGGTGAAGTAGTCCTCGCCGCGCACCCAGGCCCCCGCGCCGCCGATGGAGCGCACCCGGCCGACGGCTCCGCCGCCGATCAGCCCGGCGATGGCGTCCAGGGCGTGCGAGCCCAGCGACTGGAAACCGACCTGGCAGGCGGTGCCGGCCGCGGCGAGTCCCCCGGTCAGCCGCCGGAAGTCCTCGTACGAGGGGGTCGGCGGCTTCTCCAGCAGCAGGTGCGAGCCCGCGCGGGCGGCGGTGAGCGCCAGCTCGGTGTGGGTGTGGATCGGTGTGCAGACGACGGTGATCCGCGCGCCGGTCCGTTCCAGCAGCCCGGCGAGGTCCGGGGACTGCTCGACCCCGTCGAAGCCGGCCAGCTCCTCCGCGGCGAGCGGCTGGAGTTCGCACACCCCGGCGAGCCGGACCCGCCCGGCCGCCGAGAGCCGCCGCAGGTTCTCCAGGTGCCAGGAGCCGTGGCCGCGCCCGCCGGCGAGTACCACGGGCACCGGCCCGTCCGGTCCGCCCGCGGGCCCGGCGTCCGGCCGGACGTCCGGTACGGTGCCCGGCCCGGCCGGCCCGGTGTTCGCTCCGTCAACTGCCGTCATGTCTCTCCCCGATGTCCTGTTCCTGGCCGCCTCCGGGCGGCTCAGCCCTTGACCGCCCCGGCGCTGAAGCCGGCGATGAGCCACTTCTGGATGAAGGCGAAGACGATCACCACGGGCACGGCGGCCACGACGCCGCCCGCGGCCAGCGCGCCCAGGTCGACGCTCTCCGCGCCGATGGTGTAGTTGAGCCCGACGGGGATCGTGTACTTCTCCTGCGAGCTGAGGAACATCAGCGCGAAGAGGAAGTGGTTCCAGCTGTGCACGAAGGCGAAGGAACCGACCGCGATCAGCCCCGGCCGCAGCAGCGGCAGCACCACCGCGCAGAAGGCCCGGAAACGCCCGCAGCCGTCGACCCAGGCGGCCTCCTCCAGCTCGGCCGGCACATTGCGGATGAAGCCGCTGATGAGGATGAGCGAGAGCGGCAGCTGGAAGACGGTCTCGGCGATGACCACGCTCCACAGCGAGTTGACGAGGGCCAGCTCGCGGAAGATCTCGAAGAGCGGTACGAGCATCAGCGCGCCCGGGATGAACTGCGAGCACAGCAGCGCCAGCATGAAGCCGTTCCGGCCCCGGAACCGGAACCGGGCCAGGGCGTAGCCGCCGGCCAGCGCGACGGCCGTGGTCATCACCAGGGACGCGACGCCGACCAGCAGGCTGTTGCGGAAGAAGACCGCGAAGCCCAGGTCGTTCCAGACCTTGTCGAAGTGCGTGGCCGTGGCCGGCCAGGGCACGAGCGAGGTGGAGCCCGCCGGGCGCAGGGCGAACAGCAGCATCCAGTAGAACGGCACCAGGGTGAAGAGCAGATACAGCCCGAGGGGCAGGTAGATCTGCCAGCGCGGCGTGCGTTCCCCGGCCGGGCCGCCGCCGGTGCCGGGGCCGCGCCGGAGGCGGCGCGCGGGGGGCGCGTTTCCGGTGGTCGCTCCGGCGCGTGCCCCGGTGGCCGAGCCCTGGTCGGTGATGGCGGTGGTGGTCATCAGCGGTCGCCCCCGAACTTGCTGAGCCGCAGGTAGAGGATCGAGCAGAAGAGGAGGATCACGAACGCGACGGTGGTGAGCGCGGAGGCGTAGCCGAAGTCGTGCCCGTGGATGCCGGTGTTGGCGACGTAGAGCGGCAGCGTGGTGGTCGCGCCGGCCGGGCCGCCGCCGGTGAGGGTGTAGAGCAGGTCGACGTTGTTGAACTCCCACACCGCCCGGAGCAGCGTGGAGAGGACGATCGCGTCCTTGAGGTGCGGCAGGGTGATGTGCAGGAACTGCCGCATCCGCCCGGCGCCGTCGACGGAGGCCGCCTCGTAGAGGTCCCGGGGGATGGACTGCAGGTCGGCCAGGATGAGGATGGCGAAGAAGGGGACGCCGCGCCAGAGTTCGGCGAGGACGGCGGCCCAGAAGACGGTCCCGGGGTCGGAGAGCACCGAGGTGCCGTACGAGCCGACGCCGGCGTCCGCGAGATAGCGGCTGACGCCGGTGGACGGGTTGTAGAGCAGCATCCAGATGGTGGTGGTCAGCACGCCGGAGACGGCCCAGGGCGAGAAGACGAGGGCGCGGGAGATGCCGCGGCCCACGAACGTCTGGTTGACGATGAGCGCCAGCGCCAGGCCCAGCGCGAGCTGGAGCGAGACCTCGGTGCCGACCCACTGGGCGCTGAAGACCAGGCTCTGCCAGAACAGGTCGTCGGCGAGGAGGGCGGAGAAGTTGTCGAGGCCGGCGAAGCCGTTCCGCCAGGGCTTGGTGACGTTGTAGTGCCGGAGGCTGTAGTAGAGGACGCTGATCATGGGATAGGCGAGGAAGCCCAGCATGAGCAGCACGGCCGGTGAGATCAGCAGATACGGGAGACGGGCCGGGCCGCCCGCCCGGCGGCGGCCGGTCCCGCGGGGTTCCTTCGCCACGGCGAGGGCCATGACTGCTCCTTCACGTCGAGCGGGGCGAGCGGGTGCGGGGGTCGGGGTGGGGTGGGGTGTACGGGTCGGATGGGGTGCGCTGTGTGCGGTGTGCCGGTGTCGAGTTGAGGGGTTAAGCGCTTACTACGCGGGGTGCGGCGGTTCCGTTCGACGAAACGGCGGACGGGGACGGAGGACGGCTCGGCGGGGGCGCGGGGGCGCGGCGCGGGCCGCTAGCCCGCGTAGGGTTCGGGGACCTCGCCGGGCCGGGCCAGGAAGTCGAAGTCGCAGCCGGTGTCGGCCTGGGTGATGTGCCGCTGGTAGAGCGCGCCGTAGCCGCGCACGTACGGGGCGGGCGGCGGGCGCAGCTCCTCGCGGCGGCGGGCGAGTTCGGCCTCGTCCACCTCCAGGCGCAGCAGCCGCGCCGGTACGTCGAGGGTGACGGGGTCGCCGGTGCGGACCAGCGCCAGCGGCCCGCCGGCGTGCGACTCCGGGGCGATGTGCAGCACGCAGGCGCCGTAACTGGTGCCGCTCATCCGGGCGTCGGAGAGCCGCACCATGTCGCGCACCCCCTCCTTGAGCAGGTACGCGGGGATCGGCAGCATCCCGTACTCGGGCATCCCGGGGCCGCCGAGCGGGCCGGAGCCGCGGAGCACGAGCACGCTGTCGGCGGTGATGGAGAGCGCCGGGTCGTCGATGCGGTCCTGCAACTGCCGGTAGTTCTCGAACACGACGGCGGGCCCGGTGTGCCGCAGCAGCCGGGGCTCGGCGGCGATGTGCTTGATCACGGCACCGCCGGGGGCGAGATTGCCGTGCAGTACGGCGATGCCGCCCTCCGCGGCCAGCGGATCGTCCAGGGGCCGGATGACGTCGTCGTCGTGGACAAGGGCCCCGGCGATCTGCTCGCGCAGCGTGGCGTGGGCGGCGGTGGGCCGGCCGAGGTGGAGGTGCCCGCCTTCCGCGAGCCGTGCCAGCAGGCCCGGCAGCCCGCCCGCGTAGTGGAAGTCCTCCATCAGATACGCGCCGCCGGGGCGGAGGTTGGCGAGGACGGGCACCCGGCGGGCGATGGTGTCGAAGTCGTCCGGGGTGAGCTGCACGCCCGAGCGGCCGGCCATCGCGGTCAGATGGATGATGGCGTTGGTCGAACCGCCGAGCGCCACGGCGGTCGCGATGCCGTCCTCGAACGCCTCGCGGGTCAGGAGCTCCGGCAACCGCAGGTCCTGCCACACCAGTTCGACGGCGAGACGTCCGGCCGCGGCGGCCATCCGGCTGTGCCCCGAGTCCACGGCGGGGATCGAGGAGGCGCCGGGCACGGTCACCCCCAGGGCCTCGGCGACGGCCGTCATGGTGGAGGCGGTGCCCATGGTCATGCAATGGCCGGGCGAGCGGGCCAGGCCGCACTCCAGTTCGGCCAGTTCGCGGTCCCCGATGAGCCCGGCGCGCTTGTCGTCCCAGTACTTCCACATGTCGGTGCCGGAGCCGAGGGTCTCGCCGCGCCAGTGGCCGCGCAGCATCGGCCCGGCCGGGACGAATACGGCGGGCAGCCCGGCGGAGGCGGCGCCCATCAGCAGCGCCGGTGTGGTCTTGTCGCAGCCGCCCATGAGCACGGCGCCGTCCACCGGATAGGAGCGCAGCAGCTCCTCGGTCTCCATCGCCAGCAGATTCCGGTAGAGCATGGGCGTCGGCTTCTGGAAGGTCTCCGAGAGCGTGGCCACCGGGAACTCCAGCGGGAAGCCGCCCGCCTGCCAGACACCCCGCTTCACGGCCTCCGCGCGCTCGCGCAGATGCTGGTGGCAGGGGTTGATGTCGCTCCAGGTGTTGAGGACCGCGACGACCGGCTTGCCCAGGTGTTCCTCGGGCAGGTAGCCGAGCTGGCGGGTGCGGGCCCGGTGGCTGAAGGACCGCAGCCCGCCGGTGCCGTACCAGGCGTGGCTGCGCAGCTCCTCCGGGCTCTTCACCCGCCCGCGCCGGGCAGCGTCCGCGGACGGGCCGCCGTCCGGCCGGGGCGCCGCCCCGGTACCGCCGGTGTTCCCGGGCCCGCCCATCACAGGTCCCACCCCTTCAGCAGCGACGCGACCCGGCCGCGTTCCGGCTCGGGCAGCGGCCGGCTGGGCGGCCGCACCTCGCGCCGGCACAGGCCCAGGACGGCCATCGCCTCCTTGACGACGCTGACGTTGTTCGCCGCCTGCCGTTCGGCGCGCAGCGCCTCGAACTCCCGTACGCGCTCCCAGACCGCCATGGCGGCGGCGTAGTCCCCGGCGCGCAGCGCCACCAGCATCGCCAGCGACAACCGGGGGGCGACGTTGACCAGACCGGAGGTGAAGCCGGTGGCCCCCACCGCCCAGTACGACGGCGCGTACAGCTCGGCCAGTCCGGCGACCCAGGTGAACCGGTCCAGGCCCGCGTCCCGGGCGACCGCCGCGAACCGCGCCGCGTCCGGCACCGCGTACTTCACGCCGACCACATTGGGGCAGAGCTCGCCGAGCCGCGCGATGCGCTCCCCGTCCAGCAGCTCGTTGCGGATGTACGGGACGACGCCCAGCTCGGGCACCGCCTCGGCGATGGCGCGGTGGTAGTCGACCCAGCCGTCCTGCGACACGTACGGGTGCACCGGCTGGTGGACCATCACCATCTCGGCGCCGCAGTCCCGGGCGTGCCGGGCGGCGCCGACGGCGGTGGGCACGTCGTGGCCGACCCCGGCCACGACGGTCGCCTGCCCGCCGGTCTCCGCCATGGTCTCCTCGACGACGGTGCGCCGCTCCTCGGGCGTGAGGGCGTAGAACTCCCCGGTGTTGCCGTTCGGGGTGACGGTGACGACTCCCCCGTCCAGCAGCCGGCGCAGCAGCGCGCGGTAGGTGGCCCGTTCGACGCGGCCCTCCGCGCCGAACGGCGTCACCGGTATCGCCACGACCTCGGCGAGAGCCGCTTTCAGCCGTGCCTGGTCCATGCTGTCCGCCCTTTCCGTGCGCGGCGCGTGCCGCGGTCTGTGCTCCGGGCCGCCGTTCGCGGGGCGGTCCGTCGCCTGGATGGCGGCCCGCCGGGTGGTGCCGGGCCGTCGGTGCGGTGCTGTGTGCGTGCTGCGCTGTGCGGTGCTGCGTGCCGTGCGGGTGGTGCGGTGCGGTGCGGTGCGGTGCGGTGCGGTGTGGTGCGGTGTGGCGGGTGCGGTGCGGGTGGTGCGCGGTCCGGGGCGTGGCCGGCGCCGGACGCCGTCCGGACCGC
Organism: Streptomyces xinghaiensis S187; assembly: GCF_000220705.2. Lineage (GTDB taxonomy): Bacteria > Actinomycetota > Actinomycetes > Streptomycetales > Streptomycetaceae > Streptomyces > Streptomyces xinghaiensis. Next base: position 5,867,096 of record NZ_CP023202.1, on the reverse strand, counting down.
GGTCAGGGGGCGCCGGGCCGCTCCGGCTCCGCCGCGTCCGGTACGGCGTCCGGGAAAGCCCGCCGCACGAAGGAGCCGATGTGGTCGTGGAGCAGCCGTGCCGCGCCGTCCGCGTCCCCCGCGAGCGCCGTGCGCAGGATCTCCCGGTGCTCGCGCGCCTCCCGTTCCCAGGACGGCACCGACGCCCAGGCGACCGCCGACACCAGGGCCGCCTGGTCGCGCAGATCGTCGAGCATCCGGGCGAGCAGCGGATTGCCGCACGGCAGGTAGAGCGCCCGGTGGAAGTCCCGGTTGGCCAGGCTCCGGTCGGCCCGGTCCGAGGAGTGGTCGGCGCGCTCCAGCGCCTCCCGGGCCGCCTCCAGCGACGCCTCGCGGGTGACCGAGCGGCGCAGCGCCTCCGGCTCCAGCAGCAGCCGGACGTCGTAGACCTCGCGGGCCATGGCGGCGTCCACGGTCCGCACGGTGACGCCCTTGTACTGGTTCATGACGACGAGCCCGGAGCCCGCGAGCGTCTTCAGGGCCTCCCGCACCGGGGTCTTGGAGACGCCGAACCGCTGTGCCAGCTCCGTCTCCACCAGCGCCTGGCCGGGGCTCAGCCGGCCGGTGAGGATGGCGTGTTTGACGGCCTCCAGCACGACCTGGGTGCGGGAGGGGATCGGGGCCGGGGTGGCGGGGAGCGGGCCGGGCGCAGTGACCATGAAGGCTCTCAGATCTCGCGTATCGCGTCTCATATATGACGTACGAAGGACGACGCGATGAAGCTAGGGCCGGGCCGCCGTCCCGTCAATGCCCCGCGCACCACGAGATGTCCGCGGCCCCCGGCGGACCGGGGGCGCCAACCGGGCCGCCCGGCCCGCCCGTTCAGCCGAGGAACGCCCCGACCTGCGCGAGGTCGGCGTCGGAGGCCAGTCCGGCGTGGTAGAGCCGGAGTTCGTCCGCGCCCAGTCCGGCCGCGTGCGCCGCGTCCGCCGCCAGCGTCGCCGGGCTGCCGCCCATACCGGAGACGACCGTGAAGTTCGCCGCGAGGACCGCCCCTTCGGGCCGGACCCGGGCGAACGGGTCCAGAACGGCCGCCCGCGCCGCCCGTCCGCCCTCGCCTCCCGCGCAGGGCAGCACGGCGCCGTCGGCGTACTCCAGCAGATCCTCCGGGTCCGCGCCGGCGTTGGCCCCGCACCGGTGCCAGGCCGGGTCGGCGTGGAGCAGCACCTGGAACCCCGGCCGCGCCGCCCGGCGCACCGCCGCGACCGCCGCCCGCCGGAGTCCGCCCGCGACGCTCCGGCGCCAGCGTCGCGTCGCGTCGGCGGGTTCCTCGCCGAGCAGTCTCTCCACCGCCGTCCACTCCGCCTCCCGGTCACCGGCCGGGCCCGCCTCCGGTCCGGGCTTCCCGCGCCACAGCGGCTCCAGAGCCGTCGCCACCGCGGCCCGCAGCCGCTCCGGATCGGCGCCCGCCCCGGCGTACCCCTCCTCGCAGACCTCGCAGAAGCAGAGCGACATCAGATAGTGCCCGGCACCGCCGAGCGCGACCCCGGCCGTCTTGTCGTGCGCGTGCAGATGCGCCAGGCCGTACCAGCCGCAGGACTCCAGTTCGGTGCCGCGCGCCCCGGGCCGTACGGCGGCCTCGGCGGCCAGCTCCACCGCGTACTCCCGCACCTCGGGCCGGGCGATGCAGGGCGCCCACGGATACCGGTCGCCGTAGGCGTTGCGCACGGCGATCTCCGGATGCTCCTCGCCCAGCCGGGAGTTGTGCGCCAGCACCACCCAGCTGTGCACCTCCAGCCCCGCCCCGGCCAGCGCCTCCGCCGCCTCCCCGAACGGATCGCGGCCCTCGGTCCACCGCTGCTCGTACGGTCGCAGCAGGCGCCCCGACCAGCGGGCCGGGTCGGGCGGGTAGAGCACCGCCGAGTGGCGCGCGGTGACGATCCGGTGCCGGGGGTGGCGGGGTGTCAGGGCGCGGGTGGAGTGGTAGGCGGAGGCCAGCGTCACCTGCCCCACCCCCAGCCGGGCCACCCGGACCGGGGCGTACGGATCACCGACCACGTCCCAGGGGTAGAGAAAGGCCGAGGCTCGCATGTCGTCTCCTCACCGGCCCGCCGCCCGCGCGGCCGGCGGACCCTCCGCGGAAGCGGTCACGCTAAGGCGGCGCCCGGAAGCGGTCAAGAGAGCGGCCACGAGGGGATGACAGCGCTTACTATCCGATGGCAGAGTCTTCCCCGGAGATCGTGAACAGGCTCCGCCGCGCACGGCCGCACACCACGTCCGCCCCGAACCGGCCCCGGCCCGCCGGCCGCCGCCCTCCCGAGGAGACACCGCCATGCCCGCAGACCGCACCGTCCTGCTCACCGGCGCCGCCGGCGGCCTCGGCACCCTGATGCGCGACCTGCTGCCCCCGTACGGCTACACCCTCCGGCTGCTCGACCGCGTGCCGGTGCCGGACGTCCCCGACGGCACCGAGGCGGTCACGGCCGACCTCGCCGACCGGGAGGCCCTCCGGGAAGCGGTCCGCGGTGTCGACGCGATCGTCCACCTCGCCGGGATCTCCCTCGAATCCACCTTCGAGAACATCCTCGACTCCAACATCCGGGGCACCTACCACCTCTACGAGGCCGCCCGCGAAGAGGGCGTGCGCCGCGTGGTCTTCGCCTCCAGCAACCACGCCGTCGGCTTCCTCCCCCGCCCCGCCGGCGAGGACGCCCCGCCGCTGCCCGCCGAGGCCCCTCACCGGCCCGACACCTTCTACGGCCTCTCCAAGTGCTTCGGCGAGGACCTGGCGTCCCTCTACTGGGACAAGCACGGCATCGAGACCGTCTCCATCCGCATCGGCTCCTGCTTCCCCGAGCCCACCACCGTCCGGATGCTCTCCCTCTGGCTCAGCCCGCCGGACGCCGCCCGGCTGCTGCACGCGGCCCTGACCGCCGAGGCCGTCGGCCACACCGTGGTCTACGGCAGCTCCGCCAACACCCGCCTGTGGTGGGACCTCTCCTCCGCCCGGGCGCTGGGCTACGAGCCGCGGGACGACTCGGAGCCGTACGCGGCGAAGCTCCTCGCCGAACAGGGGGAGCTCGACCCGGACAACCCCGACCACGCCCATCTCGGCGGTCACTTCTGCACCAACCCGCCCCGGTGGCCGCACTGACCGGCCGCACCGGACCGGCCGCACCGTCCCCCGCCGCCCGGAGGCGCGGGCGGTGTCCTCAGGCCGGGGGCCGGGGCCCCGTGTCCCGCGCGGCGGCACAGAGGGCCGCCAGGTACTCGTCCACGGGCTGGACGCGGCCGGAGAGGGGCTCCGCGGCGGCGCGCCAGTGGATGGCGGCGATCTCCTCGTTCGGGGTGAACGGACGGGGCACCGAGGTCCGCCCGGTGTAGACGGCCCCGTACACCAGGCGCCGCCGGCGCCCCAGGGTGTAGAGCCCGTAGCCGGTGAAGCGGAGCTCGTCGGCGACCTGGCCGGACTCCTCGGCGAGTTCGCGGACCGCCGCCTCCCGCGGGCTCTCCCCGTCCTCGATGCCCCCGCCGGGCAGTTCCCAGGTGGCGCGGTCCCGCTCGTAGACCATCAGCAGTCTGTCGCCGTGCCACAGCGCCACGAGGGACATGCCGATCCCGGCCTCGCGGAAGCGGGTGTCCTCGGGGACGCGGTGGAACGCGTGCAGGATGAGGCCGCGGCCGTCGCTGACCAGGGAACCGGTGCGTGCTCGTCTCATTCTCCGGACTCTACGGCCGGAACGGCGCGGTCCGCGGACCGGGAACGGAACGGGACCGCGCGGGCGGGCGTCCGGGCCGGACGCCCGCCCGCGGCGTCACGGCACGACCACGATCTTCCGGCCCTCCCCCGCCGCGAACCGCTCCAGCGCCTCCGGGTAACTCTCCAGCGGCATCCGGTCGCTGATGAAGACTCCGGGGTCGATGACGCCGGCCGCGAAGAGCTCCGCGGCGCGCTCGTAGCTGTGCAGGACGGCCATCGAGCCGGTGATGGTGATCTCCTGGTTGTAGATCCGGTACGGCTCGATGACGGCGGTCGTGGCGTAGTCGGCGACCCCGAACTGCAGGAAGGTGCCGGCCTTGGCGACCCGTCCCAGGCCGTCCTGGATCGCCGCCGCGTTGCCGGTGGCGTCGATGACGACGTCCCAGCCCCCGGGCCGGCCGAACTCCGCGGCGGCCGCGGCCGTGCGCGAGCAGCCCAGCGTCCGGGCGGTGGCGAGGCGTTCGGCGCTGATGTCGACGACGTCGACGCTCGCGGCCCCGGTCCGCTTGGCGAGCTCCAGCATCATCAGGCCCATCGTGCCGGAGCCGTAGATCAGCACATGGGCCCCCATGCGCGCCGACAGCACGTCGTAGCCGCGCACGGCGCAGGACAGCGGCTCGATGAGCGCGGCGTCCTGGAGACCCACGTGGTCCGGGAGCTTCACGCAGTTGGCGGCGGGGGCGAGGGCGTACTCGGCCGCGCCGCCCGCCGCGGACACGCCGATGGCGGCCCACCGGTCGCACAGATTGTTGCGGCCGGTGCGGCAGTAGCGGCACTCCTGGCAGTACAGCGAGGGGTCCACCGCCACCCGGTCACCGGCCTTCAGCTCGCTGACGGCGCTCCCGGTGCCGACCACCTCGCCGGCGAACTCGTGCCCCGGCACCAGCGGCAGTGAGGGGGCGAACTCGCCCTGCATGATGTGGAGATCGGTTCCGCACAGCCCGCAGGCGGCAACCTTGACGACCACCTCCCGGGGCCCGGGGACGGGGTCGGGGACGGTGGCCAGCACGGCCTTGCCGGGCGATTCGATGACGGCGGCCCTCATTTGACGGCTCCCAGAGACAGGCCCTGAACGAGTTTGTCCTGGGCGGCGAACCCCGCGGCGAGCACCGGCAGGGAGATGACGACGGAGGCGGCGCACACCTTGGCCAGGAACAGCCCCTGGCTGGTGATGAAACCGGTCAGGAAGACCGGCGCGGTCTGCGCGGTCACCCCGGTGAGGACCCGGGCGAACAGCATCTCGTTCCAGCTGAAGATGAAGCAGATCAGCGCGGTGGCGGCGATGCCGGGCCCCACGAGCGGGGCGATCACCCGGCCGAGGACGGTGGGCAGCCGCGCCCCGTCGAGCTGCGCGGCCTCGATGAGGGCGGCGGGCACCTCGGCGAGGAAGGACTGCATCATCCACACCGCGATCGGCAGGTTCATCGAGGTGTAGAGGAGGACGAGCAGCCAGATGTTGTCGAGCAGCCCGGTGTTCCGGGCGAACAGGTACACCGGCAGCAGCCCGGCGATCACCGGCAGCATCTTCGTCGACAGGAAGAAGAAGAGCACGTCCCGCCATTTGCGCACCGGCCGGAGGGAGAGGGCGTACGCCGCCGGGAACGCCAGCAGCAGCACCGCGGCGGTGGAGAAGACCGACGCCATGGCCGAGTTGGCCAGCGACGGCCAGGGGCCGGCGGCGCCGGTGGCGAAGAACTCGCGGTAGCCCTCCAGCGTGAGCGGGGCGGCGAGCGAGGGCGGGTTGGTCGCGGCGTCGGCCTCGGAGTGCAGGGAGGTGAGGGTCATCCAGGCGACCGGCAGGAAGAACACGATGCCGGCGAGCCAGGCCAGCATCCCGAGCGCGGTGTTCCGGCGCCGGGCACGCCGCACCGCCGGATGCGGGACGGTACGGCCTGGCGGCCCGGCGGGGGCGGACGCCGCCGCCGGCGCGGCGGGCGCGGCGGGGACGGGGGCGGGAGCGGGGGCGGTCATGACCCGGACACCTCCTCGCTGAACAGGGACGAGACCACGCGCAGGGCGAAGACGGCGATGGCGATCGAGCCGATGACGACCAGCACCCCCGCGGCCGAGGCGAGGCCGTACTCATGGGCCTTGTAGAAGGTGTGGTAGATCGTGTACGGCAGGTTGGCGGTGCCCAGCGACCCGGCGGTGAGGGTGAACACCGCGTCGAAGTGCTGGACGATGTAGATCGAGCCCAGCAGCGCCCCCAGTTCCAGATAGCGCCGCAGGTGCGGCAGCGTCAGATAGCGGAAGACCTGCCAGGAGCCGGCGCCGTCCAGCCGGGCCGCCTCGGCCGTCTCCAGCGGCCGGCTCTGCAGCCCCGCCAGCAGGATGAGCATCATGAACGGCGTCCACTGCCACACCAGGGAGGCCGCCACCGCGGGCAGCGGCATGTCGGAGAGCCAGTCGGGCTGGACGGGGTCGTCCACCCCGAAGAGCCCGCCCAGCCAGGCGAGGGCGCCGTTGAACAGCCCGTACTCCGGGTTGTAGAGGGCGTGCTTCCACAGCAGCGCGGCGGCGACGGGAACGATCAGGAAGGGGGCGATGAGCATCGTGCGCACCACGCCCCGGCCGCGGAAGGACCGGTCCAGCAGCAGCGCCAGGCCGAGCCCCAGGAGCAGGCTCGCCAGCACCACGGACACGGTGAGCACCACCGTGGTGACGACGGAGGACCGCAGCCGCGGGTCGGAGAGCACCGTGCCGTAGTTGGACAGCCCGGTGAACTCCCGGCCGCCGGGGTCGAGTGCGTACCAGTCGAACACGGAGATGAAGAGCGTCGCCGCGAACGGGAGCTGGGTGACGGCGATCAGGAAGACCAGGGCGGGCAGCAGGGGGGCGCGGGTGGCCCAGGCCCGCAGCCGCCCGGAGGCGGCCGGGGCCCGGGCGGGCGCCCGGGGCGGGGAGGCGGCGGGCGGCGGGGAGGCCGCGGTGAGCTGTCCCGTCATTTGTTCCGGTACTCCTTGCCGACGGCCTCGGCCAGCCGCTGCGAGGCGGCCAGCGCCTGCTTCACCGACTTGCGTCCGGCGATGGCCGCGCTGATCTCCTGGGAGACCTTGGTGCCCAGGTCGGTGAACTCGGGTATGCCGACGAACTGGATGCCGGGCGCGGGCCGCTTCTGCACGCCCGGGTCGCGCGGGTCGGCGCCGGAGATGGCGGTCCGGGCCACCTCGGAGAAGGCTCCGGCCGCCTTGCGGTACTCGGGGCGCTCGTAGGTGGAGGCGCGCTTCCCGGCCGGTACGTTGGTCCAGCCGATCTCCTCGCCGACCAGCTCCTCGTACTCCTTGCCGGAGGCCCAGGAGATGAACTTCCAGGCGTCGCCGGCGTTCTCCGAGGCCTTCTGCACCCCCCACGCCCAGGTGTAGAGCCAGCCGGAGCTCTCGGTCTCCTCCACCGGCGCGGGCACGTAACCGATCTTGCCCTTCACGGGGGAGTCGCCGGCCTCCAGCGATCCGGCGCCGGCGGTGGCGTCGTACCACATGGCCGTCTTGCCCTGGGTCATGTTGTTCAGGCACTCGGCGTACCCGGCCTGGGCGGCGCCCGCCTCGCCGTGCTCGCGCACCAGGTCCACGTAGAACTCGGTGGCCTCGGTGAACTCGGGGGAGGTGAGCCGGGCGTTCCAGTCCTCGTCGAACCAGGTGCCGCCGAAGGTGTTGACGACCGTGGTCAGCGGCGCCATGACCTCGCCCCAGCCGGGCAGTCCGCGCAGGCAGATGCCCTTCATGCCCTTCTCCTCGGCGTCCACCTCCGCGGCGAGGTCCGCGACCTCCTGCCAGGTGGGCTTCTCGGGCATGGACAGCCCGTGCTTGTCGAAGACGTCCCGGCGGTACATCAGGAAGGACGACTCGCCGTAGAAGGGCTGGCCGTAGAGCTTGCCGTCCTCGCCGGTGAGCGAGAGCCGCATCGGCTCCAGGACGTCGTCCTGGTCGAACGCCTCGTCCTCGGCCACGTAGGAGTCGAGGGCGTGCAGCCAGCCGTTGCCGGCGTAGATCGGCGCCTCGTAGTTGCTGATGGTGGCGACGTCGTACTGGCCCGCCTGGTTGGAGAAGTCCTGGCTGATCTTGTCGCGGACGTCGTTCTCGGGCAGCACCGTGAAGTTGACCTCGATGCCGGTCTCCTTGGTGAAGTGCTCGGCGGTGAGTTTCTGCAGCTCGGTCATCGGCGGGTTGTTGACCATCAGTACGTTGATCGAGCCGTCCTCCGAGGCCGTGCCGCCGGCCCCGGCGCAGGCCGCCAGGAGACTTCCGGCCACGGCGGTGGCGATCAGGGTGCTTACCGGGGTGCGGATGGTTCTGCGTCGCATGTCGGGCTCCTTGCCGTGGGCGGGGTGAGGGCGGTTGAGGGGGTGGTGGGTGTCGGGGTGGCGGGGGTAGCGGGGAGCGGAGGGGCTGGAGAGGGTGGAGTGACGGGTGCGCGGGTGTGCGGTGCCGTACCGCCGGCGGTGGGTGGATCGCGGACGGTCTGTGGCCGGCGGTGTGCCGGTCCGGGGGTGTGCGGGGTGGTTCCGGGGCGCGCGGCCGGTGACCGCGCCGGTCACACGCGGATGACCTGCGGCCCCAGGAGGGAGTAGCGGTGGGCTTCGGAGGACGGCAGGGCGGTGCCGGTGACGATCGCCTCGAAGTCGGAGACCTCCGCGAAGCGGCAGAAGCCCACGGCTCCGAACTTGGTGTGCACACCGGCGAAGATCCGGCGCCGTGCCGCCCGTACGGCGGTCGCCTTGACCTCGCCGACCACCGGGTCGGGTGTGGTCAGGCCATGGAGCCGGGAGATGCCGTTGGCTCCGAGGAACGCCAGGTCGATGACGAATCCGGAGAGCATCCGGGTCGCCCAGTGGCCGACCGTGGCCAGGGTGCCGCCGCGCACCCGGCCGCCCAGCAGGAGCACGGTGAAGTTGTCCCGTCCGGCCAGCGTCCTGGCGGTGGCCAGGGAGGTGGTCACGACGGTCAGCGGGCGGTCCCGGGGCAGCGCCTCGGTGATGAGCTGCGGGGTGAAGCCCTCGTCGACGAAGAGCGTCTCGGCCTCGCCGAGCAGCTCCGCCGCCGCGGCGGCGATCCGCCGCTTCTCGGGCACGTGCAGGGTGGCGCGGAAGGCGAGCGTCGTCTCGAACCCCGGTGTCTCCACCGGGTAGGCGCCGCCATGGGTACGGCGCACCAGGCCGTGGTCCTCCAGGACCCGCAGGTCTCGGCGGATGGTCTCCTTCGCGACGGCCAGTTTCTCGGCGAGCCGGGTGACCTCCACCGCACCCGTGTCCCGGGCCAGGGCGACGATCTCCCGCTGCCGTTCCTCGGCGTTCACCGGCGCACCTCCTCCACTCGCCCGGCCCGTCCCCCCCGGGGGTCTCCCGGAGCAGGTGTGCCCGTGCGGGCCGTGAGGAGATTTGTACAGTGCGCGCAAGGGCCCGGCCAGGTTCCTTCCGAAGCCGATCCTGCCCGTCTGTGCCCGTTCCCGGAAGACTTCCGGAACGGTTCGACCTGGTGGGACGCGGGTGCGGCCGCCGCGGCCGGTGCCCGGACGGCGGACCGGGATGCCCGTTCGGTGCCCGTTCCCCCACGGCGGGCTGTCCGCGGTTGCCCGCCGCGGACGGGAGCGGGACCGCCGGGAACCCCCGCGCCCCGCCGGACGGGTCGGGTAATGGAACCGTAAAGCCGGGCCGATCGTTACCCCGGCATGACCGCTATGACCCCCGGCTCGAACATCCCTCTCTCCGTCCCCCGTGTGGCGGTGGACGTCACCGCACCGGCGCGGCTCGACGTATCGGGCCTGCTCCTGACCTCCGACGGAAAAGTCCGTTCCGACGAGGACTTCGTCTTCTACAACCAGCCCAGCGCCCCGGGGGTGACCCACCGCGGCGGTGGCGGCGGCGCCCCCGACACCATCACCGTGGACACCGGCGCCGTACCGGCCGGGATCGACAAGGTGGTGGTGACGGCCAGCCTCGACGCCCCGGGGGCGACGTTCGCCGGCACGGAGCCGACGGCCACGGTCCGCAACGCCGACGACGGCTCGGTGCTCGCCACGTTCACACCGCCGCGCCTCGGCCCGGAGACCGCCCTCGTCGTCGCCGAGGTGTACCGCAGGGGCGGCGCCTGGAAGGTGCGGGCCGTCGGACAGGGATACGCCGACGGACTGGCGGGCATCGCCACGGACTTCGGGGTGAGCGTGGAGGAGCCCGCCGCCCCGGCCGCCCAGCCGGCTCCCCCGCCGGCCGCCGCCACGGCTCCCCCGCCCCCGCCTCCGGCCGCGCCCGCGATGCCGGCGGCTCCGGCCCCGGCCGCTCCGGCGGCCCCGCCCGCGGCCCCCGCCGCTCCAGGAACCGGGAAGATCAACCTGGACAAGGGCCGGGTCAGCCTGCAGAAGAACCAGACGGTCTCCCTGGTGAAGGGCGGCCGCCCGCTGCTGACCTCCGTGCGGATGGGCCTCGGCTGGGAGCCGGCCTACCGGGGCAAGGACATCGACCTCGACGCCTCCGTGATCGCCTACGGCCCGGACCGCAAGAAGATCGACGCCTGCTACTTCGGCAAGCTCACCATCCTGAACGGCGTCATCCAGCACTCCGGTGACAACCTCACCGGCGAGGGCGGCGGTGACGACGAGGCGATCACCGTCCACCTGGGCGATGTGCCACCGCAGGTCACCGGGCTGGTGTTCACGGTGAACTCCTTCTCCGGGCAGAAGTTCACCGAGGTCTCCAAGGCGTACTGCCGGCTGCTGGACGGCGCGGGCCAGGAGCTGGTGCGCTTCGACCTGACGGGGGCGGAGCCCCGCACGGGCGTGATGATGTGCAAGCTCATCCGGCAGTTCTCGGGTGAGTGGGAGATGACGGCGATGGGCGAGTACGTCGACTCCCGCACGGTCCGGGGCATGGTGAAGCCGGGCGCCAAGGCGCTGTAGGGGCCGTACGGCGGGCGGTCGCCGGCGCCGCCCGCCGTCCCGTCACCCGCCGTGCGCCGTGCGCCGTCCCGTCGTGGTGACCCGGACGCCCGGCCCGTGCCCGGAGCGGGTGCGGGACCGCGGCGGAGCCCCCGGCGGGGCCGGGCGCCCGGGGTTCGGGGGCCGGACGCGGGGCCGGGCCGCGTCGGGCACGGCGGCGTCCGGGCCGGGCATCCGCGCGCCCCGGGCCCGTGGCGCCGCACCGGGCCGGGGGCGCGGTGGTGTCAGCGGGGCTGCCGGCGCCAGGGGCCGGTGATGGCGAGCATGATCCCGGGCTCCTGGATGTTGGCGTACAGCGTCTTGCCGTCGGGGGAGAAGACCACACCGGTGAACTCGCTGTACTCCGGCTCCTCCGCGGTGCCGACGTTCACCTCGTTCCGGGCGATCGGGTACATCCGGCCGCTCTCCGTGGCGCCGAAGAGGTGCTGGATGCCCTCGCCGTCCTCGGCGATGATCAGCCCGCCGTACGGCGAGACGGTGATGTTGTCAGGGCCGTCGAACGCGCCGTCCTCGAAGGGCTTGGTGTTGACGCCGAGGATGACCTTGAGGGTGAGGGTCCGGCGCCGGGGGTCGTAGAACCAGACCTGGCCGTCGTGCGGCCGGCCCGGGCTCTCCTCGCGGGCGTAGGAGGAGACGAAGTACGCCCCGCCGTCGGCCCACCACATGCCCTCCAGCTTGCGGCCCCGGGTGACGCCTCCGTCCTCGAACTGCTTGCGCACGGGGACGGTGCGGGCGTCGCGGTCGGGCACGTCCACCCAGTCGACGCCGTAGACGGTGCCCGCCCGGGTGGCCCGGGAGAGGTCGTCGACGAAACGCCCGCCGGAGTCATAGCACTTGGGCGCCTGGAGGACGCCGGCATCGTCGGCCAGGGTACGGAGCCGGCCGCGGCCGTGTTCGAAACCCTTCGGCGGGACCCAGCGGTAGAAGAGGCCGTTGGGCTCGTCGTCGTCCTCCGTCAGGTACATGTGGCCGCGCCGCGGGTCGACGACGACGGCCTCGTGGTCGTAGCGGCCCAGGGCCTTGACCGGCCGGGGTGCGCGGTTGGCACGCCGGTCGAGGGGATCGACCTCGAAGACATAGCCGTGGTCCTTGGTCATCCCGTTCTCGCCGGCCCGGTCGGAGTTCTCCTCGCAGGTCAGCCAGGTGTTCCAGGGGGTGCGGCCGCCGGAGCAGTTGTCGGAGGTGCCGGCGATGCCGACCCACTGGGCGACCTCGCCGCCGCGGCGCACCTCGACGACGGTGCAGCCGCCGGGCGCCGCGGGGTCGTAGACCAGGCCGTCGGCGAGCGGAACGGGGTGCGCTGTCTCCTCGCGCGGGCCGTCGATCTCGTGGTTGACGACGAGCAGGGTGGCGCCGCGCGGACCGGCGAAGGCGGCGGTGCCGTCGTGGTTCGAGGGGGTGGGCTCGCCGGACTCCAGTTCGGTGACGCCGGTGCGGGAGATGACGCGGTACGAGAAGCCCTCGGGCAGCGCGACGATGCCCTCGGGGTCGTCCCGCAGCGGCCCGTAGCCGACCCCGCGCGGGGGGTGCTGCCGGTCGGCGCCGGCGGTCCCGGCCGTCCGGGACTCCTCGTCCCCGCCGCCGATGCCGATGGCGTCGGGCGCACCGGCCAGCACGCCGACGCTGCCGGCGAGCACCACGCCCGCACCGGTGTAGGCGGACCCTCTCGCGAAATCCCTGCGGGTGAGCGGCATCTTCATCTCCTGCGTGGCCGGATCGATCCCTGCGCTACGGGAACCACGGTGCCCGGCCCCGCCGAACACCGGTTGAACACCGCCCGACGGCCGTTCGTCCATTGCGCGATCCGGCGGCCGGAAGACGGGGTCCCGCCGGCCGGCGAGAGCATCCCCCGGGCACCCCGCGCGAGGGAGACCGGTCAACGCCCCCGCGAGCGCGCCTTGTACGCCGCCTGGCGGGCCGCTTTGGCCACCGCGCGGTCGGGGTGCAGCCGCCCCATCGCCTCCAGGACCTCCCCGGTCGCCGGGTGGTCCACCCGCCAGGCCGTGTCGAAGAAGGCGCCGTGCCGCCCGACCAGCCCGAGGACCAGCTCCTCCAGTTCGGCGGAGTCGCCGTCCGCGCCGAGCTGGGCCGCGAGGGTGTCAACGGTCAGCCAGAAGACCATCTCCTCCGAGGGCTCCGGCACCCCCCTCGCCCCGTGCTCCGCCAGCCAGACCCGGGCGAGCCCGCCGAGGTGCCGGTCGTCCAGCACCTCGCGCAGCGCGGGCTCGGCCTCCGGGCCGATCAGGGCCAAGGCCTGCTGGCAGCCGAGCCGGCGCAGCGGCGCGGCCGGGTCGTCGCCCCGGCCCGCGGCGAGGAGTTCCCGGGCGGCGGCGACGGGATCGCGCCGCTCCAGCCACTCCTCGACCTCGTCCCGGGCCGCGGCCTCGGGGTATCCCGTGACGGTGTCCAGCAGGGTTTCCGCACCCTGTCCGGCGAGGTCCCCGGTGAGCGGCGCGGTGATGCCCGCGTCGAGCAGACGGGCGCGCACGCCGTGGGCGCCGAGAGCGGTCAGCCGGACCATGCCGTAGCGGGCGGCGGCGTCGTCCCGGCCGCCGGCCGGAGCGGCGTGCCCGGCAACGGCCGGAGCGACGGCGTCCGTTGCGACAGCGGTGACCGTGCCGTCCGCGGTGACCGTGCCGTCCGCCGGTTCGCCGGCCCCCGCTTCGGCCACCGCCCCGTCCCCGTTCCCGTCCAGCTCCTCGATGAGGCTCGCGTCGACGGGCCGGTACTCGACGAGCCCGAGGGGCTCCAGCAGCCGGAAGCGGTGGTCCAGCCGCATGACCTCCTCCGACACCTCCTCCAGTACGGCGTCGGTGGGTTCCGTCATGCCCTCGGGCACGATGACCGTGGCGGCGAGCGCGGGCAGCGGTACGAAGCTCCGCCCGGGGTCGCCGAGGGCGCGGCCCTCCAGGGCGGTGAGGGCGTAGAGCGCGGCGAGGACGCGGCCGAGTCTCCCGGCGGCCCCGCCGGAGGGGCGGCCCGGGGCGGCGGTGGGGGCGCCGGCCCCGGCGCCGTTCACGGCGGCCGCGTTCGCGCCTGCGGGGGCCGCCCCCTTGGCAGTCCCGGTGCCCGTGCCGGTACCCGCTGGCCCTGTTCCGGTCCCTGCGCCGGTGCCGGTCCGCGTCCCGTGCCCCGTTCCGTTCCCCGCTTCCGCCTCCGCCTCCGCCTCCGCCTCCGCGAGCACGGTCTCCAGCCCGCTCCGCCAGAGCTCCAGGATCTCGCGCGGGCTCCCGCCGGTGATCCGGGCGGCCTTCTCGCCGGGGACGGCCCGCAGGCCCATGCCTGCCGCGCCCGCCCGCCCCGCGCCGGCCGGTGTCCCGGCGTCCGCGCCGCCCTTCCCGGCAGTCCGCAGCAGGCCGGTGGCGGCGGCGAGCCGCCATGCCGCGCGGGTGGCCGCGAGCCCGTCCGCGTCGCCGTCGAGTCCCAACTCCCCGGCCAAACGAAGGAGTTCGGTGCGTTCCGGCTGCCCGTCCGCTGCCACCGGCACCCCGTCCGCCGGGCGGCGGGCGAGCCGCACGGCGCGGGCGAGGAGGGGTGCCGTCAGTGCCTGGCGCGCGAGTTCGGCCTCGGAGGGCAGCCGGAGCGGCGGCATGACGGAACGGTCTCCGGGCATGGGCGACTTCTCCTCGGGATGCTGGGGTCCGCACCGCCCGCGTCGGGCGCGCCGCACAAAGCCTAGACCGATATGAGCGCTTCCGGTCCGGTTCACCGCGGCGTCCGCCCGTGTACACCGGCGGTCCCTTGACAACGGGGGTGCGCACGCCGGAGATTGACGCGCGTAGAAACAGTGCGGGTGCCGAACTCCCGTTCCCCCGCCTCCCATCAGGCGGCGTGGATCCCGCCCGTCCCGCGCACGACCGCCGGGCGGCGGACCTCTGCCCGTCCGACCTCACCCTCCGGAGAACCGATGGACCCGATAGCCCCGCCCGCCGCCGCCCGACCGCTCCGCCGCACCGCCGCGCTGGGCACGCTGGCCGCCACCGCGCTCGCGGCCGGACTGCTGGCCGCGCCGCAGCAGGCCGAGGCCGCGCAGCCGCGCATCCACGACATCCAGGGGAACACCCGCCTCTCCCCGTACGACGGCGAGCGGGTCACCGACGTCCCCGGCGTGGTCACCGCGGTCCGCGCCTTCGGCTCCGCGCGCGGCTTCTGGGTGCAGGACCCGCGGCCGGACCGCGACCCGGCCACCAGCGAGGGCGTGTTCGTCTTCACCGGCTCGAAGACCCCGGCCGTCGCGGTGGGCGACGCGGTGCTGGTCTCCGGCACCGTCGGCGAGTACTACCCGGGCGGCCGGGACGCCGGACTCCAGTCCGTCACCCAGATCTCCGGCGCCACCTGGACGGTGGACTCCTCCGGCAACGCCCTCCCCGCCGCCTTCCGGCTCAACGGCGCCTCGGTGCCGAACCGTTACGCCCCCGAGGCGCGCGGCGGCGGCAGCATCGAGCACCTTCCGCTCCGTCCGCACCGCTACGCGCTGGACCGCCACGAGTCGCTGGAGGGCATGCGCGTCCAGGTCTCCGACGCCGGCGTCGTCGGCCCCTCCAGCCGCTACAACGAACTGTGGGTGACGGCCGATCCGCGCGAGAACCCCACCGCGCGCGGCGGCACGCTCTACGCCTCGTACCGCGACCAGAACGGCGCCCGGCTGAAGGTCGCCTCCCTCATCCCCTTCGCCGAACGGCCGTTCCCGCAGGCCGATGTCGGCGACCGGCTCACCGGCACTACCGCCGGCCCCCTGGACTACGACCAGTTCGGCGGCTACGAGCTCCAGGCCACCGAACTGGGAACACTGGAGGACAGCGGCCCGGACCGGGAGCGGACCCGGCCGCAGCGGGCCGGCGAACTGTCCGTTGCCACGTACAACGTGGAGAACCTCTCCCCGAAGAACCCGGACGAGAAGTTCACCCGGCTCGCCGAGGCCCTGGTCCACAACCTCGCCTCGCCCGACATCGTCGCCCTGGAGGAGGTCCAGGACGACAACGGCCCGACGAATGACGCGGTGGTGAGCGCCGACGCCACACTGCGGAAGCTGACCGAGGCCATCGCCGCCGCGGGCGGGCCCTCGTACGCGTGGCGCCAGATCGACCCGGCCGACGACGAGGACGGCGGCCAGCCCGGCGGCAACATCCGGGTGGCCTTCCTCTACAACCCCGAGCGGGTCTCCTTCCCCGACGTCCCGGGCGGTGACGCCACCACGTCCGCCGTCCCGCTGCGCGGCGCGGACGGCGAGGTGGGCCTCTCCGCCAACCCCGGCCGCGTCCGCCCGGAGAACGCCGCCTGGGACGACAGCCGCAAGCCCCTCGCGGCCGAGTTCCGCTTCCGCGGCGAACCGGTCTTCGTCGTCGCCAACCACTTCGCCAGCAAGGGCGGCGACCAGGCGCTCGACGGCCGCTTCCAGCCCCCGGCGCGCTCCTCGGAGACCCAGCGGATCGCCCAGGCGAAGCTGGTGGGCGGCTGGGTGAAGTCGCTGCTGGAGCTGGACCGCAAGGCGAAGGTCGTGGTCGCCGGCGACATCAACGACTTCGACTTCTCGCCGACCGTGGAAGCCCTCACCGACCGGGGCCGGATCCTCACCGACCTGGTGGACCGCCTGCCGCGCGACGAGCGCTACGGCTACGTCTACAACGGCAACTCGCAGGTGCTGGACCACATGCTGACCAGCCGCGCGATCCGCCACGCGGACTACGACATCGTCCACATCAACGCGGAGTTCGCCGACCAGGCGAGCGACCACGACCCCCAGGTCCTCCGCTTCCGCCCCTGACCGCGGCGTCCCGGGTCACCGCCACGGAGGGGCGGTGACCCGGGACGGGAAGCTCTCCCGGCCCCCGGGCATCCGCCGCCCCGGCCGGGCCGACACGGCGACCGGTACGGGCAGTACGAGCATGTCCCCGTGGCCAGGGGCATGGAGCGGGACGGACGGCAGGGCACGGTCGAATCCATCTTCCGGCCGGGGCGGCCGGGGCGGACGGCACCCCCGGCCTACGCCGCAGGGGTGCCGGAGGCGGGACGGCCCGGTTGGTCCAGCAGGGCGGCCAGGTGGCCGGGGCGTTCCTCGACCACCAGGTGCCCGGCCCCGGGGACCACGCCCAACTCCACGCCGAGGGTGGCGCGCACCGCCGGGCCGAGCCGCCCGGGGGGAAGGAAGACATCGTGCTCCCCCGTGACCACCAGGCGGGGAACCGGCCGTGCGGGCAGGGCGGCGGCGCCGGGTGCCCCGCTGGAGCGCACATGCCGGGCGACCAGGGTCATCCAGTCCACCACTTCCTCGCGGGGCGCGTGGCCGGGTGCGAGCATCGTGCGCAGGAGCCGGGCGCTGTGCGACGGCGCGGGCCGCAGGAACCAGGCGGTGGAGGCGGCCAGCACGGTGGGGGTCAGCCTCAGCCGGGTCAGCCCGCCGGGAGAGACCAGGACGAGCCGGCCGATCCGGGCGGAGTCGCTGGACAGGGCGATGGCGGCGCCGAAGGAGTGCCCCATCACCGCCACCGGCTCCGGCGAGAACTTCTCGATCACCTCGCCCAGCCACGCCCCGTACCAGGACAGCCGGCCGCCGGCCGGACGACGGTCGCCGGAGCTGAGTCCGGGCTGGCCCGGGACGTCCACCAGCAGCACCCGGTGGCCGGCGGCGGCCAGGGCGGTGGCCAGCGGCAGCGACGCGGCGGCGTTGAAGTTGGTGCCCGGGACGAACACGACCGTCGTCGCGCCGGAGCCGGCGAGGACCACATGGGTCGGCGCCCCCTTGGCCGTCACCGTCTTCCGTTCGTGCGGCACCGGCCACGCGGCGAGCCGGTCGAGGCACCAGCGCTGGACGCATTCCCGGCCCGCCGTGCTGCGGTAGATCGAGGTCATGTGCCGAGTATCGTGCCCCGTCCCGCGCCAGGGGGCGGAACAGCCGTGCCGCTCGGCCGGGTTGGGGCGCGGAACTGCGGCGCCGGGTGCATCGGCCGCGGGCCCGTCCGGCCATGTGCGTGGTGACGCCCGGCGGGCCGGCCCCTCCCGAACACGACCGTTGACGTCAGTCAGTCGGCGAGGCCGCATCGGCACCGTCGCGTACGGTCAGCGGTTCGGCCGCGCTCAGGCACAGCGCCGGGCCCGTGTCCAGGGCAAAGGTCACCACGAGCCCGCCGGAGGCACAGGGCTCGGCGCGGACGTCGCGGACGGTACGCCAGGCGCCCCGCACGCGGACCTGCCGGCCCGCCCGGACGGCCACCGCCGCGACCTCCGTACCGGCGCCGGGACGCGGCGCGAGGCCCGGAGCCTTGACCTCGGCCCAGACGGTCTTGCCGATTCCGCCTTCGCGCCGCCGCACACCCCAGCGGTGGGAGAGGGTTTCCACGAGCAGCAGGCCGCGTCCGCCGGTTTCGTCCGCTGCGGGGCTGCGGATCTCCGGTGTGCCGGTTCCGGCATCGCTGACCTCCAGCCGCAGCAGCCCGTCCGCCTCCGCCCGCACGATGCGGACCCCCACCTGCCGGTCCTTCGGCGCGCGGACGCACAGGGCGTTGGTCACCAGCTCCGACAGCACCAACTCGGCCGTATCCGCGGCCTCTTCACCGACACCCCAGTCACCCAGCAGCGCGTGCAGCAGCGCCCGCGCTCTGGGGACGCTGCTGCGCCGGCGGGAGAGCCGGAAGACGAGTTCGTTGCGCATTGCTGCCATGGCAGCCCCCTGATGCTCGACGTTCCACCGGAGTCCCCACCGCTGACGCTCATTTGAGGCGGGGTGGAGCCGGTGTCCATGTCCGGCAGAATGTAGGCGCATCAAGCGCATCTGCAACGTTGACGACTGAAATGATGCCAATGTTCGCTCTTCCGGGTTAACGCCCATCCCCGCAAGTCACCGCTCTGCTAAAGGTGTTCGCATGCTCGCGAAAAGCGCCACTCCGAATCCATCGACTGTCCTGGGCCGCCAACTCGGGGACGAGTTGCGCCGTTTGCGGGAAGCAGCCGCATTGACCACATCGCAGGCGGCGGAAGCGCTCGACTGCACGAAGGGCAAGATCAGCCGTATCGAGAACGGCCGGGTCACCGTCCGGTTGCCCGATCTGACGGCGATGCTTCAGGCATACGAGGTGTCGGACCCCGAGCTGCGGACGCGGTTGAGCACCCTGGCCCGGAAGGCCAACCGGCGCCGCAGAGAAGGGTGGTGGAACCAGTACGGCCCGGTACTCGCCGACACGTACCGCGACTACATCGCTCTGGAGGCCATGGCGGGCTCGATCCGCACCTTCCAGGCCCAGCTCGTCCCCGGCCTGCTCCAGACGCCCGACTACGTCCGGGCCGTCACCGTGGCCTCACGGCAGTGGCAGACGGCGGACGAGATCGAGAAGTTCGTCCAGGTACGCCTGGCCCGCCAGGAACGCCTGACCGGCGATTCCCCGCTGCATTTCTGGGCCGTTCTCTCGGAAGCCGTTCTCGTCCAACAGGTCGGCGGTCCGGAGGTCATGAGCGCGCAACTGCGGCACCTCCTGACCGCCTCCGAGCGTCCGAACGTGACGCTCCAGGTGCTGCCGTTCTCCCGGGGAGCGCATGCGAGTATGTTCGGCCCATATGTAGTGCTGGGCTTTCCCGAGGACGGGGCGCTCGACGTAGTGCTGGCGGACAACCCGACCGGCTCGATGTGGTTCGAACGAGAGGCGGAAGTCGCCCGGTACCGGGAGCTGTTCGACGCCGCTCGCACGACCGCGCTGTCTCCGGTGGAGTCCCTCGCCGTCATCCAACGCCGGGCCAGGGAGCACAGATCATGAAGAACGCACACCGCAGCATGCCGGACCTGCCGGCCGTGAGGTGGCGCAGCAGCACGTACAGCGGCGGCAACAACGAGTGCGTAGAGGTCGCCGGCAACATACCCGGCACCGTCCCGGTCCGGGACAGTAAGCGCCCCGGCGGCCCCGTGATCTGCTTCAGCCGGTCCGCTTGGAGCACGTTCGTCGACCACCTGCGCTGAGACGGGCCGCCGGTGCGGGCCCCGGCCGCAACTCGCGCCATCGGCGTCACCGCCCCGCCAGGGGTCTTGAGGACGGCCCCGCCCACGGCCCGTGCGGTCCCCGTGATTCAGGGGGCCGCACGGGCCCGTATGGCATGGGCCGTGACGGCTGCCGCCGGTCAGTCGTTGCTGTGCAGGGCCGCGTTCAGGCCGCCCCAGGAGCCGGTGCGCTGGAGGGCCTCGACCTTGCCGGTGGTGGAGTTGCGGCGGAAGAGGAGGTTGTGGGCGCCGGAGAGCTCCACGGCCTTGACGATGCTGCCGTCCGGCAGGCTGACGCGGGTGCCCGCGGTGACGTAGAGGCCGGCCTCGACGACGCAGTCGTCGCCGAGGGCGATGCCGATGCCCGCCTCCGCGCCGAGCAGGCAGCGCTCGCCGATGGAGATGACCTGCTTGCCGCCGCCGGAGAGCGTGCCCATGATCGAGGCGCCGCCGCCGATGTCGGAGCCGTCGCCGACGACCACACCCGCGCTGATCCGTCCCTCGACCATGGAGTGGCCCAGCGTGCCGGCGTTGAAGTTGACGAAGCCCTCGTGCATCACGGTGGTGCCGGCGGCGAGGTGGGCGCCGAGGCGCACCCGGTCGGCGTCGGCGATCCGGACGCCCGCCGGGGCGACGTAGTCGGTCATGCGGGGGAACTTGTCGACGCTGGTGACGGCGAGGTGCAGCCCCTCGGCGCGGGCCGCGAGCCGGACCGTCTCGACCTGGTCGACGGGGACCGGGCCGAGGCTCGTCCAGGCGACGTTGGCCAGCAGGCCGAAGATCCCGTCGAGGTTCTGGCCGTGCGGCTGGACCAGGCGGTGGCTGAGCAGATGCAGCCGCAGGTAGGCGTCGTGGGCGTCGGCCGGCTTGTCGTCGAGCGAGGCGATGACGGTTCGGACGGCGATCACCTCGACGCCGCGGCGCGGATCGGGGCCCAGCGCCTTGGGTGCGGACTCGCCCAGCAGTTCGGCGGCACGCTCCGGGGTCAGCCGCTCGGTCCCGGCCGGGCCGGGCTCGGCGATGAGCTCGGGTGCCGGGAACCAGGTGTCGAGGACGGTGCCGTCGGCGGCGAGGGTGGCGAGCCCGGCGGCGGCCGCGCCGGTCTTACGGGTGGTGGCTGCATCGGTCATGACCGAACGCTAACCGGTCCGGCTACGGGCCCGCGAACCGGTCTCAGCGCCCGGTCACCGGCCGGGGCGGACCCGGGCACGCCTCCGCCCCGCGCCGGGTGCGGCCCCGGGCGGGGCGGTGGACGGTGGCGGCGGGACGGGCCCGCGCCGCCGCGTCAGACGTTGAAGCCCAGGGCGCGGAGCTGCTCGCGGCCCTCGTCGGTGATCTTGTCGGGGCCCCACGGCGGCATCCAGACCCAGTTGATCCGGAGCTCGTTGACGATCCCGTCGGTGGCCGACTTCGCCTGGTCCTCGATGACATCGGTCAGCGGGCAGGCCGCGGACGTCAGCGTCATGTCGATGGTGGCGATGTTCGAGTCGTCGACGTGGATGCCGTAGATCAGGCCGAGGTTGACGACGTCGATGCCCAGCTCCGGGTCGACGACGTCGTAGAGGGCCTCGCGGACCTCTTCCTCGCTCGCGGGCTTGGTGGTCTGTGCGGTCTCGGTCATGCCGACTCCTTCGCTGACTCGTCGCCCAGTGCCTGCGCCGTGGCGTCCTTCCAGGCCATCCAGGACAGCAGGGCGCACTTCACGCGCGCCGGGTACTTCGAGACGCCGGCGAACGCGACCGCGTCCTCCAGCACCTCCTCCATCGCGTCGTCGGGCTCCAGCCTGCCCTTGGACTGCATCAGTTCCAGGAAGGTCTCCTGGATCCTCCGCGCCTCGGCGAGCTCCTTGCCGACCAGCAGTTCGTTGAGCACCGAGGCGCTGGCCTGGCTGATGGAGCAGCCCTGGCCGTCGTAGCTGACGTCCTCGATGGTCTCGCCGTCGAGCCGCACGCGCAGGGTGATCTCGTCCCCGCACGTCGGGTTGACATGGTGCACCTCGGCGTCACCGTCGCGCAGACCACGCCCGTGGGGGTGCTTGTAGTGGTCCAGGATGACGTCCTGGTACATGGAATCCAGCTTCACAGCAGTCAGCCCTCGTCCGTCCGTCAGCCGAAGAAGTTCCGTACGTGCTCCAGGCCGTCGACCAGGGCGTCGACCTCGGCCGGGGTGGAGTACAGATAGAACGACGCTCGCGTGGTCGCGGGAATTCCGTACCGCAGGCAGACGGGCCGCGCGCAGTGGTGGCCGACCCGGACTGCGATGCCCTGCTCGTCCAGGACCTGGCCCACGTCGTGCGGGTGGATGTCGCCGAGCGTGAAGGAGATCGCCGCGCCGCGGTCCTCGGCCGTCACCGGTCCGATGATCCGCAGGTCCGGGACCTCCCGGAGCCGGCGGACGGCGTACTCGGTGATGGTGTGCTCATGGGCCGCGATCTTGTCCATGCCGATCGAGGTGAGGTAGTCCACGGCCGCGCCGAGGCCGACGGCCTGGGCGATCGGGGGCGTGCCCGCCTCGAACTTGTGCGGTGCCGGGGCGTAGGTCGAGTGGTGCATCGACACCGTCTCGATCATCTCGCCCCCGCCCAGGAACGGCGGCAGGTCCTCCAGCAGCTCCTGGCGGCCCCAGAGGACGCCGATGCCGGTCGGGCCGCACATCTTGTGGCCGGTGAAGGCCACGAAGTCGGCCTGGAGCGCCTGCACGTCCAGCGGCATGTGCGGGGCGGCCTGGGAGGCGTCGATGACGGTGAGCGCCCCGACGTCCTGGGCCCGGCGGATGATCTTGTCGACCGGGTTGACCGTGCCCATGATGTTGGAGACCAGGGTGAACGAGACGACCTTGGTCTTCTCGGTGATGATCCGGTCGATCTCCGACAGGTCGAGCCGGCCGTCGTCGGTGAGGCCGAACCACTTCAGCTTCGCGCCGGTGCGCTGCGCGAGCAGCTGCCACGGAACGATGTTGGAGTGGTGCTCCATCTCCGTTATGACGATCTCGGTGTCGCTGTCCACGCGGTAGGGCTCGTCGGCCCAGCCCAGCATGTTGGCGACGAGGTTGAGCGACTCCGAGGCGTTCTTGGTGAAGATCACTTCGTCGCGGCTCGGGGCGTTGACGAACGCGGCCACCTTGTCACGGGCGCCCTCGTACAGCGCCGTGGCCTCCTCCGCGAGCACGTGCACACCGCGGTGCACATTGGCGTTGTGGCGCTCGTAGTAGGCGTTCAGCGCGTCGAGGACCTGGCGCGGCTTCTGCGAGGTGGCCGCGTTGTCCAGGTACACGATCTTCTTCCCGTCGTGGACCGTGCGGTCCAGGAGGGGGAAGTCCTTGCGGATCGCCTCCACGTCGTACGACGACGCCGTGAGGAGGCCCGGCAGCTGTGTCACTCGGCTCAGGCCTCCTTCGTGTAGGCCTCGTAGCCCTCGGCCTCGAGCTTGTCGGCCAGCTCCGGGCCGCCGGACTCGGCGATCCGGCCCCGGGCGAACACGTGCACGTGGTCGGGCTTGATGTACCGCAGGATGCGGGTGTAGTGCGTGATCAGCAGGGTGCCGGTCTCGCCGGTCTCCCGGACGCGGTTGACGCCCTCGGAGACGGTGCGCAGCGCGTCCACGTCCAGACCGGAGTCGGTCTCGTCGAGGATCGCGACCTTCGGCTTGAGCAGCTCCAGCTGGAGGATCTCGTGGCGCTTCTTCTCACCGCCGGAGAAGCCCTCGTTGACGTTGCGCTCGGCGAAGGCCGGGTCCATGTTCAGCCGCTCCATGGCTCCCTTGACCTCCTTCACCCAGGTGCGCAGCTTGGGGGCCTCGCCGCGGATGGCGGTGGCGGAGGTGCGGAGGAAGTTGGAGACGGAGACGCCGGGGACCTCGACCGGGTACTGCATGGCGAGGAAGAGGCCGGCGCGGGCCCGCTCGTCGACGGACATCTCCAGGACGTTCTCGCCGTCGAGGGTGACGGTGCCGCCGGTGACGGTGTACTTGGGGTGACCCGCGAGGGAGTAGGCGAGGGTGGACTTGCCGGAGCCGTTCGGGCCCATGATGGCGTGCGTCTCGCCCTGCTTCACGGTCAGATCGACCCCGGACAGGATCTCCTTCGTGCCGTTCTCGACCTCGACGGAGACGTGCAGGTCGTGGATTTCAAGCGTTGCCATGGATGCCTCAGGACTCCTGGGTGACGGAGACGAGCACAGCCGCTTCGGGGCCGTCTCCTTCGATCTTTACGGGGTATACGGGGACGGGGCGGGTGGCGGGCGGGCCGGAGGGCTTGCCGGTGCGCAGGTCGAACCGCGAGCCGTGCAGCCAGCACTCGATCTGGCAGTCCTCGACCTCGCCCTCGGAGAGCGAGACGTTGGCGTGCGAGCAGATGTCGTAAATCGCGTACACCTCGCCCTCGGTCCGGACGACCGAGACCGGGGTGCCGTCGACCTCCACCCGCCGGGGGGTGTCCTCCTCCAGCTCGGACAGCCCGCAGACCCGTACGTAGGCGGTACCGGTGCCGGCGGCCATCAGACGGACGCCTCCAGCTCCGTGTCGATCTTCTCCAGCAGCCGTTCCTGCAGCTCGGGGAGGTTGATCTGCTGGACCAGCTCGGCGAAGAAGCCGCGGACGACCAGCCGGCGGGCCTCGTCGGCGGGGATGCCGCGGGCCATCAGGTAGAACAGCTGCTCGTCCTCGAAGCGGCCGGTGGCCGAGGCGTGGCCGGCGCCGACGATCTCGCCGGTCTCGATCTCCAGGTTGGGGACCGAGTCCACCCGGGCGCCGTCGGTGAGGACGAGGTTCCGGTTGAGTTCGTAGGTGTCGGTGCCCTCGGCCGCGGCGCGGATGAGGACGTCGCCGATCCAGACGGCGTGCGCGTCCTCGCCCTGCAGCGCGCCCTTGTAGACGACGTTGCTGCGGCAGTGCGGGATCGCGTGGTCGACGAAGAGCCGGTGCTCCTGGTGCTGGCCGTTGTCGGTGAAGTACAGGCCGTAGAGCTCGGCCTCGCCGCCGGGGGCCGCGTAGTTGATCCGCGGGTGGAGCCGGACCAGGTCGCCGCCGAAGGTGACGATCACGGACTTGAAGGTGGCGTCGCGGCCGACGAGCGCGGTGTGCTGGCCGGCGTGGACGGCCTTGCCGTCCCAGTCCTGGACGGACACGGCGGTGAGCTTGGCGCCGTCCCCGAGGACGTACTCGACGTTGCCGCCGAAGGTGGCGTCCCCGGTGTGGTCGAGGACGACGATCGCCTCGGCGAAGGCGCCGACCTCGACGACGTGGTGGGCGTAGGCGGTGCCGCCCTGGCCGTGCACGGAGATCCGCACCGGCTCGGACAGCACGGTCTCCTTGGGGATCGTGATGACCGTGGCCTTCTCGAACGAGCTGTACGCCTGGGCGGCGACGCGGTCGACGGGCTTGCCGGCCCGGCCGAGCCGGGGGTCGTCCCGTCCGACCCGTTCCTGGGTGGCCTCGGCGGGGGTGAAGACCTCGTAGCGGACGCCGCCGTCGTCCACGGCCGTGCCGTCGTGCAGCCCGCGGAGGCGCTCCAGCGGGGTGAACCGCCACTCCTCCTCGCGGCCGTGCGGCACGGGGAAGTCCGCCACGTCATAGGAGGCGGGCGCGCTCACCCGGGCGTCGGCGGGATGGTCACCGCCCACCTGAATGGCACCTTCCGTGGTGCTGCCCACCGGGATGTTGTCAGCCATGGCTAGTCGTACTGCTCACTTTCTGCCTCAGTGTGATCGCTCAAGGTCTGTGGGGCGGCCGCCGCCCCGTGCCCCGTCGGACGGGCACGGGACGGGCGGGCCCCGGACGGCGCCGGCCGGTCAGCCGACCGCGCCCTCCATCTGCAGTTCGATCAGCCGGTTCAGCTCCAGCGCGTACTCCATGGGCAGCTCGCGCGCGATCGGCTCGACGAAGCCGCGCACGATCATCGCCATGGCCTCGTCCTCGGAGAGGCCGCGGCTCATCAGGTAGAAGAGCTGGTCCTCACTGACCTTGGAGACGGTCGCCTCGTGGCCCATGGACACGTCGTCCTCGCGGACGTCCACGTAGGGGTAGGTGTCCGAGCGGGAGATCGTGTCCACCAGCAGGGCGTCGCAGAGCACGTTGGACTTGGAGCCCGCGGCGCCCTCGCCGATCTCGATCAGGCCGCGGTAGGAGGTCCGGCCGCCGCCCCGCGCCACCGACTTGGAGACGATGTTCGAGGAGGTGTTGGGGGCCATGTGGACCATCTTGGCGCCCGCGTCCTGGTGCTGGCCCTCGCCGGAGAAGGCGATGGACAGGGTCTCGCCCTTGGCGTGCTCGCCCATGAGGTAGACGGCCGGGTACTTCATCGTGACCTTGGAGCCGATGTTGCCGTCGACCCACTCCATGGTCGCGCCCTCGTAGGCCACGGCACGCTTGGTGACCAGGTTGTAGACGTTGTTCGACCAGTTCTGGATCGTCGTGTAGCGGCAGCGGGCGCCCTTCTTCACGATGATCTCGACGACGGCGCTGTGCAGCGAGTCCGACTTGTAGATCGGGGCGGTGCAGCCCTCGACGTAGTGGACGTAGGCGTCCTCGTCGACGATGATCAGCGTCCGCTCGAACTGGCCCATGTTCTCGGTGTTGATCCGGAAGTAGGCCTGGAGCGGGATCTCCACGTGCACGCCCTTCGGCACGTAGATGAAGGAGCCGCCGGACCACACGGCCGTGTTGAGCGCGGCGAACTTGTTGTCACCGGCCGGGATGACCGTGCCGAAGTACTCCTGGAAGAGCTCCGGGTGCTCCTTGAGCGCCGTGTCGGTGTCCAGGAAGAGGACGCCCTGCTCCTCCAGGTCCTCGCGGATCTGGTGGTAGACGACCTCGGACTCGTACTGGGCGGCGACACCGGCGACGAGGCGCTGCTTCTCGGCCTCCGGGATGCCCAGCCGGTCGTAGGTGTTCTTGATGTCCTCGGGCAGGTCCTCCCAGCTGGTGGCCTGCTTCTCGGTGGAGCGGACGAAGTACTTGATGTTGTCGAAGTCGATACCGCTGAGGTCGGAGCCCCAGGTGGGCATGGGCTTCTTGCCGAACAGCCGCAGGCCCTTGAGCCGCAGCTTCAGCATCCACTCCGGCTCGTTCTTCTTCGCCGAGATGTCGCGGACGACCTCCTCGGACAGTCCGCGCTTGGCCGCCGCGCCGGCGGCGTCGGAGTCGGACCAGCCGTATTCGTAGGTGCCCAGACCCTCGAGTTCGGGGTGGGCGGTCTCCGTGGGGAGCGTCATGCGGGGTTCCTCCCGGCCGTGCTTGCGGATGCTGTGGTGGTCCTGGTGGTGGTGCGGTGCGGGCGGGCGGGGCCGCTCTCGGCCGTTCCGGTCCGCGGGGCGCCCGGTGCGCCGCCGCTCCGGTTCCGGCCGCCGCCCTTGGCGCGGCCGCCCGGAGGAGCGCCGCCCTTGGGCACGAAGGTGGTGCAGACCCCGTCGCCGTGGGCGATGGTGGCCAGCCGCTGCACATGGGTGCCGAGCAGGTCCGAGAAGACCTCGGTCTCCGCCTCGCACAGCTGCGGGAACCGCTCGGCGACGTGGGCGACCGGGCAGTGGTGCTGGCAGAGCTGCTCGCCGACCGGTGCGCTGCGCGCTGCGGCAGCGTACCCGTCCGCGGTCAGCGCCCTGGCCAGGGCCTCGGTGCGCTGCTCGGGGGCCACGCCCTCGATGATCTTGCGGTAGCCGGCGGCCTGTGCGGCCAGCCGGGCGCGGGCGAAGGCGGAGACCGCGGCCTCGCCCTTCTCGCCGCCGCCCGCCTGCTGCGCGATCCAGCGCAGCGCGTCGGCGGCGAGCAAGTCGTAGGCCTGGTCGAAGGCGTCGCGGCCGTCGTCGGTGAGCGCGAAGGCCTTCGCGGGCCGGCCCCGGCCGCGCGAGCCGTAGACCCGCTGGTCGCGGGGTTCGACGAGGCCCTCGGCGAGGAGGGTGTCGAGGTGACGGCGGACGGCCGCCTGGGTCAGCGCCAGCCGCCCGGCGAGTTCGGCGGCGGTGGAGGGTCCGTGGTCGAGGATGGAGCGCGCGACGCGGTTGCGGGTGGAGCGCGGCTCGTCGTGCGCGGGCAGGGGCGACGGGGCGGTCGCCGGGACCGCCGCTGTCTTCCGCTCTTCGCTCACGTTTTTCACAACGCCATTGTTGCGTAATTATTCCGCTGGCGACAACCGAGGCCGGACGGCCGTCACGTGGGCTCGATCACTAAGGGTTACCTAACACCGCGGGCCGGGCGGCCGGGTTCCGGCGAGCCGGGCGGGGGTCCCGGGGGACGACGGCGCCGCCGCCGTCCCGCTCCCCCATGGCTCACCGGCGGCTCCGGCGGCACGCCGGAGCCGGGAAACCGCCCGATCGGCCGTGTCCCGCGGGCGGCCCGCGGGGCGCGCGGCCGGGCCCCGCCCCCTCCGGGTCCCTGGCCGCCGGCCGCCGCGCGGGGCTCCGTAGACTGCCGCCATGCATGAGGAGCCCGTCGTCCAGGTGCGGAAACTGGTCAAACGGTACGGCCCCGGGACCGCGGTGGACGGGCTCGATCTGTCCGTGGCGGCCGGCACCGTCACCGCCGTCCTCGGCCCCAACGGTGCCGGGAAGACCACCACCGTCGAGATCTGCGAGGGCTACCGCCGCCCCGACGCGGGCACCGTCCGGGTCCTCGGTCTCGACCCGGTGGCACAGGCGGCGGCCCTGCGGCCCCGGATCGGGGTGATGCTCCAGTCCGGCGGCGTCTACCCGGGCGCGCGGGCCGCGGAGATGCTGCGGCACACCGCGAAGCTCCACGCCCACCCGCTCGATACGGACATGCTCACCGAGCGGCTGGGCCTGGGCGGCTGCGGCCGCACCCCCTACCGGCGGCTCTCCGGCGGCCAGCAGCAGCGGCTCGCGCTCGCCATGGCGGTCGTCGGCCGCCCCGAGCTGGTCTTCCTCGACGAGCCGACGGCGGGTCTCGACCCGCAGGCCCGGCGCGCCACCTGGGACCTGGTGCGGGAGCTCCGCGCGGACGGGGTGACGGCCGTCCTCACCACGCACTTCATGGACGAGGCCGAACAGCTGGCCGACCACGTGGTGATCATCGACGGCGGCCGGGCCGTCGCCGCGGGCAGCCCCGAGGAGCTGTGCCGGGGCGGCGCCGAGGACACCCTGCGCTTCACCGGCCGTCCCGGCCTCGACCTCGCCGCCCTGCTCACCGCCCTGCCGGCCGGCGCGGCCGCGGCGGAGACGGCCCCCGGCTCGTACCGGGTCACCGGGAAGGTCGGTCCGCAGATGCTGGCCACCGTCGCCTCCTGGTGCGCCCAGCACGGGGTGATGCCGGACCGGATCGCGGTCGAACGGCGCACCCTGGAGGACGTCTTCCTGGAGCTGACCGGCAAGGAGCTGCGCGCATGAGCACGGAAGCGGACCGGACCGCCGGCACCTTCGCCCCCCGGCCCGGGGCCGCGCCGCTGGGCCGGATGATCGCCGCGCAGACCGCCCTGGAGACCAGGATGCTGCTGCGCAACGGCGAGCAGCTGCTGCTGACGGTCGTCATCCCCACCCTGCTGCTGGCGCTCTTCGCCACCGTCGACATCGTCGACACGGGCGCCGGCCGGGCCGTGGACTTCCTCGCCCCGGGCGTGCTGGCGCTGGCCGTGATGTCCACGGCCTTCACCGGGCAGGCCATCGCCACCGGCTTCGAACGCCGCTACGGAGTGCTGAAGCGGCTCGGCGCCTCCCCGCTGCCGCGCTGGGCGCTGATGACCGCCAAGACGGGCTCGGTACTCGTCACCGAACTGCTGCAGATCGCGCTGCTGACGGCGGTCGCCCTCGCACTGGGCTGGTCGCCCCGGGGCAATCCGCTCACCGTGGCGGTCCTGCTGCTCCTGGGGACCGCGGCCTTCTCGGGGCTGGGGCTGCTGATGGCCGGCACCCTGCGCGCGGAGGCGACGCTGGCCGCCGCGAACCTCGTCTTCATCCTGCTGCTCGTCGGCGGCGGAGTGGTCGTCCCGCTGGAGAGGTTCCCGGACGCGGCACAGTCCGTCCTCCAGCTCCTGCCGATCGCGGCCCTGTCGGACGGCCTGCGGGACGTCCTCCAGCACGGCGCGCCGGTGCCCTGGGGCGACCTGGGCCTCCTGGCCGGCTGGTCGGCCCTGGGCCTCGGCCTCGCGGCCCGCTTCTTCCGCTGGGAGTGAGGGGCCCGCGCGACGCGGCCGGCCCCGGCCGGTGGTGCCGGACGGGTGCCGGGGCCGCGGTGCGCCCGACCCCCGTCCGGGCTCACCACGGCACCGGCGCTCCCGCCCCGCGGCCGTGCGGCGGGTACGGCGGTACGGTCAGCCGCTCCGCGGGCGGCCCGCGGCGGTGCCGTCCGGCGGGAGGGCGCAGGTGTCGGAGAAGCCCTGACTGGTCAGTCCCACCGCGCTGTTGACGCGGGAGCGGAAGTTCTCCAGCGCCACCATCGCGGTCAGTTCGACGAACGCCGGTTCGCCGAGGCGCTCCAGCAGGCTCGCGGCCAGTCCGTCGGTGACCTCCGGCGGCGTCGCGGTCATCGCCTCGGCGTACTCCAGGACCAGCAGCTCGGTCTCCGTGAACGCCTCCCGGTGCTCCCGCCACCCGGGCACCCTGCTGACCTTCTCCAGCGGCAGGCCCTGCCGTTCGGACACCCAGTGGCCGAAGTCCACGCACCAGGAGCAGCCGATCCGCACCGCGGCGGCCATCTCGGCCAGGTGCTTCAGGACCGGGTCCAGCTCCTTCCAGCGCCCCGCCTTCGTCTCGAAGGAGAAGTAGGCGCGCAGGGCCCTCGGGTGGTGCCCGAGGACCAGGGCCGGTTCGAGGACCTTGCCGTACGCGCGCCGTGAGTACCACGCGCCCAGCCGGAGCGAGAGCGTGCGCCGCGGGTTCAGGGAGATCCGCGCCATGGTGCTGCCTCCTCGTGCGAGTCGTGCCGCCCGCCCGTACGGGGGCGGCGTTCACCGACTCGACGGAGGAGCCGCTCCGGGATGTGACATCGCGGCCGCGGGCCGGCCCGGCCCGGACCGGTGGCGGGCCGGACGGCCGGGCCGGGTCCGGTCGCGGGCGGTTCGCACCGGCCCCCGGTGCTCCGGGGAGCGCGCGGCGCGGGCCCGGGACCGTTCCGGTGAGGCGTCAGCGGCCCGGCTCGCGCCGCGAATCCGTGTCCGCCGGACGGGCCGGGTCCCCGCCGCCGGCAGCGGCGGCGGGCGTGGAGGTGGGGGTGGCCGTGGGGTCGGCGGCCCGGCGGGCCCGGTCCAGCAGCCGCCGGGCACGGGGGCAGTCGCCGAGCTGCCCGTCGAGGACGTCCAGGGCCGTCGGCAGGTGGTGCGCGTCCGCGTCCCGTGCCGCGAACACCCCCGCCGTCCAGAGCACATAGCCCGTGAACAGCTCGGCGTCGTCGGTGTAGAGGGCGGCGGCGAGGTAGTCGACGAGGTGCGCGATGTCCTCGGCGAGCTCGCGGCGCCGGCCGCCGGAGAGGCCGGCCGTTTCCGGCAGGCGCCGCTCCAGGCCGTCCAGCACCGCCTCGACCAGGCGCGGAGCGGCCTCGGAGACCCGGGTGTACTCCTGGTCCGCCAGGTGCGGCAGGTCGTCGACGGCCCGGCGGACGGGGCGCGGCGGGGGCGGCGGGTCGTCGGCGAGCCGGTCGGCGGCGGAGCGGGCGTCGGGCGCCCAGGCGTCCGCGTGCAGGAGGCGCGCGTAGCGTCCGTCGGGCCCGAAGGCGGCTCCCCCGACCAGCACGGGCACCCCGGCCCCCTGGCAGGCCATGATCGTCGCGTGGGCGGTGGGCAGCCGGGTGGCGAGCGAGCCGGACAGGGCGACCGCTTCCGGCCCGGTGCGGTGGAGATGGGCGATGAGGTGCGGGGCGGGGACCTGGGCGCCGAGGTAGTCCACGCGCCAGCCGCGCAGTTTCAGCACCTCGGCGAGGAGCCGGGCCGGCAGCGCGTGCCACTCCCCGTCCACGCAGGCCACGGTGAGCCGGCCGCGCGGGGGCTCCGCCCACGGCGGCTCGCCGTGGTGGGTGATCACGGCGATCACGCGGTCGTTGATGGCGGTGGCCGCGTGCTCCCCGGCCACGCTCATGCGGTTGGCGGCCCACTCCACGCCGACCTTGCGCTGCACCGCGCCGATGACGTCGAGGAGCACGCTCTCGGCGTCGAGGCCCGCGTCGAGGGCGGCGAGGGCCGTCCGGGTGGCGGCGTACTCGTCCCCGTCCACGACGGCCTCCCACAGCTCGCGCGCGTACGGGGCGGGGGCGGGGTGCCGGCCCCCGGGTTCTCGTACGGTCATGGGGTTCCCCTGTCCGGTCGGTGTCCGGTGGTGCCGGGAGGCCCACCGTGGTGGGAAGAACCGCCGGGGCCGCCCGTCCCGGGCCCGTCCGCTCCGGGAGGCGGTGGCCCGGCGTGCGGCCCTCCGCGCGGGGGCGCGATGGCGACGACGGCCCTGTCGTCGGCGGGGCCGGGGCCCGCCCACTCGGCCGCGAGCATCTGGACCCGTTCCACGACGGCCTCCGGCGGCAGCCCCGCGCACTCCGAGAGCGCCTGCCGCAGCCGTTCCTCGCCGAACATCTCCCGGCCCAGCGGGCCGCCGCGGGCCTCGGTGATGCCGTCGGTGTAGAGCACGCAGGTCTCCCCCGGCGCGAGGGCGGTCCGCGCCGTGACCGTCTCGACCTCCGGCAGCAGGCCGACCAGCGTGCCGGAGGTCGCGGTCTCCTCCACCCGCCCGCCGGCCCGTACGAGCAGCGGCGCCGGATGGCCCGCGCTCGTCACCCGCAGTTCCAGACCGTCCTCCCGGGGGAGGACCGAGGCCAGCACGAGGGTCGCGAAGCGGGTGTGCTGCGGGGAGCTGAGCAGCGCCCCGTTGAGCAGGCTCAGCACCTCGTGGTGGTCCCCGGCCAGCGGGACCAGGGCCTCCAGCGTGATGCGGATCTTGCCGGCCAGGACGGCGGCCTCCAGTCCCTTGCCGCACACGTCGCCGAGGACCACCAGGAACCCCTCGCCCCCGGCGGCGCCCGGCAGCGGGTGGACGTCGTAGAAGTCCCCGCCGACCTGCTCGGTGTCCGAGGAGGCGCGGTAGCCGCCGGCGAAGTCGGCGCCGGCGGCGCGGTGCAGGACCGGGGGCCGGAGTTCGCGCATCAGCGTCTCGGTGATCGCGGTCTGCTCCGTGTACAGCCGGGCCGCGGACATCGCCGCCCCGGCGCGCGAGGCGAACAGGCGGGCGAAGAACTCCTCACGCTCCGGGAAGCCGGCCGGCCCGGAGCGCAGCAGGATCAGCGCGCCGGACGGCTTCTCCAGGGGCCCCGGAAGCGTCTTCACCACGATCGAACCCACCGGTCCGAACCCCTCCGGGACCACCCATGCGGGCGCGTCCCCGGGAGCGACCCACCGCGGGGGCGGCAGCGGGGCGCCGCGCAGCGCCTCGGTCAGCCCCGGCATCCCGACGGGGTCCACGCCCCCGGGCCGGCGCACCGGGCGTCCGCCGCGTTCGCAGAAGACCACCGGCAGCCGGCGCCCGGGGCCGGGGACGACCACCAGCGCGGCCTCCGCGAAGCACTCGGCCGCCAGGCGGGCGGTCACCTCCACGCAGCGTGCGGGATTCAGCGAGGCCAGCAGCAGGTTGCCGGCGTCCGCCAGGGACTCCGTGCGCTGCCGCTCCTCGCGCAGCGCGTCGTCCGCGGCACGGCGGCCGGTGTCGTCCACCAGCCACCACAGCACGGTGCCGCCGGGGTGCGGGGTGGGGTGCGCCAGGAAGTGGCGCTCGCCGATCCGCCCGCCGGCCGCGCCGGCGGCTGCCCGGTCCCGCTGCCCGCTCTCCCGCTGCCGGGCGGTACCAGGCTCACTCTCCCGGAGGCCGCCGGTGAGCCGGTCGTGTGCCGCGGCCAGCCAGTCCGGGGCGGTGTCCCGCAGCCGTGCGCCAGGACGGACGGCGGGGCTCAGCTCCGCGGCCGCCTCGCTCACGGAACGCACCACGCCGTCCGCGCCGACCGCGAGCACCGGGTACGGCGCGGACCGCCAGGCGGTGCCGAGCCCGGCACCGCCGCCGTCGGCGGCAGGCTCTACGGAATGTTCCACGGGAGCACGGCCCGCACCGCGGGCCCCTCACCTCGCAACGCTGGACGACGGCCGGTCCCCCTCCCCCGACGATCTCCCGCGCCCGGCCGCGCGGCAACCGCTCCGGGTGCGGCGCGGCCGGGGGCGGCCCGGAGCCGGACCGGCCGGCCCTCGCCCGTCAGTCCCGCGGCCGGCCGGCGTCCGGCCCGCTCTCCCGCTGCGGTTCCGGTGCGCTCCCGCCGAGTCCGGCGCGGACCGCCGCCAGGGCCTCGTCGGCACTGGCGTGGACGGGGATCAGCCGGCCGACCCCCGTGAGTTCCAGCAACCGGCTCAGGGAGTGGGGCGGCGCGGCCAGGGTCAGCGAGCCGTCGTGCTCGCCCGCGTGGCGCAGCAGGTTGATGAAGGCGTTGAGGCCGGAGGAGTCGCAGAACGGCACGGGGGCCAGATCGAGGACGAGATGGCGCCGGCCGGCGTCCATCAGTTCGAGGCCGCGGGATCGCAGGGTGGGGGCGGTTTCGAGATCGAGTTCGCCCTCCACACGGAGCAGCGCCAGAGGGCCGTCGGCGTGGTGGACGCTGAGACTGAGCGGTTCGGTCATGAGGGCACGGGCTCCTGCCGGACGTGTCGGCGAGCGCCGCCGTCGGCGGACGCGGGGGCGGCCGGAGCGGGGGGCGCCGCACCGGCCGCGCTGGTGATCGGACGGGGACGGGAAGCGGGGCCGCCGGGACGGCGCGCGGCACCGGAGCGCGGCACCGGAGCGGTGGTCCCCGGCGCGGGGCGGCGCCATGGCACCGGTGCCTGGTGTCCGGTTCCTCGCATGCGCTGCCCCTCTCTTCCTCGTCCGTCCCGCCCGGTTTTCCCCGGTGTCGGCCGTTCCGTGGTTCAGCGTAGGCGCGGTACAGACCGTTTCGAAAATACTCACGACAGGCGGAACACCCGCGCAGGAAGGCGGGGGGCAGTGGCCGGCCGCTTCCGTTCCACCGTTCTTCTGCCCAACCCCCGCCAGGTAACCGGTTCTTGACAGAAGCGTGATTTCCGCTTCCGTTTCCGCGGAGGGCCGGAAACGCGGGAGCTACGGCAGAAGCCGCCCCGGGAGGGTTCCGGGGGCCAGGAAGGCCAGCCGGCTCGGCTCGTGGTCGCCCTCCCAGTCCTCGCTCCAGCCGACGGCTCCCGCCACGACGTGGTCCCGGCGCCCGTCGGCGGTCTCCAGTACCAGCACCCGGTCGTCGCGGCGGGCGTGCCCGGTGTCGGCCAGGATCAGCTTCCGCTCCTCCTCCGTGGCGCAGCGGATCACCAGACCGCTGTAGTTGATGCCGGTCTTGACCGCCCGCACCGGCTTGAAGAGCACATCGATCCGGGACTGCCGCGTACCGTCCCGGCCGACGGAGCGGGCGCGCAGCAGCAGCTGGCCGTGGCTGACCGTGTAGGCCCAGACGGAGAAGGCGCGTTCGGAGCGGAAGAGTTCCCTGCCGGGGGCGAAGTGGCCGTCGGTGTTCAGCCACACGTCTGAGGTCTCCATGACGGAATCCTGCCAAAGATCGCCCCGTTCGGTGAACGGAAAACCATCACCTCCGTGCTTCCCCCGCACCGGCCGCCGGGGACGCGGACCGGGGACCCTCGTGAAAAGATGCACAAGAGCATGTTTACGATGGACCCGTGTCCAAGCCGACCGCAATCGTGCCCAATCCCCTCGCCGCCATCGCCGCCCGCTGGACGCCGTCCCCGCGGACGGTCCGGCTGGCCGCGCTCGCCGCGCTGCTGATGAGCATCGTCATCATCGTGACCGGTGGCGCCGTCCGGCTGACCGGCTCCGGGCTCGGCTGCGACACCTGGCCGAAGTGTTCCGGCGACAGCCTGATCGCCACCCGGGAGATGGGGCTGCACGGCGCCATCGAGTTCGGCAACCGCATGCTCACCTACGTGCTGACCGCCGCGGTCGGCTGGACGATCATCGCGGCCCGCTCCGCGAAGCCGCGCCGCCGGAGCCTCACCCGGCTGGGCTGGCTGCAGTTCTTCGTCGTCCTGGCCAACGCGGTGCTGGGCGGCATCACGGTGCTGCTGGAGCTCAACCCGTACATCGTCGCCGGGCACTTCCTCGCCGCCACCGCGCTGCTCACGGTGACGGCCGTCACCTGGGAGCGGACGCGGGAGGGCGACGGCGCCCCCCGGCCGCTCGCCGGTCCCCGGGTACGCGCGCTGGCGTGGGCGCTGGCCGCCGTCACCGCCCTCCTGGTGATCGCCGGCACCGTGGTCACGGGCGCGGGCCCGCACGCGGGCGACAGCAGCGAGGTGCCCCGGATGGGCGTGGACTGGGAGACCGTGACCCGGGTGCACGCGCTGCTCGCCTGGGCGGTGGTCCTGCTGACCGCCGCGCTCTGGGTGGTGCTGCGCGCGGTGGACGCCCCGGCCGCGCCCCGCAGGCGAACCGCCCTGCTGATGGCGGTGCTGCTGGCGCAGGGCGCCATCGGTTACGTGCAGTACCTGACCGACCTGCCCGAGGTCCTGGTCGGCCTGCACATGCTCGGCTCCTGCCTGGTCTGGGTGGGCGTGATCCGGGTCCTGCTCTCCCTGCGGGAGCGGCCCGCCGTCGCGGCGGAGCCGCCCGTGCCGCCGGCACCCCGGCAGGAGGGCCCGGCGGTCGCCGCCGCCCTCTGACCCCGGCTCCGTGCGTCGGCTCCGCGGCGGCTCCGGCCCCGCTCCGGGCGCCGCGCCCCTCGCGCCCCCGACACAGGACGGCCCCCTCCCGGCGCGGTCGGCGCAAGCCGTGACCGCGCCGGGAGGGGGCCGTCCCGCCGTCCCGCCGTCCCGCCGCCCCGGACCAGCCGCCCGCCGGCCGTCCGTCCCCCGCCCGGCGCGGCAGACGGGCCCGGGGCGCCCGTCCCGGTCAGGCGGCGTTGCGCGGGCCGCCGAGCTGGATCCCGGCCATGCGCGACCACTCGTACGGTCCGGTGCGGACCCGGGCCGCCATCTCCCCGTCGAAGTCCTCGTGCACGGTGATGCCCGCCTTCTCGGCCGCGCGCTCCGCGATCGCGTGGGACGGCGCCACCAGGTCGCCCCAGCCGCCGTCGGCACCGACGAGGACGATCCGGGCGCCCATCTGCCCGAGGTGCGCGATCTGCCCCTCGGCGGAGCCGCCGTGGTGCTTGGCGAAGGCGCTGATCTCCCGGGCCAGCTTGGCCACCCGGCGCTCGGCCCTCTTGTCCGCCCCGGCCGCCTTCCCGGCCGCCGCGGCGGTGTCTCCGGCGGCCTGGGTGCCGCCCGCGTCCTGGTCCTGCTTGCTGTCTGCCATGACCAGGATGCTACCCACGGGTAGATCAACTGGCGACGGGCCGGGTGCGTGGCCTTGACCACGCACCCGGCCCGTACCGAGCCCGAACCGCCGGGGGCCCTAGCGGAGGAAGGGGTCCACCGCGACGGCGAGGAAGAGCAGGGAGACGTAGGTGATGGACCAGTGGAACAGCCGCATCTCCTTCAGCTTGGCGCCGGTGATCCCGGCCCGGGCGCGCGCCTGCAGTCCGTGCGCCTCCTTGAGCCAGAACGCGCCGAGGACGACGGCCACCGCCGGGTAGAACCAGCCGGTGTAGCCCAGCGGCCACAGCAGCAGCGAGACCGCGACCATCACCCAGCTGTAGAGGACGATCTGCCGGGCGACCGCCTTGTTCCCCGCGACCACCGGCAGCATCGGGACGCCCACCCGCGCGTAGTCGTCCTTGACCTTCATCGACAGCGGCCAGTAGTGCGGCGGCGTCCAGAAGAAGATGACCAGGAAGAGGACGAGCGCGGCCCAGGAGACCTCGTTCCGCACCGCGGACCAGCCGATGAAGACCGGCATACAGCCCGCGATGCCGCCCCAGACGATGTTCTGCGCGGTACGCCGCTTGAGCCACATCGTGTAGACGACGACGTAGAAGAGGAGCGCTCCGAGCGAGAGCATCGCGGACAGCGGATTGACCAGGAACCAGAACCACGCGGTGGAGCCGACGGCCAGCGCGGTGGCGAAGACCAGGCACTCGCGCGGCGAGACCATGCCCGTCACCAGCGGACGCTGCGAGGTGCGGTCCATCAGCGCGTCGATGTCCCGGTCGATGTACATGTTGTACGCGCCGGCGCCGCCGGCCGACATGAAGCCGCCGATACAGGTGGCCAGGACCAGCCACAGGTCCGGCACGCCCTCCGCGGCGAGGAACATCACCGGGACGGTGGTCATCAGCAGCAGCTCGATGACGCGCGGCTTCGTCAGCGCGAAGAAAGCCTTGACCCGGGCATCGAGTGGCCGGTAGCCGGGGCCCATCACGGGCACCCGCACTGGATGGGAATCGACGACCGTCACGCGCACCCCTGTGGTGAATGACATCGGCGGCTCGGTGCCGCGGGGAGATCCTGCAAGTCCGCCCGGAACCGACGGGTCCGGTCACGGCTTGCGCGTACCACGCCACTTTAGACGCCCGGGGGACCACGCCCGCCGCCGGGGGTGCCGGACGTGTTGGGCGGGCGCGGCGCCCCTCCGTTTGAGCGGTTGGGGCCCATGGCCCGTATGGATGCCCGACAGGTCTGATCATGCGTCCGGCGGGGAACCCGGCCAGGGCCCGCACCGGCGCACCGTACGGCCGCGGCGGGAGGGGTGCGCCGGGCGGACAGAAGCCTCCGTGAGGTGCGGTTCCGACAGTTGGACGGTCGAAAGCACGCACACGGGTGCGAGATAGGCTCGACACCGCCCGGTGAGCCAAGTCACCGGCACTGCGACCTTGTGGAGAGGAGCCCTGACCCAGGGTGAGCATCAAGCCGACGACCACAGAGCTCGAGTGGACAGAGCTGGACCAGCGGGCCGTTGACACCGCCCGAGTCCTGGCCATGGATTCCGTGCAGAAGGTCGGTAACGGCCACCCCGGCACGGCCATGAGCCTGGCGCCCGCCGCCTATCTCCTGTTCCAGAAACTGATGCGGCACGACCCCTCCGACGCCGGGTGGACCGGACGGGACCGCTTCGTCCTCTCCCCCGGCCACTCCAGCCTGACCCTCTACATCCAGCTCTACCTGGCCGGTTACGGACTGGAGCTGGACGACCTCAAGGCCTTCCGCACCTGGGGCAGCAAGACCCCGGGGCACCCGGAGTTCGGTCACACCACCGGTGTGGAGACCACCACCGGCCCGCTCGGCCAGGGCATCGCCAACGCCGTGGGCATGGCGATGGCCGCGCGCTACGAGCGCGGACTGTTCGACCCGGAGGCGCCCGAGGGCGGCTCCCCGTTCGACCACACCGTCTGGGCGATCGTCTCCGACGGCGACCTGGAGGAGGGCATCTCCGCCGAGGCGTCCTCGCTCGCCGGGCACCAGAAGCTCGGCAACCTCATCGCGCTCTACGACGACAACCACATCTCGATCGAGGGCGACACCGCGACGGCCCTCTCCGAGGACGTGCTGCAGCGCTACGAGGCCTACGGCTGGCACGTCCAGCGCGTCGACCAGGCCCCGAACGGCGACTTCGACGTCCAGGCGCTGTACGCGGCGTTCCAGGCCGCGAAGGCCGAGACCGGGCGGCCCTCCATGATCGCCGCCCGCACGATCATCGCCTGGCCGGCGCCGAACGCGCAGAACACCGAGGCATCGCACGGCTCGGCGCTGGGCGCCGAGGAGGTCGCCGCCACCAAGCGGGTGCTCGGCTTCGACCCCGAGGTCCACTTCCCGGAGGACGCGGAGGTCCTGGCGCACGCCCGCGCCGCCGCCGACCGGGGCCGCGAGGCCCGCGCCGCCTGGGACAAGCGGATGCAGGACTGGCGGAACGCCAACCCGGAGCGCGCCGCCGAGTTCGACCGCATCAGCGCGGGCGAGCTGCCCGAGGGCTGGGAGCGCAGGCTGCCGGTCTTCGAGCCCGGCAAGGACGTCGCCACCCGCAAGGCCTCCGGTGAGGTCCTCAAGGAGCTCGGGCAGATCATCCCCGAGCTGTGGGGCGGCTCCGCCGACCTCGCCGGCTCGAACAACACCACGATCGACGCCACCTCCTCCTTCCTCCCGGCGGACAACCCGCTGCCCGAGGCGAACCCCTACGGCCGCACGGTGCACTTCGGCATCCGCGAGCACGCCATGGGCTCGACCATGAACGGCATCGCACTGCACGGCAACACCCGCATCTACGGCGGCACCTTCCTGGTGTTCTCCGACTACATGCGCCCCGCCGTCCGGCTCGCCGCCCTGATGGAGCTGCCGGTCACGTACGTCTGGACACACGACTCGATCGGCCTCGGCGAGGACGGCCCCACCCACCAGCCGGTGGAGCACCTGGCCGCGCTGCGCGCCATCCCGGGCCTCAACATGGTCCGCCCGGCCGACGCCAACGAGACGTCCGCGGTCTGGGGCGAGATCATCCGCCGGCACACCGCCAAGCCCGCCCCGCACGGACTGGCCCTGACCCGGCAGAACGTGCCGACGTACGCCGCGAACGGCGGGGCCGCCAAGGGCGGTTACGTCCTGTTCGAGGCCGAGGACGCCGGCGGGAAGGCCACCGACCCGCGGGTGGTGCTCATCGCCACCGGCTCCGAGGTGCAGCTGGCCGTCGAGGCCCGGGAGCGCCTCCAGGCGTCCGGGGTCCCCGCCCGCGTGGTGTCGATGCCCTGCGTCGAGTGGTTCGAGGAGCAGGACCAGGGGTACCGGGACAGCGTGCTGCCCCCGGCCGTCCGCGCCCGGGTGGCGGTGGAGGCGGGAATCGGCCTGTCCTGGCACCGGTACACCGGCGAGGCCGGCCGGATCGTCTCCCTGGAGCACTTCGGTGCCTCCGCCGACTACAAGGTGCTGTACCGCGAGTTCGGCCTCACCGCCGAGGCCGTCGAGGCCGCGGCCCGGGAATCTCTCGAAGCCGCGGGTCGCTGACGCCCGTATCCGTACAAGGAGGAGTTGCAACTCTTATGGCAGACGCACTCAAGCGCCTCTCCGACGAGGGCGTGGCGATCTGGCTGGACGACCTGTCCCGCACGTTCATCTCGTCCGGTGAACTCGCGGAGCTGATGGACACCAGCCACCTCGTGGGAGTCACCACCAATCCGACCATCTTCCAGAAGGCCATCTCCGGCGGCGAGGGGTACGAGCGGCAGCTCTCCGACCTCGCGGTACGGCGGGTGACCGTCGAAGAGGCCGTGCGCATGATCACCACGGCGGACGTCCGGGACGCGGCCGACGTGCTGCGGCCGGTGTTCGACGCCACGGACGGCCGCGACGGCCGGGTCTCCATCGAGGTCGACCCGCGGCTGGCACACAACACCCACGCGACCGTCGCCGAGGCCAAGCAGCTGGCCTGGCTGGTGGACCGGCCGAACACGCTCATCAAGATCCCGGCCACGGAGGCGGGCCTTCCGGCGATCACCGAGGTCATCGGCCTCGGGATCAGCGTCAACGTCACGCTGATCTTCTCGCTGGAGCGCTACCGCGCGGTCATGGACGCCTACCTGTCCGGCCTGGAGAAGGCGAGCGCCGCCGGCCTGGACGTCTCCCGGATCCAGTCGGTCGCCTCCTTCTTCGTGTCCCGGGTGGACACCGAGATCGACAAGCGGCTGGACGGCATGGGCACCGAGGAGGCCGCGGCCCTGCGCGGCAAGGCGGCCCTGGCCAACGCCCGGCTCGCCTACCAGGCGTACGAGGAGGTCTTCGCCTCCGACCGCTGGGCCGCCCTGGAGCGCGAGGGCGCCAACCGGCAGCGGCCGCTGTGGGCCTCCACCGGCGTCAAGGACAAGGCGTACAAGGACACCCTGTACGTCGACGAGCTGGTCGCCCCCGGCACGGTCAACACCATGCCGCACGCGACCCTGGAGGCCGTCGCCGAGCACGGCGAGATCACCGGTGACACGGTGACCGGCGGCTACGAGCAGGCCCGCGCCGACCTCGACGCGCTGGAGAAGCTCGGCGTCTCCTACGACGAGGTCGTCCGGCTCCTGGAGGACGAGGGCGTGGAGAAGTTCGAGAAGTCCTGGACCGACCTCCTCGAATCCACCGAGGCCGAGCTGAAGCGACTCGCTCCGGAGGCGTGAACATTGAGCAGCAGCAATCCGCTGCGTGACGTGTCGGACCGGCGGCTCCCGCGCATCGCGGGGCCGTCCGGTCTGGTCATCTTCGGCGTCACGGGGGATCTGTCCCGCAAGAAGCTGATGCCCGCCGTCTACGATCTGGCCAATCGCGGACTGCTGCCGCCGGGGTTCTCCCTGGTCGGGTTCGCCCGACGGGAGTGGGAGGACCAGGACTTCTGCCAGGTCGTCCACGACGCGATCAAGGAGAACGCCCGGACCCCGTTCCGCGAGGAGGTCTGGCAGCAGCTGAGCCAGGGCTTCCGCTTCGTCCCGGGCACCTTCGACGACGACGACGCCTTCCGCAAGCTGAAGGCCACCATCAACGAACTCGACAAGGCCCGCGGCACCGGCGGCAACTTCGCCTTCTACCTCTCCGTGCCGCCGAAGTTCTTCCCCACCGTCGTCCGGCAGCTCAAGGAGCACGGGCTGTCGGAGGGGCAGGGCGACTCCTGGCGGCGTGCCGTCATCGAGAAGCCGTTCGGCCACGACCTGGAGAGCGCCCGGGAGCTCAACCACATCATCCACCAGGTGTTCAAGCCCGGTGACGTCTTCCGGATCGACCACTACCTGGGCAAGGAGACGGTCCAGAACATCCTGGCGCTGCGCTTCGCCAACACGATGTTCGAGCCGATCTGGAACCGCAGTTACGTCGACCACGTGCAGATCACGATGGCCGAGGACATCGGGATCGGCGGCCGGGCCGGCTACTACGACGGCATCGGCGCGGCCCGGGACGTCATCCAGAACCACCTGCTCCAGCTGCTGGCGCTGACCGCGATGGAGGAGCCGTCCTCCTTCGACGCCAAGGCCCTGGTGACCGAGAAGCTGAAGGTCCTCAAGGCCGTACAGCTCCCCGGGGACCTGGGCGCCCACACCGTGCGCGGCCAGTACACGCACGGTTGGCAGGGCGGCGAGGAGGTGCTCGGCTACTGCGAGGAGGAGGGCATCAGCCGCGACTCGCGCACCGACACCTACGCCGCCATCAAACTCTCCATCGACAACCGCCGCTGGGCCGGGGTGCCGTTCTACCTGCGCACCGGCAAGCGGCTGGGCCGCCGCGTCACCGAGATCGCGGTCGTCTTCCAGCGCGCGCCGTACTCGCCCTTCGACACCACCGACACCCATGAGCTGGGGCAGAACGCCCTGGTCATCCGGGTGCAGCCGGACGAGGGCGTCACCATCCGGTTCGGCTCCAAGGTGCCGGGCACGTCGATGGAGATCCGCGACGTCACCATGGACTTCGCGTACGGCGAGTCCTTCACCACCTCCAGCCCCGAGGCCTACGAACGGCTGCTGCTGGACGTGCTGCTGGGCGACGCCAACCTCTTCCCGCGGCACCAGGAGGTCGAGGAGTCCTGGCGCATCCTCGACCCCATCGAGGAGTACTGGGACACCCACGGCAAGCCGGAGGAGTACACCGCCGGCACCTGGGGCCCCAGGGCGGCGGACGAGATGCTCGCACGAGACGGACGGAGCTGGCGCCGGCCATGAACATCGACCTCACGGACACCACCTCCAGCCAGATCAACTCCAGCCTGGTGAAGGCGCGGCGGGCCGCCGGCTCGTCGGCCGTCGGCATGGTGCTGACCCTCATCATCGTCACCGACGAGGGCAACCACTACGACGCCCTGAAGTCGGCCAGCCAGGCCTCCCAGGAGCACCCCTCGCGCATCCTCGTGGTCATCAAGCGGCCGGGGCGCTCGCCCCGGGACCGCAAGCTGGCCCGGCTCGACGCGGAGGTGCGGGTCGGCGGGGAGACCGGCACCAGCGAGACGGTGCTGCTGCGGCTCCACGGCGAACTGGCCCACCACGCCCACTCGGTGGTGCTCCCGCTGCTGCTGCCGGACACCCCCGTGGTCGTGTGGTGGCCGGAGGACGCGCCCGCGCACCCCAACGAGGACCTGCTGGGCAAGCTGGCCGCCCGGCGCATCACCGACGCCTCCGCCACCGAGGACCCGGTCTCCACGCTCGCCCTGCGGGCCGAGACCTACACGCCGGGCGACACCGACCTGGCGTGGACCCGCATCACCCCGTGGCGCAGCGTCCTGGCGGCCGCGCTGGACCAGCGGCACGCGCCGGTCGAGTCGGCCGTGGTCGAGGGCGAGGCGTACAACCCGAGCAGTGAGCTGCTGGCGCTGTGGCTGGCCGACCGGCTGAAGGTGCCCGTGGCCCGCAAGGTGTCGGCGGGCCCGGGCCTGACGGCCGTCCGGCTGACGACCGGTGAGGGCGAGATCTGCCTGCACCGGGCGGACGGATCCCTGGCGGCGCTCAAGATGCCGGGGCAGCCGGACCGGCATGTCGCGCTCCAGCGGCGGGAGACCTCCGAGCTGATCGCGGAGGAGCTGCGGCGGCTCGACCCGGACGAGGCGTTCGCCGCCACGGTCCGGTTCGGTGCCGGACGGCTCGGCAAGCAGACGATCCAGCCGGAGACGGTGAACGGGGCGCGGTCGGCGCCGGCGGCCGGGGCGCCGGCGGCCGGGCGGACGCCGCCCGAGCCCGAGCCGGCAAAGCCGTCGGCCCCGGCCCACCGGGCGCTGGAGGCCCCGCGGCCCGCGCCGCCGGGCCCGGCCGGTTCCGCCGGTTCCGCCGCCCCGCCGTCACCGCCGCCTCCGCCGCCGGGTGCGCGGCCCCTGGAGGGCGTCCGGCCGCAGCCGCCGCGCAAGGATCCGGGCGGCCCGGGCGGCCCCGCCGGGAGGCCGGCCCTGTGAGCGCTCCGCAGATCGTCGTCCACCGCGACAAG
Source organism: Streptomyces xinghaiensis S187 (assembly GCF_000220705.2). Classification (GTDB taxonomy): domain Bacteria; phylum Actinomycetota; class Actinomycetes; order Streptomycetales; family Streptomycetaceae; genus Streptomyces; species Streptomyces xinghaiensis. The sequence goes on along the minus strand of NZ_CP023202.1, from coordinate 5,822,700 downwards.
GAACTCATGGCCGGGGCCGCCGCGGCCCGGCTGATCACGAGGATCGTGGACGCCCAGTCGGCGCGCGGCTCCGCCTCGGTGGTGCTCACCGGCGGCCGCAACGGCAACGGGCTGCTGGCCGCGCTCGCCGCGTCACCGGCGCGGGACGCCGTGGACTGGTCGCGGATCGACCTGTGGTGGGGGGACGAGCGTTTCCTGCCCGCGAACGACCCCGAGCGCAACGAGGCCCAGGCCCGCGAGGCCCTGCTGGACGCGCTGCCTCTCGATCCGGCCCGGGTCCACCCGATGGCCGCCTCCGACGGCCCGCACGGCGCGGACGTGGACGACGCGGCCGCGGCGTACGCCGCCGAGCTGGAACGGGCCACCACCCCGGAGGACCACGGCCCGGTGCCGGCCTTCGACGTGCTGATGCTGGGGGTCGGCCCGGACACCCATGTGGCCTCGCTCTTCCCGGAGTTGTCGGCCGTACGGGAGACGGAGCGGACGGTGGTCGGGGTGCACGGCGCCCCCAAGCCGCCGCCGACCCGGATCTCGCTGACCCTGCCCGCGATCCGCGCGGCCCGCGAGGTGTGGCTGCTGGCGGCGGGCGAGGACAAGGCCAAGGCGGTGGCGCTCGCGCTCTCCGGCGCCGGGGAGATCCAGGTGCCGGCAGCGGGCGCGTACGGCACCCGGCGCACCTTGTGGCTGCTCGACCGGGCCGCCGCGGCCGGGCTGCCGCGCGAGATGTACCCGCCCGCCTCGCCCTGACGCGTCGCCCGCGGCCCGGCCGCTCGTACCGGGAACGGCCCGGGACCGTGCACCACCGTGCACCCGGTCCCGGGCCGTTCCGTGTCCCGAGCGGCGTGACTAGCGTCCGCGCAGGGCGCGGTAGCGGGAGACGAGGGCGGCCGTGGAGGCGTCCAGACCGGGCACCTCGGCCCCCTCGGTGAGAGCCGGCTCGATCCGCTTGGCCAGCACCTTGCCCAGCTCGACGCCCCACTGGTCGAAGGAGTCGATGTTCCAGACGGCGCCCTGCACGAAGACCTTGTGCTCGTAGAGCGCGACCAGCTGGCCGAGGACCGAGGGGTTCAGCTCGGGGGCCAGGATGGTGGTGGTGGGGTGGTTGCCGCGGAAGGTGCGGTGCGGCACCTGCTCGGCCGGTACGCCCTCCGCCTCGACCTCCTCGGCCGTCTTGCCGAAGGCGAGCGCCTGGCCCTGCGCGAACAGATTGGCCATCAGCAGGTCGTGCTGGGCGGCGAGCCGGTCGTCGAGTTCGCCGGCCGGGCGGGCGAAGCCGATGAGGTCGGCCGGGATCATCTTGGTGCCCTGGTGCAGCAACTGGTAGTACGCGTGCTGCCCGTTGGTGCCGGGCGTGCCCCAGACGACCGGTCCCGTCTGCCAGCTCACCGGGCGGCCCTCGCGGTCCACGGACTTTCCGTTGGACTCCATGTCGAGCTGCTGGAGGTAGGCGGTGAACCGGGAGAGGTAGTGGCTGTACGGGAGCACGGCGTGCGACTGGGCGTCGTGGAAGTTGCCGTACCAGATGCCCAGCAGGCCGAGCAGCAGCGGGGCGTTCTCCTCCGGCGGCGCGCAGCGGAAGTGCTCGTCCATGAGGTGGAAGCCGGCCAGCATCTCGCGGAAGTGGTCCGGGCCGATGGCGATCATCAGCGACAGCCCGATGGCCGAGTCGTAGGAGTACCGGCCGCCGACCCAGTCCCAGAACTCGAACATGTTGGCCGGGTCGATGCCGAACTTCGCGACCTCCGAGGCGTTGGTCGACACCGCCACGAAGTGCCGGGCCACCGCCGCCTCGTCGCCGCCGAGCCCGTCCAGCAGCCAACTGCGGGCGCTGGTGGCGTTGGTGATGGTCTCGATGGTGGTGAAGGTCTTGGAGGAGATGACGAACAGCGTCGTCTCCGGGTCCAGGTCGCGCAGCGCCTCGTGCAGATCGGCGCCGTCGATGTTGGAGACGAAACGGAACGTCAGCTCACGCGCCGTGTAGGGCCGCAGCACCTCGTAGGCCATGGCCGGGCCGAGGTCGGAGCCGCCGATGCCGATGTTGACGACGGCCCGGACGGGCTTGCCGGTGTGCCCCGTCCACTGGCCCCCGCGGACCTTGTTGGCGAAGACGCACATCTTGCCCAGGACGGAGTGGACGGCGGGGACCACGTTCTCCCCGTCCACCTCGACGACCGCGTCGTGCGGGGCGCGCAGCGCGGTGTGGAGCACCGCCCGCCCCTCGGTGTTGTTGATCTTCTCGCCGCGGAACATCGCGTCCCGCAGACCGGCCACCCCGGCCGCCGCCGCGAGCTCGCGCAGCAGAGCGAGCGTCTCGTCGGTCACCAGGTGCTTGGAGTAGTCCAGATGGAGGTCACCGGCCCGGAGGGAGTAGCGCCCGGCGCGCTCCGGGTCGCCGGCGAAGAGCTCCCGCAGTCCCACCTCCCCCAGTTTCTCCCGGTGCTGAGCCAACGCGGCCCACTCCGGCATGCGGTCCAGCCTGCCGCGGCCTTCTGCGTTCATCTCGGACATCGACCCACTTCTTCTCGTACGAGCCCCCACTGCGTCTCCCAACCTAAGGGATCACGCGGCGGCAGGAGGTCTCCCCTCGCGGTCCGGGGCGCGGAGGGCCGGTATCAACGCCAGTGCGCCGAGCGCGAAGAGGGCCGCCGTCAGCAGGGCGGGGGTGTTGAGCCCCCAGGCCGCGGCGGCCGCGCCGCCCAGCACGGCACCGAGCGGGGCACTGCCGGTGGACAGGGTGCGGCTCGCCGCGCTCACCCGGCCGAGCATCCCGGCCGGACTGCGCTGCTGCATCATCGTCACCTCGGTGACGTTCCAGACCATGCCGATGACGCCGAAGACGCCGAGCGCGGCCAGCGCGGCGGGCAGACCGCGGACCGAACCGAGCACGACCAGACAGCCGGTCTGCAGGACGAGGCCGAGGAACAGCGCGCGGGCCTGCCCGGCCCGGCGGGTGACCCGCCCGGCGACCAGGCCGCCCAGGACGCTGCCGGCGCCGTAGGCCGTGAGGACGGCGGCGTAGCCCGTCTCCCCCGCGCCCAGCCAGCCCGTCACATGGAGCACCAGCGTCGCGATCAGGGCGCCCATGCCCACGCTGGACAGCGCGTTGGAGAGGCACAGCGACCGCAGCACCCGGTCCCGCCACAGCACCCCGATGCCCTCGGCGATGTCCCGGCGGAGGGTCCGGCCCGCGGACCGCGGCTTCCGTTCGGGCGCGGTGACGCGGAGCGAGGCGATGAGCACCGCCGCCGCCAGATACGTCGCGGCGTCGGCGGCGTAGGGCGCGGCCGCGCCGAGGGCCAGCGCCGCCGGCACCAGGGGTGCGGCGAGGAACGACCCCGCGATCTGCTGGCCGGTCATCAGCCGGGCGTTGGCCGAGGACAGCGCGGAGCCGGGCACGACGGAGGGCAGCAGGGCCGTGGCGGCGTTGTCGAAGAGGGTCTGGAGGGTGGTGAGCGCGAAGGCCAGCGCGATCAGCAGGGCGATCGTCGCGAGACCGAGGGCCACGGCCAGGGCGAAGGCCGCCATCAGCGCGCCCCGGAGGACGTCCACCGACCACATGGCCCGGCGCTGGTCCACCCGGTCCGCCACGGCCCCGCCGAGCAGCCCGAAGAGCAGCCAGGGGAGAAATCCGCAGGCGGTCACCAGGGAGACGAGGAACGGGTCGTCCGTGAGCCGGACGGCGAGCAGCGGGAGCGCCGCCCCGCGCAGGGCGTCACCGAAGCGGGACAGGACGGCGGCCGCCCACAGCCGTCCGAAGCCGCCCCGCCAGGCGGGTGCGGCGGGGCCGGCGGCCTCCGCCGCTCCCGGCCCGGCTCCCGCACCCGCGTCCGTACCGGTGGCCGTGCCAGTGCCCGTGCCGCCCGTGCCCGTCTCCGCGCTCATCACCGCTCCCCGGCCGCGCTGCCCACCGCACCGGCCCCGTGGATGTCTCCCGTACGCCGGAGAACCTAGCCGCGGGCACTGACAGCGGCATCGGGAGGATTCCTCGTCCGGGGCCTCAGGTACGGCTCTCCGGTCCTCAGACGGCTCAGGGGCTCAGGGGCTCAGGCGGGCTCAGAGGGCCTCGGGCCCGGCAGGCTCCCGGGCCCGCCGTTCCCGTGCCGTACACGGCGGACGGCCCGGCCGCCAGGGGTCGCCTGACGGCCGGGCCGTGGAAAGTCGTCGTGCCGGTGTCCGGCCGGGGTCGCGCGGGGGCTCAGATCTCGCCGCGGAGCTTGGCCAGCGCCTCGGCGAGGATCGCCTCGCCGTCGGCGTCGCTGCGGCGCTCCCGCACATACGCGAGATGGGTCTTGTACGGCTCGGTGCGCGGCGGGTCCGGTGGGTTCTCCCGGTCCTGACCGGCGGGGAAGCCACAGCGCGGACAGTCCCAGGTGTCGGGGACCTGCGCGTCGCTGGCGAAGCTCGGCTGCGTCTCGTGCCCGTTCGAGCACCAGAAGGAGATGCGGAGGCGCGGAGCGGACTCGCCCCGCTCGGCCTCCCCCATCGGCCCCGCGCCGACCCGGCTTCCACGGATCGCGTTGCCACTTGCCACGGTCGTAACTCCCTGCGTGATGGTGCTGCGAAGCATCGGTAGGCAGCTCAGCTACCGGGCGCCCCAGTCTATGCAAGGCCCAACGCGCGTCCAGTGGCCGGAGTTACAAAATCCGCCCCGCGGACGCAAGCCCATGATAGGCCGCGAACACGACGATCCGTCAGCTGTCCAGCTTCATCAGGATCCCCAGAGCGACGATGCAGACGAACCACAGGAGCCCGATCACGACGGTGATGCGGTCGAGGTTGCGCTCGGCCACCGAGGACCCGCCGACGGAGGACTGCATGCCGCCGCCGAACATGTCGGACAGACCGCCGCCCTTCCCCTTGTGCATGAGCACCAGCATCATCAGCAGACCACTGAAGATGATCAGGGCGATCGAGAACCCCATAACCACGACTGGACCAACTCTCTCGGGCTTGACGGCTGACTGCGACAGTTCGGGGGCCGGCGGCTGTGTGCCGTCCCGGCCCCCGACAGAGTACGCCGGACTGTGCTGTCCGGCCTACTTCCCGGTCTCTTTACTGGTCGCGGAACCGGACGATCTTGACGAACTCGTCGGCGTCCAGCGCCGCGCCGCCGACCAGGGCCCCGTCCACATCGGGCTGCGCCATGATCGCCGCGACGTTGCCGGACTTCACCGAGCCGCCGTACTGGATCCGGACCCCGTCCGCCAGTTCCCGGCCGTACAGCTCGGCCAGGCGGCCGCGGATCGCGCCGCACACCTCCTGGGCGTCCTCGGGGGTGGCCACCTCGCCGGTGCCGATGGCCCACACCGGCTCGTAGGCGATCACGATGGACGCGGCCTGCTCGGCCGGGATGTCCTTCAGGGCGCCGTCGACCTGGGCGAGCGTGTGCGCGACCTGGTTGCCGGCCTTGCGGACGTCCAGGCCCTCGCCGACGCAGAGGATCGGGGTCAGGCCGTGCTGGTACGCGGCCTTGACCTTGGCGTTGACGATCTCCTCGTCCTCACCGTGGTACTGCCGGCGCTCGGAGTGGCCGATCGCGACGTAGGTGCACTTCAGCTTGGCGAGCATGGAGCCGGAGATCTCGCCGGTGTAGGCGCCGTTGTCGTGGGCGGAGACGTCCTGGGCGCCGTAGGCGATCCTCAGCTTGTCGCCGTCAACCAGGGTCTGCACCGAGCGCAGATCGGTGAAGGGCACCAGAACGGCGACCTCGACGGCGTCGTAGTCCTTGTCGGACAGGGCGAAGGCGAGCTTCTGGACGTGCGCGATGGCCTCGAGGTGGTTGAGGTTCATCTTCCAGTTGCCCGCCATGAGCGGGGTGCGGCCGTGGGCGGGAGCGGTCATGCGGGGTCAGTCCTCCAGTGCGGCGAGGCCGGGGAGCGTCTTGCCCTCGAGGTACTCGAGGCTCGCGCCACCGCCGGTCGAAATGTGGCCGAAAGCGTTCTCGTCGAAGCCCAGCTGCCGGACGGCGGCGGCGGAGTCGCCACCGCCGACGACGGAGAAGGCCGGGCTGTCGAGGAGCGCCTGGGCGACCGCGCGGGTGCCCTCGGCGTAGTCCGGGTGCTCGAAGACGCCCATCGGGCCGTTCCAGAAGACGGTGGCCGCGTCGGCGAGCTTCGAGGCGAAGAGCTTACGGGTCTCCGGACCGATGTCCAGGCCCTGCATGTCGGCCGGGATGACGTCCGCGGAGACCGTGACCGGGTTCGCCGGGGCCTTCGTCCTCAGGTCCGGGAACCCGGCGGCCGCCAGCACGTCGACGGGGAGCACGAACTCCACGCCCTGCTCCTTCGCTCGCGTGAGGTACTCCCGGACGGCCGGGATCTGGTCCTCCTGCAGCAGCGAGCCGCCGATCTCGTGGCCCTGGGCCTTGAGGAAGGTGTACGCCATGCCGCCGCCGATGAGGATGCGGTCGGCCTTGCCCAGCAGGTGGTCGATCACGCCGAGCTTGTCGGAGACCTTGGCACCGCCGAGCACGACGGCGTACGGGCGCTTGACGTCCTCGGTGAGCTTCTTCAGGACGCCGACCTCGGTGGCGATGAGGCCGCCGGCGGCGTGCGGGAGGCGGGCCGGGAGGTCGTAGACGGAGGCGTGCTTGCGGTGGACCGCGCCGAAGCCGTCGCCGACGTAGAGGTCGGCGAGGGCGGCGAGCCGGTCGGCGAAGGCGCCGCGCTCGGCGTCGTCCTTGCTCGTCTCCCCCGGGTTGAAGCGGAGGTTCTCCAGGACGGCGACCTGGCCGTCGGCGAGCCCCTCCACGGTGGAGCGGGCGCCGTCGTCCACGGTGTCGGCCGCGAAGGCGACGTCCCGGCCCAGCAGTTCACCGAGGCGCGCGGCCGCGGGGGCCAGGGAGAACTTGGGGTCCGGGGCGCCCTTGGGACGGCCGAGATGGGAGGCGACGATCACCTTGGCGCCCGCTTCGGCGAGCCGGGCGATCGTCGGGAGGACGGCACGGATGCGGCCGTCGTCGGTGATGGTGGTGCCGTCGAGCGGCACGTTGAGGTCGGCGCGGACGAAGACCCGCTTGCCCGCCACCTGGAGGTCGTCGATCGTCTTCATGAGGGGGACTCCTTGTGAACCCGTGAGCCGGGGTGCCTGATCAGGCAGCAGGGCCCGCGCGTTACGGCCGCGGGCCCTGCTGTCTCATGTCGAGCTGTCCGGTGCGGCGGTGGTCAGAGCTTGCCGCCGACGAACGTGGTCAGGTCCACCATGCGGTTGGAGTAGCCCCACTCGTTGTCGTACCAGCCGACGACCTTGACCTGCTTGCCCTGCGCCATGGTGAGCAGGGAGTCGAAGGTGCAGGAGGCCGGCCAGTTGACGATGTCCGAGGAGACGATCGGGTCCTCAGTGTACTCCAGGACGCCCTTGAGCTGGCCCTCGGCCGCCTTCTGGAAGGCGGCGTTGACCTCGTCGCGGGTGACCTCGCGGTCGAGTTCGAGGACGAGGTCGGTGACCGAGCCGGTCGGGACCGGGACGCGCATGGCGATGCCGTCCAGCTTGCCCTTGAGCTGCGGCAGGACCAGCGCGGTGGCCTTGGCGGCACCCGTGGAGGTCGGGATGATGTTCTCCGCGGCGGCGCGGGCGCGGCGCAGGTCCTTGTGCGGGAAGTCGAGGATGCGCTGGTCGTTGGTGTAGGCGTGGACGGTCGTCATCATGCCCTTGACGATGCCGAAGGCCTCGTCGAGCACCTTGGCCATCGGGGCCACGCAGTTGGTCGTGCAGGAGGCGTTGGAGATGACGTGGTGCTGAGCGGCGTCGTACTTGTCCTGGTTGACGCCCATCACGATGGTGATGTCCTCGTTCTTCGCGGGCGCGGAGATGAGGACCTTCTTGGCGCCGGCGGCCAGGTGCTTGGCGGCGTCGTCGCGCTTGGTGAAGATGCCGGTCGACTCGATGACGATGTCGGCGCCGAGCTCGGACCAGGGCAGGTTCGCCGGGTCCCGCTCCGCCATCGTCTTGAAGGTCTTGCCGCCCACCGTGATGGTGTCCTCGGTGTGGCTGACCTCTGCCTGCAGACGGCCCAGAATGGAGTCGTACTTGAGCAGGTGCGCCAGGGTCGCGTTGTCGGTCAGGTCGTTGACACCGACGATCTCGATGTCCGCACCCTGCTCCAGGGCTGCCCGGAAGTAGTTGCGGCCGATGCGGCCGAATCCGTTGATGCCTACGCGGATCGTCACGAACCGATCTCCTCGTTGGTACGCCGGCTGTGACACCGGCGAGCTGTATGGGATTCCCCGACCACCACCGACCCTACCCCTAAGAGAGGACGTTCGTGACATTGGCGCCGCCCTCCCGGCCCGGTCCCGCCATGCGGACAGCGGGCCCGGCGGAGCCCGTCGGGAGCGGGCCTGCCGGGCGCCCCGGCGCCGGTCCGGCGCCGCCCGCGGACAGCTCGGCGGGCACCGGGAACTGACGGGACGTCAGTGGAGCTGGCCGGCCATCTCCCCGGAGAAGTCCTCGGCCATGTCCTCCGTGAGACCGGCCTCGGTGCCGGGGATGCCGAGGTCCTGGGCGCGCTTGTCGGCCATCGCCAGCAGCCGCCGGATGCGGCCCGCCACGGCGTCCTTGGTCAGCGGCGGGTCGGCGAGCGCCCCCAACTCCTCCAGGGACGCCTGCTTGTGCTCCATGCGCAGCCGTCCGGCCGCCGCGAGGTGCTCCGGCACGTCGTCGCCGAGGATCTCCAGCGCCCGCTGGACCCGGGCACCGGCCGCGACGGCGGCGCGCGCCGAGCGGCGCAGATTGGCGTCGTCGAAGTTGGCGAGACGGTTGGCGGTGGCGCGCACCTCGCGGCGCATCCGCCGCTCCTCCCAGGCCAGTACGGACTCGTGGGCGCCGAGCCGCGTCAACAGCGCGCCGATCGCATCACCGTCACGGACGACCACCCGGTCGACACCGCGCACCTCGCGGGCCTTCGCGCCGATGCCGAGCCGGCGGGCCGCGCCGACCAGGGCGAGCGCGGCCTCGGGGCCGGGGCAGGTGACCTCCAGCGAGGAGGAACGGCCGGGCTCGGTGAGGGAACCGTGCGCCAGGAAGGCCCCGCGCCAGGCGGCCTCGGCGTCACAGGTGGCGCCGGAGACGACCTGCGGGGGAAGCCCGCGCACCGGCCGGCCGCGGCCGTCCACCAGCCCCGTCTGCCGGGCGAGTTGGTCGCCGCCCGCCACCACGCGGACGACGTAGCGGCTGCCGCGCCGCAGCCCGCCGGGGGCCATCACCACCAGGTCGGACGCGTGTCCGAAGATCTCCAGAATGTCCTTGCGGAGCCTGCGCGCCGCGATTCCCGTGTCCAGCTCCGCCTCGATCACGATCCGGCCGCTGACGAGGTGCAGGCCGCCCGCGAACCGCAGGATCGACGAGACCTCCGACTTCCGGCAGCAGGTCCGGGTGACGGGGAGCCGGGAGATTTCATCCTTCACCGCTGCCGTCATCGCCATGGGCCGATCCTTCCATGCATCCTGAAAATCCGGTCGTACGCGGCGGCCAGCAGCTCGGGGTCGTGCCGGGCCGAGCCGTCCGGCGCGGCCACCGGCGCCAGTTCGACCGCGCCGCCGAGCCGCTCGGCGGCTTCGGTGAGACTGTCGCGGTCGGGCACGGCGGCCTCGTCGGCCAGCACCACGTCGAAGGCGAGTTTAGGTGCGTGTCGGGCCAAAACCTCCAAATGACGCTGCGGGGAGAAGCCGTCGGTTTCGCCGGGCTGCGGCGCGAGGTTCAGCGAGAGCACGCGGCGGGCCTTGGTCTCCGTCAGCGCGTCGAGCAGCTCCGGGACCAGCAGATGCGGGATCACGGAGGAGAACCACGACCCGGGGCCGAGCACCACCCAGTCCGCGTCCAGCACCGCCTCGACGGCCTCCGGCACCGCCGGCGGGTCGGCCGGGACGAGGTGCACGGACTGCACCTCGCCGCGGGTGAGCGCGACGGTGGCCTGGCCGCGGACGGTGTCCACGTCCTCCGGGCGGGCCGGGTCGTGGCCCCGTACCAGGGCCTCCAGCTCCAGCGGGACCGCGGACATCGGCAGCACCCGGCCGTGCGCCCCCAGCAGCCGGCCGACCCACTCCAGGGCCTGGACGTGGTCGCCGAGCTGCTCCCAGAGGGCGACGATCAGCAGATTGCCCACGGCGTGGCCCTGCAGGTCCCCCTCGCCCGCGAAGCGGTGCTGGACGACGCGGGCCCAGGTCTGGCCCCATTCGTCGTCCCCGCAGAGCGCCGCGAGGGCCTTGCGCAGATCGCCCGGCGGCAGCACGCCGAGTTCGTCGCGGAGCCGGCCGCTGGAGCCGCCGTCGTCGGCGACGGTGACGACGGCCGTGAGGTCGCCGGTGATGCGGCGGAGCGCGGCGAGCGAGGCGGACAGGCCGTGCCCGCCGCCGAGCGCGACGACCTTGGGGTTCGTCCCCCGCCGCCGCACGGTGTGGCCCGCGCGGGAGGCCGTGTGGCCGGTGCGCGCCGGCATCAGCCGCCGGACCCGTCCGCCCAGCCGGGAACCGGGCTCGGGCTGCCGCGGGCTCCTCACTCGCGCCCCATGTCCCGGTGGACCACCACGGTCTCCACGCCCTCGGCGGCCAGGCGGGCGGCGAGCTTCTCGGACATCGCCACACTGCGGTGCTTGCCGCCCGTGCAGCCGACGGCGACGGTCACATAGCGCTTGCCCTCGCGGCGGTAGCCGGCTGCGATGAGCTGGAGCAGCTCGGTGTAGCGGTCGAGGAACTCCTTGGCGCCGGGCTGGTTGAAGACGTAGCCGGACACCTCCTCGTTGAGGCCGGTGAAGGGGCGCAGCTCCGGGACCCAGTGCGGGTTGGGCAGGAAGCGGCAGTCGACGACGAGGTCGGCGTCGACCGGGAGGCCGTACTTGTAGCCGAAGGACATGACGGTGGCCCGCAGCTCGGGCTCCTCGCCGCCGGCGAACTGGGCGTCCATCTTGGCGCGCAGCTCGTGGACGTTGAGGCTGGAGGTGTCGATGACGAGGTCCGCGTCGCCGCGCAGCTCGCGCAGCAGGTCCCGCTCCGCGGCGATACCGTCGACGATCCGGCCGGAGCCCTGCAGCGGATGCGGGCGGCGGACGGATTCGAAGCGCCGTACGAGGGCGTCGTCGGACGCCTCCAGGAAGATCACCCGGCGTCTGACGTTCTTGGCGGCCAGGTCGGCGAGCGACTGGCGGAGGCTGTCGAAGAAGCCGCGGCCGCGGACGTCGACGACGACCGCGATCCGGGCGACGTTCCCCTGGGAGCGCGCCCCCAGGTCCACCATGGTGGGGATCAGCGCCGGGGGGAGGTTGTCCACGACGAACCAGCCGAGGTCCTCCAGGCACTTCGCCGCCGTGCTGCGGCCGGCCCCGGACATGCCGGAGATGATGACCAGCTCGGGGATGGCGGCCGTGTCCGCCGCGTCCGCCGTGGTGCCCGTACTCACCTGAGCTTCTTCTCCTTCGTGGCCGTTCATGCTCGCTGCCCCCGTATCCCCGGCGGCGGGGAAGCCGCCGGCTCGTCCTCTTCCATCATCTCTCCGGTCGCGGTGTTCACCGCGGGAGCGGCCGGTGCGGCGCCGGCGAGCGCCGCGGCGACCTGCTCGGCCGTCCGGCGGCCGATCCCGGGAACCTCGCAGATCTGTTCGATCGTGGCGGCCCGGAGCCGTTTCACGGAGCCGAAGTGCTTCAGCAGCGCCTTGCGGCGGGTCTCGCCCAGCCCGGGTACCTCGGCCAGCGGCCCGGCACGCAGGCTCTTGCCCCGTTTGCTGCGCTGGTAGGCGATGGCGAAACGGTGTGCCTCGTCACGGACCCGCTGCAGGAGGTAGAGCCCCTCGCTGGTGCGGGGCAGGACGACGGGGTCGTCCTCGCCGGGCAGCCAGACCTCTTCCAGGCGCTTGGCGAGGCCGCAGACGGCGACGTCGTCGATGCCGAGCTCGTCCAGGGCGCGCCGGGCCGCCGCGACCTGCGGCTGCCCGCCGTCGACCACGACGAGCTGCGGCGGGTAGGCGAACCGGCGGGGACGGCCGGTCTCGGGGTCGACGGGGCCGCCGGGGAGGCCGGGCTCCGGGGCCGCGCCGTCCGCGCCGTTCCCGCCGTTCCCCTCGGCGCCGTTCCCCGTCTCCTCGTCCCACTCGCCGGTCGCCATCTTCTCGCGCAGATAGCGGCGGAAGCGGCGGCCGATGACCTCGTGCATGGCGCGGACGTCGTCCTGGCCGGCGAAGCTCTTGATCTGGAAGCGGCGGTACTCGCTCTTGCGGGCGAGGCCGTCCTCGAAGACCACCATGGAGGCCACGACGTCCTCCCCCTGGAGGTGGGAGATGTCGAAGCACTCGATCCGCAGCGGTACGGAATCCAGGCCGAGCGCCTCCGCGATCTCCTCCAGGGCCCGGGAGCGGGTGGTGAGGTCGGAGGCCCGCTTGGTCTTGTGGAGCACGAGCGCCTGCTGGGCGTTGCGCTGCACCGTCGCCATCAGGTCCTTCTTGTCGCCGCGCTGCGGTATCCGCAGGTCGACGCGGGAGCCGCGGCGCCCGGCGAGCCAGTCGGCGAGCGGCTCGACGGGGTCGGGCAGCGCCGGGACCAGCACCTCGCGGGGGACGCCCTCGCCGCTCTCCTCCCCGTAGAGCTGCTGCAGGGCGTGCTCCACGAGACCGGCCGTGTCGACGGCCTCGACCTTGTCGGTGACCCAGCCGCGCTGGCCGCGGACCCGGCCGCCGCGGACGTGGAAGATCTGGACGGCGGCCTCCAGTTCGTCCTCGGCGACGGCGATCAGATCGGCGTCGGTGGCGTCGGTGAGGACGACGGCGTTCTTCTCCATGGCCCGGCGGAGCGCCTCGATGTCGTCGCGGAGGCGGGCGGCCCGCTCGTACTCCATCTCCTCGGCGGCCTCGCGCATCCGCCGCTCCAGGCGCTGGAGGTAGGCGCCGGTGCGGCCGGCCATGAAGGCGCAGAAGTCCTCGGCGAGCTCGCGGTGCTCCTCCGCGCTCACCCGGCCGACGCAGGGGGCCGAGCACTTGCCGATGTAGCCGAGGAGACAGGGGCGGCCGATCTGCGCGGAGCGCTTGAACACACCGGCGGAGCAGGTGCGCACCGGAAAGACCCGCAGCATCAGGTCGACCGTCTCGCGGATGGCCCAGGCGTGGGCGTACGGGCCGAAGTAGCGCACGCCCTTCCGCTTGGGACCGCGCATCACCTGCACACGGGGGAATTCCTCGTTCATCGTCACCGCGAGGGACGGATAGCTCTTGTCGTCGCGGTACTTGACGTTGAAGCGGGGGTCGAACTCCTTGATCCAGGAGTATTCGAGCTGGAGGGCCTCGACCTCGGTGGAGACCACCGTCCACTCCACCGACGCCGCGGTGGTGACCATGGTGCGGGTGCGCGGGTGGAGGCCCGCCAGGTCCTGGAAGTAGGAGGAGAGCCGCTGGCGGAGGCTCTTCGCCTTGCCGACGTAGATCACGCGGCGGTGCTCGTCACGGAATTTGTAGACCCCGGGCGAGTCGGGGATCTGTCCCGGCTTGGGTCGGTAACTGCTGGGGTCTGCCATGGCTCCACCCTACTGGCGCGGTAGGACACCGCCGCCGGTTCCCCGCCCCGGCGCGGGCGCCTTTCGCGGCGGGCTTTCCGGGGCTTCCGGGGGGTGTTGGCGGCACCGGCGGGGCGGGGCGGGCCGCCGCGGGGCCTGCCCGGGGGCCGCTTCGGGCCGCGGGTGGGCGCCCCGCTTCGGCCGCCGTCCCGGCCCTTCCCGGCCCGCGGTCAGGCGTCCCCGCCGGCCACCAGCCTGCCGTCCTTCACGGAGACCGGGACGGCGGGCAGCGCCTTGGTGGCCGGGCCGCGCAGCGCCTTGCCGGTCTCGGCGTCGAAGCGGCTCCCGTGGCAGGCGCAGTCCGCGCCGGTGCCCTCGACGGCGCTCAGCACACAGCGCTGGTGGGTGCAGACGGCGCTGAACGCCTTGTACTCGTCCTCGGCCGGCCGGCTGACGAGCACCCGCTGCTCCCGGTAGAGCCTGGCGCCGCCGACGGGAACCTCGCCGGCGGCTCCGAGGTCGACCGGCGCGGAGGGGGTCTCCCCGCCGCCGGTTCCGCCGCCGTCGCCGTCGCCGCACGCCGCGAGCCCGGCCCCGGCGGCACCGGCGAGCGCGACTCCGCGGAGCAGGGTGCGGCGGGCGGCCGCGGGCTGGCTGGTCATGGGAACCCCCTGGTCGGAGCGTGGTGCGGGTGGCGCCGGCCGCCGTACGCCACGGGCCGGGCCGGTGGTCCGGCGCCGGTCGCGGCGAGCGGATGCCGCTGTCCCCGAACCCTACCGGCGGCCCGTCGGCGCAGCCGACCGCCCCGCCCTCCCCAGCGCCGGGCCGGACGGGCCGGGACGCCGGACGGGAGCGGGGCACGCGGGACCGTGGACGCACCCGCCCGCCCCGGGCCAGGATGGGACATGTGATCGTCATAGCCGGTGAAGCCCTGATCGACCTCGTTCCGTCCGCCGCCCCGGAGCCCTCCCCCCCGGGCTCCGGGCCCGGCGGGCTGTCCGCCCTGGCCCCCCGGCTCGGCGGCGGGCCGTTCAACACCGCCCTGGCCCTGGGCCGGCTCGGCGCCCGGGCCGCGTTCTGCTCGCGGGTGTCCTCGGACCGTTTCGGTACGGAGCTGCTGCGCGCCCTGCGCGCGGACGGGGTGGACACCGCGCTGGTGCAGCGCGGGCCGGAGCCCACGACGCTCGCCGTCGCGGAGATCGGCGCCGACGGGTCGGCCGGCTACCGCTTCTACGCCGAGGGGACGGCGGACCGGCTGTTCGAGCTGCCCGGCCCCCTGCCCCCGGACACCCGGGCCCTGTCGCTGGGCACCTGCTCTCTCGTGCTGGAGCCGGGCGCGAGCGCGTACGAGGCGCTGCTGCGGCGGGAGGCGGCGCGGGGCGTCCTCACGGCGCTGGACCCCAATATCCGGGCGGAGCTGATCCCCGACGCCGACGCCTACCGGGCGCGGTTCCGGTCCTGGCTGTCCTCGGTGGGACTGGTGAAGCTGTCGGTGGAGGACGCGGAGTGGCTGGGCGGGGATCCGCGCGCGTGGCTGGAGGCCGGCCCGGACGCCGTGGTGCTGACGCGCGGCGGGGACGGGCTGACGGTGCTGACCCGGGACGGCGAGTGGTCGGTGCCGGCCGAGCCGGTCGAGGTGGTGGACACGATCGGCGCCGGCGACACCGTGAACGCCGCGCTGCTGCACCGGCTGGACGCGCACGGTGCCCTGGTCCGGGGCGGTCCGCGGCGGCTCTCCGGCGAGGAGTGGCGGGACGTCCTGGCGTACGCCTCCCGGGCGGCGGCGGTCACCTGCTCCCGGGCGGGCGCCCGGCCGCCGTACGCGGAGGAACTCACCGGCCGGTCCTGAGCCGCCGGCCGGGAGGGGGCGGCGGGCCGGGGCCCCCAAAGGGACCGGACCCGGGATGCGGGAGCCGGGCACGGAGAGCCCGGGACACGGCGCGGCGCCCCGGGCCCGGCGCCGCGCGGAGAAGCGCGGACCCGGGGCCGGGGCGCCCGTCGTCAAACCGGCCGGACGGCCGCCCCACCGCTACCGCACGGCCGCCGCCGTCACTTCGCGGCCGCCGCGACCCTCTTGCGTGCCCCGGGGCGCTTCTTCGCGGCCGGGACCGGGGCGTCGCTCACCGTGTCCAGGATGTCGCGGAGGAACTTGCCGGTGTGGCTCGCGGGCACCGCGGCGACCTGCTCGGGTGTGCCCTCGGCCACCACCAGGCCGCCGCCGTTGCCGCCCTCCGGGCCCATGTCGACGACCCAGTCCGCGGTCTTGATCACATCGAGGTTGTGTTCGATGACGATCACCGTGTTGCCCTTCTCCACCAGCCCGGAGAGCACCGTGATGAGCTTGCTGATGTCCTCGAAGTGCAGCCCGGTGGTGGGCTCGTCCAGCACGTAGACCGTGCGGCCGGTGGAGCGCTTCTGCAGCTCGCTGGCGAGCTTCACGCGCTGGGCCTCGCCACCGGAGAGGGTCGGCGCGGGCTGACCGAGGCGGACGTAGCCGAGCCCCACCTCGTGGAGCGTGCGCAGATGGCGGGAGATCCTCGGCACCGCCTCGAAGAAGTCGAGTGCCTCCTCGATCGGCATGTCCAGGACCTCGGAGATGGACTTGCCCTTGTAGTGGACCTCCAGCGTCTCCCGGTTGTAGCGCGCGCCGTGGCAGACCTCGCACGGGACGTACACGTCCGGGAGGAAGTTCATCTCGATCTTGATCGTGCCGTCGCCGGAGCAGTTCTCGCAGCGTCCGCCCTTGACGTTGAAGGAGAAGCGGCCCGGCTGGTAGCCGCGGACCTTCGCCTCCATCGTCTCCGCGAAGAGCTTGCGGATGTTGTCGAAGACACCGGTGTACGTGGCCGGGTTGGACCGCGGGGTGCGGCCGATGGGCGACTGGTCGACATGGACGACCTTGTCGACGAGGTCGTCGCCCTCGACCCGGGTGTGCCGGCCGGGCACGGACTTGGCGCCGTTGAGCTCGCGCGCCAGGTGCGTGTAGAGGATGTCGTTGACCAGGGTGGACTTGCCGGAGCCGGAGACTCCCGTGACGGCGGTGAACACACCCAGTGGGAAGGAGACGTCGATGTCCTGGAGGTTGTTCTCCCGCGCGCCGTGCACGGTCAGCTGCCGGGCCGGGTCCACCGGGCGCCGGCTCGCGGGCAGCGGGATGGACTTCTTGCCGGACAGGTACTGGCCGGTCGCCGACTCCGCGTTGGCCAGCAGCTCCGCCAGCGGCCCGCTGTGCACCACATGGCCGCCGTGCTCGCCGGCGCCGGGGCCGATGTCCACCACCCAGTCCGCGGTCTTGATGGTGTCCTCGTCGTGCTCGACGACGATGAGGGTGTTGCCGAGGTCGCGCAGCCGGACCAGGGTCTCGATCAGCCGGTGGTTGTCGCGCTGGTGGAGTCCGATGGACGGCTCGTCGAGGACGTAGAGCACGCCGACCAGACCGGAGCCGATCTGGGTGGCGAGCCGGATGCGCTGGGCCTCGCCTCCGGAGAGCGTGCCCGCGGCGCGGTTGAGGGAGAGGTAGTCGAGGCCGACGTCCACCAGGAAGCGCAGCCGCTCGTTGACCTCCTTGAGCACCCGCTCGGCGATCGTCTTCTCGCGGTCGCTGAGCTTCATCTCCCGGAGGAAGTCCGCGCAGTCGCTGATGGACATCGCGGCGACCTCGGCGATGGAGCGCCCCTGGACCGTGACCGCGAGGACGATCGGCTTGAGCCGGGTGCCCTCGCAGGCCGGGCAGGGCACCTCGCGCATATAGCCCTCGAAGCGCTCACGGCTGCTGTCGGTCTCCGCCTCGCCGTGCCGGCGGCGGACGAACGGCACCGCTCCCTCGAAGGCGGTGGTGTACGCCCGCTCACGGCCGTAGCGGTTGCGGTAGCGCACCTCGATCTGCGTGCGGTGGCCGTGCAGCAGGGCCTTCTTGGCGCGCTGGGGCAGCCCGGCCCAGGGGATGTCGGTACGGAAGCCGAGGGCGTCGGCGAGGGCGTCGGTCAGCCGGCCGAAGTACTCCTTGCTGTGCCCGTGCGACCAGGGATGCAGGGCGCCCTCGTCGAGGGACTTCTCCTCGTCGGGGACGACCAGCTCCGGGTCGACCTCCATGCGGGTGCCGATGCCGGTGCACTCGGGGCAGGCGCCGAAGGGCGAGTTGAAGGAGAAGGAGCGGGGCTCCAGTTCCTCGAAGGAGAGGTCGTCGTGGGGGCAGTACAGGTGCTCCGAGTACATCCGCTCGCGCTCGGGGTCGTCCTCGGGGAGGTCGACGAAGTCGAGGACGACCATGCCGCCGGAGAGCCCGAGGGCTGTCTCGACCGAGTCCGTCAGCCGGCGCTTGGCGCCGGCCTTGACGGTGAGGCGGTCGACGACCACCTCGATGGTGTGCTTCTCCTGCTTCTTGAGCTTCGGCGGATCGCTGAGCTGGACGGTGGTGCCGTCCACCCTGGCGCGGCTGTAGCCCTTGGTCTGCAGGTCGGAGAAGAGGTCGGCGAACTCGCCCTTGCGCTCCCGGACCAGCGGGGAGAGCACCTGGAAGCGGCTGCCCTCGGGCAGCTCCAGCACCTTGTCGACGATCGCCTGCGGCGACTGCCGGGCGATGGGGCGGCCGCACTGGGGGCAGTGCGGCTTGCCGATCCGGGCGAAGAGGAGCCGGAGGTAGTCGTAGACCTCGGTGATGGTGCCGACCGTGGAGCGCGGGTTGCGCGAGGTCGACTTCTGGTCGATGGAGACGGCCGGGGAGAGGCCCTCGATGAAGTCGACGTCGGGCTTGTCCATCTGCCCGAGGAACTGCCGTGCGTAGGAGGAGAGCGACTCGACGTAGCGGCGCTGGCCCTCCGCGAAGATCGTGTCGAACGCGAGGGAGGACTTGCCCGAACCCGACAGGCCGGTGAAGACCACGAGGGCGTCGCGGGGCAGGTCGAGGGAGACGTTCTTGAGGTTGTGCTCGCGAGCGCCACGAACGATGAGACGGTCGGCCACGCCGGTCGGCACCTTTCTTGAGAAAGCGACGGGGGTGCGGTGCGGAGCCCCGGACCCAGGGTATGGGGCGTGCCACGGCGGTGTCCCGGCGATGGGACACGGCTTCGGGCCCAGCCCGAGCCTATCGCACGCATTTTCGATTACTGTCGGATGGCTGCCTCTTCCGTCCTGTCGTCCGCCGCCTCTCCCGCCGTTTCCCCGGCGGCTCGATACCGACCACGCCCCCGTCTCGTGACGATAGCGTCGGGGTATGACAACCGATCTCGCGCGCGACCTCACGGCGGTCCGCGAGGCCACGGAACGGCTGCTCACCGCGGTCCGCGGGCTGGACGACGCGGCCGTCGCCGAACCGTCCCGGCTGCCCGGCTGGACCCGCGGTCACGTGCTGACCCATCTGGCGCGCAACGCCGACGCGCTCGTCAACGTGCTCGTCTCGGCCCGCACCGGCGAGCACATTCCCATGTACCCGGACGAGCGGGCGCGGGACGCCGCGATCGAGGAC
Source organism: Streptomyces xinghaiensis S187 (assembly GCF_000220705.2). Lineage (GTDB taxonomy): Bacteria > Actinomycetota > Actinomycetes > Streptomycetales > Streptomycetaceae > Streptomyces > Streptomyces xinghaiensis. The sequence goes on along the minus strand of NZ_CP023202.1, from coordinate 5,803,767 downwards.
GGCGCCGGCCGGCCGCTCACCGTCCAGCTCAATGATCTGGAGAGAAGCTCTTCCGCTTTCAACGACGCGGCGGCCGCACTTCATTCCGGTGACTGGTCCCGCACCGTGGAACTCCGGGGCGGGGCGACCGGTCTCGCCGCGGAGATGCCCTTCCGGCGGCTCGCCGAGGTGGAGCTGCACCACGTCGATCTGGGCATCGGCCGCGAGATCGCCGATCTGCCGGGCTTCTTCACCGACGGGCTGCTGGCACAGGTCGCCGGTGAGCGTTTCGCGGGCCGGGAGGACGTACCCGCCCTGATCGTCGCCGCCTCCGGCGAACACGGCGGGCGCGAGTGGCGCACCGGCCGGCCCGGCGGGGACCCCCTGCGGATCTCCGGCTCCCCCGCCGCCCTACTGGGCTGGCTGACCGGCCGCGAGGCCGGCACGGGACTCGACGCGGCCGGCTCCCCTCTCCCCTCCCTGCCCCCACTAGGCTGATCCCATGACGTACAGCGGAGCGGTGAAGGTCGGCGGACCGGCCGATGTGCACGAACTGACGGACCTGATGATCTCCAAGGTGGCCGTGGGGCCCCTGGAGAACAACGCCTATCTGCTCCGCTGCCGGGCCACCGACGCCCAGTTGCTGATCGACGCCGCGGACGAGCCGCGCACCCTCCTGCAGCTGATCGGTGACAGCGGTCTCGCCGGGGTGGTCACCACCCACCAGCACGGCGACCACTGGCAGGCCCTGGCCGAGGTCGTGGCGGCGACCGGGGCCCGGACCCACGCCGGCCGGTACGACGCCGCGGGCATCCCCGTCTCCACGGACGTGCTGGTCGACGACGGGGACACCATCCACTTCGGCCGGATCGGCCTCACCGCCCGCCATCTCACCGGGCACACCCCCGGCAGCATCGCCCTGGTCTACGACGACCCGCACGGGCACCCGCACGTCTTCACCGGCGACTGCCTCTTCCCCGGCGGCGTGGGCAACACCCACCAGGACCCGGAGGCCTTCGCGAGCCTCATCTCCGATGTGGAGTCGAAGCTCTTCGGTGAGCTGCCGGACGAGACGTGGGTCTACCCCGGCCACGGGCGGGACACCACACTGGGCGCCGAGCGCCCGCACCTGCCGGAGTGGCGCGCCCGCGGCTGGTGACCGGCCGGCGGCCGCGCCCCGCGGTCAGCCGCCCGAGCGGTCCTCCGCCGGAGTCTCCGCGTCCGAGGACTTCTCCGTGCCCTTCACCGGAGCCGTCCCCTCGGGTATCCCCCGCCGGGCCTCCCGAGAGGAGACGTAGAGGCTGGTGACCGTGGTGACGACGAGGACACCGCAGATCACGCCCAGCGAGACGGGGGTGCTGATCTCGGGGACGTGGACCCCGGACTCGTGCAGGGCGTGCAGGACGAGCTTCACACCGATGAAGCCGAGGATGCCCGACAGCCCGTAGGAGAGGTGGACCAGCTTCTTCAGCAGCCCGCCGATGAGGAAGTACAGCTGGCGCAGCCCCATCAGGGCGAAGGCGTTGGCGGTGAAGACGATGTACGGGTCATCGGTGAGACCGAAGATCGCGGGGATCGAGTCGAGCGCGAAGAGCAGGTCCGTGGTGCCGAGCGCGAGGACCACGACGAACATCGGCGTCATCAGCCGCTTGCCGTTCTCGCGGACGAACATCCTGGTGCCGCGCCAGGCTCCGGTGGAGGGGACGCGCGCCTCGATCACCTTGAGGAGACGGCTCTCCTCGTACTCCTCGTCGTGCTCCTCCTTGCGGGCGTCGTGGATCAGCTTCCAGGCGGTGTAGATGAGGAACGCGCCGAAGACATAGAAGATCCAGGAGAAGTTGGCGATGAGCGCGGCGCCGGCGGCGATGAAGCCGGCCCGCATGACGAGGGCGATGAGCACGCCGATCATGAGCACCCGCTGCTGGTACCGGGTCGGCACCGCGAACTTCGCCATGATCAGGACGAAGACGAAGAGGTTGTCGACGCTGAGCGACTTCTCGGTGATGTAGCCCGCGAAGAACTCCCCGGCCGGAGCCCCGCCACCGGCGAGGTACAGCCCGGCGCCGAAGAGGACGGCGAGCACGACCCAGACCGCCGTCCAGACACCGGCCTCCCGGACGGAGACGTCGTGCGGCTTGCGGCCGCCGATGAAGAAGTCGGCGGCGATCAGGACGCAGAGTCCCACAACGGTCAGTGTCCAGGCGGTCAGGGATACGTCCACGGAACTCCTCTGGCAGCGTCGGGCGGGTTGGCCGGGGACGCCCGTGCTGCCGCGCGGGCGTCGGACACGGGCGTCGGACAGGGCGCACGGAACGGACACCCCGGCATGCCAAGGAAGAGTACAGGGAAGGCAAATAAAGGTAAAAGACAGCAGTTCAGAGGGGTGGGTTGACTCCTGGGAGGCCGGTGGGGGCGGCTCAGCGGCCGTAGGTGCGCCGGGCCTCCGCGACCTGGCGGAGCACCTGGACCAGCACCCGGCTGCCCGCCGGGGCGAGCGCCGGTTCGTACGTCCAGGCGTGGCCCACCCAGGGGTCGGCCAGGTGGTCGTCCGGCACCGGCGTGATCCGCAGCAGCGAACGCCACAGCGGGTCGAGCACCGGCCCGTACTCCCGGGCGTCCTCGCGGTCCGCGACCATCATGAGATGCACGCCGACCGAGGGCCCCTCGTCGGCGAGGTAGCGCAGCTGCGTCACGGCACGGTCGTCGAAGCCGTGCGGGAAGTCGTTGACGAGCAGGAGCTGCTCCCCGGTGTCGAGGTCCGGCGGCAGCGCGTCGGGGGCGCCGCCCCGGACGGCCATCTGCACCAAGTCCACACGCCGGGTCAGCCGGGACAGGACGGCGGACACCCCCGCGGCTCCGGCGGCCGGGGGGTCCCGGAGCACACCGGACTCCAGCAGCGGGGCGAGGGAGGCGGCGGCCGATCCGGCCGGGTCGAGGACGTGGACGGTGAACTCCCCCGCGGGGTGGACGGCGAGCAGCCGGGCCGCGTGGGCCACCGCCGCGTCCACGGCCGCCCGGCGCAGCCCGTCGGAGCCGAGGGCGTGGTCCGGGCCGGAGCGGGACCGTCCGCTGTCGATCCAGAGACCGCGCTCCAGCGGCAGCCGCACCAGCATCGGGATGCGCAGCTCCGGCCGCTCCGGGAGGCGGAGGTCGCCCAGGCGCATGGCCATCGGGATCTCCATCGGCACCCGGTAGCCGTGCCAGACCGGGCTCGCCCAGCCCGCGAAGGCGGGCGGCAGGGCCGGTTCGACCACCTCCGACTCGGCGGTCAGCTGGGCGAGATCGCGGTCGAGGACGGCCCGGGCCCGGTCCACGAGGGCGGTGTGCTTGGCGCCGGCCGCCGCCCGGGCCTCGTCCCCCGCGCCGCCGATGCGGGAGCGCGGGTCGGAGAGCACCCGCTGAAGCTCCTGCTCCTGACGGGAGTCGGCGAAGTCCACCGCGCTGCGGTACGCGGCGACGCTGCGGGCCAGATCCTCGAACATGCCCCAGACCTGGTTGTAGAGGCGTTCGTCCATGGTCCAGCCGGCGGCGTCGCCCGCGACGGGCTGCGGTGGCCGGCCGGGCTCGGCCGGCGGGGCCTGCGGCGGCGGGGGCGGCGGCGCGGTGCGGGCCCGTCCGCGGTGGCGGTAGTCGACCGGGGAGCCGCTCTGCGCCTGCTGCGGAGGCCGGGCCTCCGGCGGGACCGGAGCGGCCGGGGGCCGGGGCGGTGGCTGCGGTGCGGGCCCGGGCTCCCCCGGTGGCAGGCCGGCGGCCGTGCGGACACGGGTGCCGTCACCGGGTGTCCGGGGCGGCGGCGCTATGGTCCGGGCCATGCCGCGGGTCACGGCCTCCTGGACGGTGGCGGCCAGTTCGGCGGCCTGCGGCAGCCCCTGGTCGCGCAGCATCGCGGCCAGGCCGTCCGCGTAGCCCTGGCCGACGGCGCGGACCTTCCACGCTCCCCGGCGGCGGTAGAGCTCCAGCGCGGTGACCGCCGACTCGGCATCGAGGCCGGTGATGGTGAAGCTGACGAGCGCGGTGCCGTCGAGCCCCGTGACGGCGACGAACGGCGCGGCGACCGTGCCGAACCGGGACGGGCCGCCGACGCCGGTGGGCAGCGCGAGCAGCACGGTGACCCGGTGCACGCCCTCGGGCAGCGCTTCGAGGTCCACGGCCAGCCGGTGGTCCGCCGCGGCCTGCTGGGGGACCTCCAGACCGGGGAGGTGGGGCGCGGCCGGGTGGGCGACGCGCTCCGGGCCGGCGACGCGGCCGTCCTCGTCGCCCAGGGTGGCTCCGGCGATGACGGGGTCACCGGCGGATATCCGGATCTCCAGGCGGGTCCGCGTCAGCGGGTGGTTCTGCCCGCGTACCAGCTCGGCCGTCATCGTGCGTTCCCCCTCGGTGAGTTGCTCGTCGTGTGGTGCGTCCGCCGGACCGGGCTCCGCGTCCCGGCCCCGGTGCGGCGGGACGCGTCCGCTCCGCGGCCCGTGGCGGTGGCACCGCCTCCGCGGGGCCGCGGAGCGGGGGGAGCGGGACGCCCGGGGCCCGCCCCGGGGGCGGGCCGGCGGATCCTGCCTAGAGGTGCGGGGTGATCGTCGGCATGAGGTCCTGGAAGGTGCGGCCGTTGGCGGGGGTGCCGATGGCCGTCATCGTCCAGCCACTGCCCGAGCGGTGCACCTTGGCCATGATCTGCGCCGTGTACTGGCCGCCGCCGGTGAGGGTGTAGCGGGCCATCTCCTGGCCGTTGGTCTCGTCGACGATGCGGCAGAAGGCGTTCTCCACCTCGGCGAAGGTCTGCCCGGTGAAGGAGTTGACCGTGAAGACGATCTGGTCGATGTGGACCGGGACGCGCTGGAGGTCGACCAGGATGGCCTCGTCGTCGCCGCCCTGGCCGGCGCCGCCGACGAGGTTGTCACCGGTGTGCCGGACGGAGCCGTCGTCGCTGACCAGGTGGCGGAAGAACACCACGTCCACCGGCTGCTTGTCGGCGAACAGCACGGCGGAGGCGTCGAGGTCGATCTCCTTCGTACGCTTGCCGAACAGTCCCCGGCGCGGGGCAGCCTGCCAGCCCAGCCCCATCCGCACCGCGGTCAGAGTCCCCCCGTCGGACTTCTGCAGGCTGATGCCCTGTCCCTTGGACAAGTTGACGCTCACGCGCTGTCCCCTCTCGAAACCCGTAAAACCGCCTGAGTGCGCGGCTGGAGAGAAACCCTACGCAGTACCGCTGACAGCGCGGACGCGCGGTCGCGGTTTGTGTCGTTCTTGCAACACAGCGGCGCCGTCCGGGATGCCGGGAGTGGCGTGGGGGTACACCGGGGCGCCGGAAGGCCCGGAAAGCCCTCCGGGGAGCGCCCGTGTCCGGCGGGGCCCCGGCCTCAGGCGAGGCCGGCCTCCCGCATCTGCCGCAGTTCCTTCTTCAGTTCGCCCACCTCGTCCCGGAGCCGTGCCGCGACCTCGAACTGGAGGTCCGCCGCGGCGGCGCGCATCCGGTCCGTCATCTCCTCGATGAGCTCGGCCAGTTCGGCCGCCGGCCGGTCGGTGGGCGCGAGGGGCTTCCGGTGCCCGGACCTGGCCGCCGCCTTGCCGCCGAGGGCGGGCACGGGGGCCTTGGCCTCCTTGGCACCCTTGGCCTCCTTCGGGCTGCGGTAGCCGGTGCCGAGCAGCTCCTGGGTGTCGATGTCCTCGCGGGCGATGGTGGCCACGATGTCGTTGATCTTCTTCCGCAGGGGCTGCGGGTCGAGGCCGCGCTCCGTGTTGTACGCGATCTGCTTCTCCCGGCGCCGGTTGGTCTCGTCGATGGCCCGCTCCATCGCCGGCGTGATCTTGTCGGCGTACATGTGGACCTGGCCGGAGACGTTCCGCGCGGCCCGGCCGATCGTCTGGATGAGCGAGGTGCCGGAGCGGAGGAAGCCCTCCTTGTCGGCGTCGAGGATGGCGACCAGCGAGACCTCGGGCAGGTCCAGGCCCTCCCGGAGGAGGTTGATGCCGACGAGGACGTCGTACTCGCCGGCGCGCAGTTCGCGCAGCAGTTCGACGCGGCGGAGGGTGTCCACGTCCGAGTGGAGATAGCGGACCTGGATGCCGAGCTCCAGGAAGTAGTCGGTGAGGTCCTCGGCCATCTTCTTGGTGAGGGTGGTGACGAGGACGCGCTCGTCCTTCTCGGTGCGGAGACGGATCTCGTGCACCAGGTCGTCGATCTGGCCCTCGGTGGGCTTGACGACGACCTCCGGGTCGACGAGCCCGGTCGGCCGGATGATCTGCTCGACCACGCCGTCACCCCGGGACAGCTCGTACGCACCGGGGGTGGCGGAGAGGTAGACCGTCTGGCCGATGCGCTCGGTGAACTCCTCCCATTTCAGCGGGCGGTTGTCCATGGCGGACGGCAGCCGGAAGCCGTGCTCGACGAGGGTCCGCTTGCGGGAGGCGTCCCCCTCGTACATCGCGCCGATCTGGGGGACGGTGACATGCGACTCGTCGACGACGAGGAGGAAGTCCTCCGGGAAGTAGTCGAGGAGGGTGTGCGGAGGGGAGCCGGGCTCGCGGCCGTCGACGTGCAGGGAGTAGTTCTCGATGCCGGAGCAGGAGCCGATCTGGCGCATCATCTCGATGTCGTAGGTGGTGCGCATGCGCAGCCGCTGGGCCTCCAGCAGCTTGCCCTGCTTCTCCATCACCGCGAGGGTCTCGGTCAGCTCCCGCTCGATGGCCCCGATCGCGCGCTCCATGCGCTCCGGTCCGGCGACGTAGTGGCTGGCGGGGAACACGTACAGGTGTTCGTCCTCGCTGATGACCTCGCCGGTGAGCGGGTGCAGCGTGGAGAGCGCCTCGATCTCGTCGCCGAACATCTCGATCCGGACGGCCAGCTCCTCGTAGACCGGGAAGATCTCGATGGTGTCGCCGCGGACCCGGAAGGTGCCGCGGGTGAAGGCCATGTCGTTGCGCGTGTACTGGATGTCGACGAAACGGCGCAGCAGTTCGTCCCGGTCGTACTCCTCGCCGACCTTCAGCGGCACCATGCGGTCGACGTACTCCTGCGGGGTGCCCAGGCCGTAGATGCAGGAGACGGAGGCGACCACGACCACGTCGCGCCGGGTGAGCAGCGAGTTCGTGGCGGAGTGGCGCAGGCGCTCGACCTCCTCGTTGACCGAGGAGTCCTTCTCGATGTAGGTGTCCGACTGCGGTACGTACGCCTCGGGCTGGTAGTAGTCGTAGTACGAGACGAAGTACTCGACGGCGTTGTTCGGCAGGAGCTCGCGGAACTCGTTGGCGAGCTGGGCGGCCAGGGTCTTGTTGGGCGCCATCACCAGCGTCGGCCGCTGGAGCCGTTCGATCATCCATGCGGTGGTGGCCGACTTGCCGGTACCGGTCGCACCGAGCAGCACGACGTCCTTCTCACCGGCGCGGATGCGCCGCTCCAGGTCCGCGATGGCCGCGGGCTGGTCGCCGCTGGGCTGGTAGGGGCTGACGACCTCGAAGGGCGCCACCGTGCGTTCGATGTGGGATACGGGCCGCATGCCACCACCGTACGACCCGGCACCGACAACCGGCGCCGGAGGACCGCGCCCGGGAGCGGCTCCGGTCCCGGCCCGCCCCTCCCCCGATCGGATCAAGTCGGCCCGGCGGGCTGCGGGAGCCGCGCGCCGCGGCCAAATCACCGGCTGATGGGGTGCCTGTGACGGGACGCGCCCGGAGTGGCGCGTCCCGGGAACCCCGGCGGCCCGCTGTTCCACTACATATCGTCACAAGGTGCGAAACACTACCCTGCGGAGTCGCTCGTTCACTTTCTGGCCATCCTGCGCCTGTTTCCCGTTGGCGGACGGCTGGGAACCTCAGCGGGTCCGTGAACAGACGACGCGAGGAGTCCACGTGCTCACACGCCCTGTCGCAGCCGTCACCGGCGCGGTGCTGGGGTTCTCCGCACTCTTCCTCTCCGCACCGGCGGCCCTGGCCGCCGGTCCCCCGGACGGGCCGGAGGTCTTCGCCCATCGCGGCGCCTCCGGCTACGCCCCCGAGAACACCCTCGCCGCCGCGGACAAGGCGGACGAGCTCGGCACCGTATGGGTGGAGAACGACGTCCAGCGCACCAAGGACGGCGCGCTGGTCGTCATCCACGACACCACCCTCGCCCGCACGACGGACGTCGAGGAGGTCTTCCCCGACCGGTCGCCCTGGAAGGTCTCGGACTTCACGCTCCAGGAGATCCGGCAGCTCGACGCGGGCAGCTGGTTCTCCGAGGAGTACGCGGGCGAGCGGGTCCCCACCCTCCGGCAGTTCCTGCACCGGCTCTCCTGGAACCGGCAGAAACTGCTGCTGGAGATCAAGGCACCGGAGCTGTACCCGGGCATCGAGCGGCAGATCCTCGGCGAGCTGCGCCGCACCGGCTGGCTGAGCCCGTACCACGTCCGGCACAAGCTGATCGTCCAGAGCTTCGCCGCCGACAGCATCCGGACCGTGCACGAGCGGCGCCCCGACGTGCGGACCGGCTTCCTCGGCACACCGGCGGTGGCGGACCTGCCCTCCTACGCCGAGTTCACCGACCAGATCAACCCCAGCTTCCGCACCGTGACGGCGGACTACGTGGACGCGGTCCACCGGCTCAAGGGTCCGCACGGCAAGCGGATGCAAGTGCTGACCTGGACGGTCAACGACGGCCCGACCGCCACCCGGCTCGCGGGGATCGGCGTGGACGGCATCATCACCAACTATCCGGACGTGGTCCGGGACGCGGTCGGCGAGGAGAGCGCGGCGCCGGAGGCGCTGCTGCCCTCCGCCGGCTGACCGCCCGCCCGGCCGGGTCCCGTGGACCGGGTCCCGTCGCCCCGGCTCCCCGTCGGGCACCCGGAGCCCGGCCGTCTCCCCGGCCGGGCTCCGCCGGGAAGAGGGGGTGCCCGCCCGGCGGCTGTCGGTGCCCGGCCCTACCCTGCCGGGATGACCGCAGTGACCTGGACCGTGACCGGCACCCCCATCGGCCCGCTGCTCCTCGCCACCACGGGCCGGGGGCTGGCCCACGTCGTCTTCCACGCCGACGGGGCCGTCCTCGGGCGCGCCGTGGACCGGCTGGCGGCACGCTTCGGCGGCGAGCCGGCCGAGGGGGACGGGGAGACCGGGCCGCCCCCGCTCGCGGAGGCCGTCCGGCAGCTCCGGGCCTACTTCGCCGGCACCCGGACGGCCTTCGAGCTCGAACTGGACTGGTCGCTCTCCTCCGGATTCAACCTGCGCGTACTGCGCGAGCTGGCCGCCGGCGTGCCGTACGGCGCCGTCGTCTCCTACCAGGACCTCGCCGACCGGGTGGGCGAGCCGGGCGCCGCCCGGGCCGTCGGCGCGGCCATGGGGTCCAACCCCCTGCCGGTGGTCGTGCCCTGCCATCGCGTGGTCGAACAGAACGGCGGCATCGGCGGCTTCGGCGGCGGGCTGCCGGCCAAGCGGGCGCTGCTGGAGCTGGAGGGAGTCCTTCCGCAGCCGCTGTTCTGATGGCTCGGGCGGCGACCCCTCCGCCGTGGGTGAACACCCGTTCACCCCTGTCGGTGCCTGCTGGCAGACTCGGCCCGTGACTTCCACCCAGGACCCGGCCGTGCACCGGGAAGCACCGCTCGACCTGGCCGCGCTGCGCCGCCGCACCACCGCGGTCCTCATCGCGAGCCAGATCCTCGGCGGACTCGGTGTCGCCATCGGCATCGCCCTGGCCTCCGTGCTGGCCGAGGAGATCGGCGGCTCCGAGGCGCTGTCCGGGCTGGCGCAGACCGCCGCGGTGGCCGGTACCGCCCTGCTCTCGATGCCGCTGGCCGCGCTGATGAGCGCCCGCGGCCGGCGCCCGGGGCTGACCCTGGCCTACGCCATCGGCGCCACGGGCGGCGGCCTCGTCGTCCTCGCCGCCGCCCTCCGCTCCTTCCCGCTGCTCCTGGTGGGCATGGCAGCCTTCGGCGCGGGCTCCTCGGCCAACCTCCAGGCCCGGTTCGCGGCCGCCGACCTCGCACCCGCCGAGCAGCGGGCCCGGGCGATCTCCACGGTCGTCTGGGCCACCACCGTCGGTGCCGTCCTCGGCCCCAACATCGCCGCGCCGGCGGGCCGCAGTGTGGCGGGGCTCGGGATACCCGAGGCCGCCGGCCCGTTCCTGTGGGCGGCGGCCGTCTTCGTCGTCTGCGCCGTGCTGGTGGCCGCCCTGCTGCGGCCGGACCCGCTGCTCACCGCCCGGGCGCTCGCGCCACGCGAGGAGCACCCGGAGCGGGGGCGCTCGCTGCGTGCCGGACTGTCCGCCGTGGCCGCCTCGGCGCCGGCCCGGCTGGCGCTGGTCACGGTCAGCACCTCGCACACGGTCATGGTCGCGATCATGGTGATGACCCCCGTCGACCTGGCGCACCACGGGGCCGGTATCGAGCTGATCGGCCTGGTGATCAGCGGTCACATCGCCGGGATGTACGCCTTCTCGCCGGTGATGGGCTGGCTCTGCGACCGCGCCGGCCGGCTGCCGGTCATCGGTCTCGCCGTGGTCCTGCTGGGCGCGGCGGCTCTCCTCGCGGGCACGGCCGGGGGCGGGCACGGCCGTACGGCGGCTGGGCTGTTCCTGCTCGGCCTCGGCTGGTCGGCGGGGCTCGTGGCCGGCTCGGCGCTGCTGACCGACTCCGTGCCGCAGGCCGCGCGCGCCGCCGTACAGGGCCTGTCGGACCTGACGATGAACGCGGCGGCGGGCCTCGGCGGCGCGCTGGCCGGCCTGGTCGTCGCCCAGGCCGGCTACGGCTGGCTGAACGCCCTGGGCGCTCTGCTGCTGTTCCCGGTGGTGATCCTCGCCGTCCTCGGCCGGCGCCGCCCCGGCCGCGCCGGAGCCGCCTGAGGCGTCCCCGCCCCGCCGGACCGGGGTGCCCCTCCGCGGACGGTCGCCCACCCGGGTGGCAGGCGGCCGGCGGGTGTATCCGGCCTGGCGGAGCGGGAATGCGGACACAATGCACGATGTCGTCCCGGAGCCCGTGGCGGAGCTCGCCAAGCGCCGCAGGGAGCCGGTCGTCGTCCAGACGGTCCGCTCCGCGACAGGCGCGACCATCGCCTACGCGGCCGCCGTGTGGCTGCTCGGCTCGAAGCCGCCCCCGCTGCTCGCCCCGCTGACCGCGCTGCTCGTCGTCCAGGTCACCCTCTACGCGACCCTCACCAGCGGTGTCCGCCGGGTGAACGCCGTGGTGGCCGGGGTCCTCATCGCCGTGGGCTTCAGCGCCTGGGTGGGGCTCACCTGGTGGAGTCTCGGCCTGCTGATCATCTCCGCGCTGGTCACCGGGCATCTGGTCCGGGTCGGGGAGTTCGTGCCCGAGGTGGCCATCTCCGCCATGCTCGTCCTCGGTGTCACCCATGCCACCGATCTGGCGCTGACGCGGGTGCTGGAGACCCTGGTCGGCGCCGGGGTGGGGCTCCTCTTCAACATCGTCTTCGTTCCGCCGGTCTGGGTGGAGGACGCGGGCGAGTCCATCGAGGACCTGGCCAAGCGGATGTCGGCGCTGCTACTGGAGCTCGGCGAGGAGCTCGGCGGCCACACCCCGGTGGAGGAGGCCACCGCGCGGGTCGAGGAGGCCCGCCGGCTCGACCACGACATCTCGGAGGTGGACGAGGCCCTCACCCGGGCCGAGGAGAGCGTGCGGTTCAATCCCCGGGTGAAGGAGGGCCTGCTCTCCCGGATCGTGCTGCGCACCGGTCTGGACACACTGGAGATCTGCGCGGTGATACTGCGGGTCACCACCCGGAGCCTGGCGGATCTGGCCCGGGCACGGACGGAGGAGGCGCTGTTCCCCCCGGATGTCTCCGCCGCGCTGCGCGAGCTGTTCATCAACATGGCCGGCGCGGTGCAGAGCTTCTCCGTGCTGATCACCGATCAGGTGAGCGCGAACGCGGAGGACGCGGAGACCTTCCTGCTCACCGAGCTCTCCGCGGCCCGGATGAGCCGGGAGCACGTGGCCCGCCTGCTGCTGGAGAAGGTGCAGGAGCACCCGCGGCAGTGGCAGCTGCACGGGGCGCTGCTGGCCGAGGTCGACCGGTTCCTGGACGAGCTGGACGTCGAGAAGCGTTCGACCCGGCTCGCGGAGGAACTCGACCGCTACTCGCGCGAGCAGCGCGCCCGCCACCCGAGGCTGGACCGGGCCAAGCGCCGCGTCCGCCGGTACCGCCGCCGCCGGGGCCGCGGACAGAGCCGCCGGCAGGCACTGACGAAGCAGGACGTGGACGCGGCCTGAGCCCGGGGAGACCGTCCTCGGCCTGGGACACGGCACCTTGCGGACGGAATCCGACCGCAAGTCCTTCTACGGTCGGGACACCGGCGGCACACGGGCCCCGATCCCCGGGACACCGGACCGGGCACCGGCCCCGTCCCCGCCGACCCGCCGACCGTACGAAGGGACTCACCCCGTGAACGCTCATGCCTCCGCGTCCTCCGCGTCCTCCGCGACATCCGGCACCCCCTCCGCGGCCACCGCTCCCGCGCCCGGCGCCGTCGCACCGCGCGACCTGCCCGGTGAGCGCGGTGAGTTCCTGCGCAGCATGGCCGAGCAACGGGCCAATCTGCTGATCACCGTCCGCGGTCTGGACGACGAGCGGACCGCCCGGCGCACCACCGTCAGCGAACTGACCCTCGGCGGGCTGCTGCGCCACGTCACCCAGGGGGAACGCACCTGGATCCGGATCCTGGCCGACGGCGAGGGCAGGGCGCCGGAGGGCATGTTCGACATGGACCAGTACCGGATGCGGGAGGACGACACCCTCGCCGCTCTGGTGGCCGACTACAAGGCCGCGGCACGGGCCACCGAGGAGACCGTGGCCGGCCTGCCCGGACTGGACGTCACCGTGCCGCTGCCGCACAGCCCGTGGGGACCGCCGGAGACGGTGCACTGGTCGGCCCGTCGCATCCTGCTCCACATCGTCCGCGAGACGGCACAGCACGCGGGCCATGCCGACATCATCCGCGAGGCGCTGGACGGGGCGAGCACGACGGCGCAGATGATCCCGCCGGGCTCGGCCGCGTGAGGGCCCGCCGCCCCGGTCACCCGCCGAAACCTGCGCGGGCGGCCCAGCCCGTGAGCTCCCGCCGGGCCTCCTCCCGCAGCTCCGGCGGCGCCGGGGCGGTGCCCTCGGCGATCAGCGCGAAGTGCAGCCGTCCGCCCGGCCCGCCGTCCTCCTCGCCGGCCGCCGGCGGTGAGAGCAGCAGCCGCCGGGCGTCCGTGCCGCCCGCCCCGGGGGCGGTGGCGACCGGGTGGCGGGCCGTGCGGCCGTCGGCGGCGTACGGGGGCGGCCCGGCGGCCGTCCCGAGGTCGGAGACGACGACGGTGCGCTCCGGGTCGAAGCCCCGGGGCAGGTGCAGCTCGGTGGGGGCCTCCCCCGCACCGCCGTCCGGAGCGTCCGAGCGCCACACCAGCATCCCGTAGCGGCCGGAGCCGGTCAGCTCGGCGACGTGCGGCAGGTCGTCCGGGATCCGGTTCCAGGTCAGGGTGCGGTCCCCGTCCCGGGAGCGGTCCTCGTAGACGAAAGCGAGGGTGCGCCCGGAGACGGCGGTCGGGTAGAGCCGGTCGAGCAGGCGTTCGTCCTGGCGGAGTACCGGCTCGCCGGACGCGTCCCGTTCGACGGCGGAGAGGTCCTCGTCGTTCCAGGCGTCGCCCTCGGTGAGCACCTTGCCGGGGTTGCCGTTCATCAGTTCGCGGTGGCGGCCGCTGTAGATGTCCCACTGCCACTGCTGGGCGGAGAGCACGGGACCGGACTCGGCGGCCCGCCGCCACCAGTCCCGGCCGGGGAGGCGGGAGTCGAGCGCCTGGTACATCGCCTTGAGGACCGTGGGGGCCTTGTCAGCCGTCAGCCCGTTGAGCGGGTGCCCGAACTCACTGACGACCGCGGGCGCTCCGGTCGCCGCCGAGCGTTCGCGCACCTTTTCGAAGTCGCCGAGGTTCTGGCCGTCCCGCGCCTTGCCCGGCATGAGGACGCCGGAGATGGCCCGCTGGTCGTAGAAGTGCGTGTTGAACACGGAGCGGGGGCCGAGCCGCCCGGCGTCCAGGAAGCCGCCCTCCTCGTGCTGGAAGCCGATGTTGGAGTTCCAGAACATGTTCGGTTCGAGGAAGGCCGGCTTGTCCTGCCAGCCCGCGGCGTCCATGCGGGCGCGGAAGCGGTCGTAGAAGGGCACCAGGGTGTCCCGCTCCCAGGACCGGCTGTCCTCGCCGTCCTCGTAGGTGCCGGCGTGGGGCTCGTTGTACGGGTCGAAGCCGGCGATCCCCGCGAACTGGTCCCCGGTGAGGTGCTCCTTGAGGTGCGCCATGGTCTTCCCGGCGGTGGCCAGGAACGCGTCCTGCACGCCGAGGGGCCCGGCCTCCGTCTCCAGGACCCGGTTGTCCCAGAAGTCGCGGCTCGCGTCCATGACGGCCCGGTTCTGGGTGATGTTCTGCCCCCAGTGGACGCAGATGCCGCAGAACTCCCGCGGGTAGCCGCCGGCTTCGACGGCCCACCGGGGCGCGCCGTCGCCGGTGTACCAGCTGTCCTCGTGGAACAGGTACCGGGAGTAGAGGTCCTGGTGGAAGTCGGGGTAGACGCGCAGGCCGGCGTCGAGGAAGGCGCCCATCTGCGCGGTGACGGCGGCCAGGTACGCCTCGTCGACCCGGCCCGGTTCGGGCTCGGCGTACGCCCAGGAGAGCAGGAAGCGAACGGTGTTGGCGCCGGTGAGATCCCGCAGCGCCTCGGCGGAGGCGCGGGCGTCGGCGGTGTTCGCGAAGGGCAGACCGCGGTTCTCGTGCAGCTTGGTCTCGCCGGAGACGTTGAAGCCGCGCAGGACGACCTCCCGGCCGTGCCCGTCGGTGAACCGGGTGCCGTCCGGCGTCACCTCGGCGGCGGCGCGGCCGTCGAACCAGAGTCCGCCGTCGCCGGCCGCTGCCCCGGTGCCGGCGGCGCTCTCCGTCCCGGCGGCTCTCGCGGCCGTGTCCGGGCCGTACAGCCCGGCCGTCATCAGGGCGCCGAGGACGATTCCGACCGCTCCGGCCCGCCGCCGCCCTCCGCCACCACGCCGCGTCCGCACACCCCTGAACACCATGGCCGCCACGATCAGGGCTTACTGACGCACTGTCAAGAGCGCTCACCGACACTGGGTTACCGATGGTTATGCCTCGTCCCCGGGTGTGCGGCCCCGCCCATCGGCGCCGTTCCAGGCCGGCCGGCGCGGATCGTCCACCCGTACGACCACATCCGCGGCCTCCTCCGGACCCACCTCGTCCGCGTACCGCGCGAAGGCGGGCAGCGTCCACCGCTCCCCGGCGGGGGTGCGCCGCTCCAGCGCGCCGGGCGACAACCGCAGGTGGACGGTCAGGTCGAACGGGAACCAGTGCCCCAGCAGCAGCGGGCCGTGCAGCACCAGTACCCCGCCGGGCGGGAGTTCGGTGTACGGGCTGCGGGTGGCCCGGTCGGTCTCCGGGTCCCACAGATCGGGCAGCACCCGCCCGCTGCCGCCGGGGTCCAGCGGCCCGAAGACCTCCCGCCGGAGGGCGCCGGTGTCGAGCCGGCCCTCGTAGTACGCGTCGGGGTCCTCGCGCCCGGACTCGTACCGCAGCGAGGCGGGCCGCAGGAAACCCTCGGTGGAGACACCGCACACCGGGCGGCCGCGGAGGCGCAGGGCTCCGGCGAGCCGCGCCGCCGGCTCCCCGGGGGACGCCGCGGGGGCGCCGTCGATCGCGATCCGCAGCCACGGGCTGCCGTCCCGGCCGGTCTCCGCCGCCGCGACGCGCTCCGCGAGGGCATCCGTCAGCCGGTCCCAGGTGATCGCTTCCATCCGCATACGGCCATCTTCCCCGCCCCTGCCACCGTGCCCGGACGGCCGAGCCGGACGGACGTGTGCCGGGAGGACGACCGCGACCCGGCCGGCTGACCGGATCGGTCCGCCGGCAGGCATGATGGTGTCTGTCGCGGGAGCCGTCGGAGGAGCAGGGTCGGGATATGGACCACACCACCGCGAACGCCTCGCACACCACGTCCGCCACCGCCCCCGCACCCTCCTCCTCCGCCGCCGCCGCGAGCGCGCTGCTCGTCATCGACGTCCAGGAGTCCTTCCGGCAGCGGCCGGACTGGCGGGCCGCGTCCGACCCCGAGGTCGCCGGCCGGGTCGCCCGGCTGGTCGCCGCGGCCCGCGAGCGCGGCGAGTACGTCGTCTGGGTCCTGCACAGCGAACCCGGCACCGGCACGGTGTTCGACCCCGCACTCGGGCACGTACGACTCATGCCGGGTCTGGAACCCGGGGCCGGGGAGCCCGTGCTGACCAAGACCGCGCACAACGCCTTCACCACCACCCCACTGCAGCGGCTCCTCACCACGCGCGGCGTCCGCGCCCTCACGGTCTGCGGCATCCGGACCGAACAGTGCTGCGAGACGACGGCACGGCTCGCCGCCGACCTCGGCTACGAGGTGACCTTCGCGATCGACGCGACCGCGACGACCCCGGTCGAGCACCGTGACGCGCGGCCCGGCCGCCCCCTCGCGGAGATCCTGGCCGACCCCCGCACCCTGACGACGGCCGAGATCATGACCCGCACCGAGTACGCGCTGGCCGGCCGCTTCGCGACACTGCGCACCGTGGCCGAACTGACGGCGGGGACCGGCGCGGAACCGGCCGCCCCGGCGGCCGCGGCACCAGGCGGGAGCTGACCGGATCGTGACCCGTGTCGTCTTCCTGCTCGTGCCGGGGCTGCATCTGCTGGACCTCGCCGGCCCCGCACAGGTGTTCTCCACAGCCGCCGACCTCGGCCACGGCTACCGGCTCGCCTACGTGGCCGAGCGGGAGGACGTCCCCACGGCCCAGGGACTGCCGCTGCACGCCGGCACCGCGTGGCCGGAGCTGAGCGCGGACGATCTCGTCCTCGTGCCGGGGTGGCGCACGTCCCTGGCCGCACGCGGCGCCGGATTCCTCAGTGCCCCGGTCCTCGGCCGCCTCGCCGCGCACCACGCGGCGGGCGGCACCGTGGCCAGCGTGTGCTCCGGGGCGTACGCGCTGGGGCGCGCGGGCCTGCTCGACGGACGCCGCTGCACCACGCACCACGAACTCCAGGACGAACTGGCCCGGCGCCATCCGCGCGCCACCGTCGAGCGCGACGTGCTCTACGTCGTCGACGAGCGGGTGGTGACCTCCGCCGGGATCGCCAGCGGCATCGACCTGGCGCTCCACCTGGTGGCCGTGCGGCACGGGCCCGCCGCCGCCGCACGGGTGGCGCGCTCGATGGTCGTCCACACCCGCCGCAACGGCGACGAGCGGCAGAGCAGCGCCATGCTCCGGTACCGGGCCCACCTCAGCGACGTGGTCCACCGGGCCCAGGACGTGATCGACGCCCGGTTCACCGAGCCGCTGCCCCTGGCGGAGCTGGCCGCGGCCGCGGGCGTCAGCGAACGCACCCTCACCCGCCGCTTCGGAGCGGCGACCGGACTGACGCCGCTCCGCTACCAGCAGCGGCTGCGCGTCGAACGCGCCGAGCACCTGATCGGCCGCGGCGCGACCGTGGAGGCCGCCGCCCGGGCCGCCGGCTTCCAGGACGCCCGGATGCTGCGCCGGCTCCGGGGCAGGGAGGCGGCCCCGGGCGGAAGTGCGGCAGTCCCGAAGGCTCCGGCGGCTGCGGCTGCGACTGCGACTGCGACTACGGCTGCGGCGCCGTCCGCCCCTTCCGCCCCGACGCCTCCCGCGGCCGGCCCGGAGCGCCCGTCTCACGGCCGGAGGCCGCTCCACGCCCAGCGGTAGCGCTTGACGTCACTGTGCAGCAGCCCTGGGAAGCTCTGCACCCGCCGCCACCCCTCGGTGGCGGAGCCCACGCCGTCACCCGGCGCGGCGAGGGCGTCGGCGTGCGCCTCCTCGCTCGTCCACTCCGCGTAGTTGAGCACCCGGGTGCCATCCGTGCTCAGGAAGAAGTTCGCGGAGATGCCGCCCGGACGGGGCCGCGGTTCCCCGTCCAGGGCTTCGAACACCGTGTCGACCCAGGCGCGTTGCCGGGCGCGGTCCGGGCCGTCGAACTCCACGTCCACGACGACGACACAGCCGGGCACGGCGCCCGGATCGCGCAGCGAACGGCTGCGGTACAGCTCGTACGCCGCGATGCCGACCCGTTCGATTCCGGGGACAGCGGCGTCGATCTCGTCGTTCCGCTCCTGCCGGTGGGTCCGGACGAAGGCGTGGTAGGCGGCCTTGTCCGTCCACTGCGAGTGGTGCAGCAGGGTGTCGCCGTCGGTGCCCGTGTAGACGTGGTAGCCGAGCAGGTCGCGGGTGGGCCAGGGACGCTCCGCCCAGGTGGCGGCGATAGCCGCCACGACGGCCCGCTGCCGCTGCGGGGTGCCGACCCGCCAGGTGCTGAAGAAGGGGGCGCCGGCGTCGGGGCGGGCGATGTCGGGCCGGTGCGGGACGGAGCGCGGGTGCGCGGTGGTCATGGGCGTTCCTCCGTGGTGGTCGCGGGGCCGGAGCCGTGCGGGACACGCCGTTCGCGTCCCGGCGACCACCACTCTCAAACATCAACCAAGCTTGAGGTCAAGGGAGTTCGGAGGGACACCCGCACACCCCGGCCACCCTGCGGACGGCCGGGTACCGCACCGCCCCGCCCCCAGGCCCTCCGGCGCCTTCCGTTCCCTTCTGCTTCCGTCCCTCACGTCTCGTCCCCCGCGTGGAACCCCGCCGCGAAGTCGTCCGCGAGCAGAGTGATGGTGGCGCGCCCCTCGACCCGCGCCAGCCAGTCCTGCGGCAGTCGCAGGTCCCCGTGGTGGGCGCCGAGGAGGTTGCCGCAGACGGCGCCGGTGGAGTCGCTGTCACCCGAGTGGTTGACGGAGAGCAGCAGGGCCTCGCGGACCGCCTCCCCGGAGACGGCCGCCGGACCGCCGGTCCCGTCCCGCTCCGGGGTGTGGACCAGCACGCAGTACACGGCGATGGCCAGCGCCTCCTCCGCGATCCAGCCGCCGCCGAGTGTCTCCACCCGCTCCGGGCCCGGAGCGGCACCGCGGTCCGCCGCGAGATCGAGCGCGGCGCCGAGGGCGGCCGTCGTCTCCTCGTGGCCCGGGTACCGGGTGAGGAGGCGGAGCGTCAGCAGCACGGCGGCCTCCGGGCTCTCGCCGTACAACAGATGGTGGACGATCGCCGCCAGGGCGCCGGCCGCGTAGGAGCCGGTCGGATGGCCGTGGGTGATCTGCGCGCAGCGGGCCGCCAGTTCGAAGGAGGCGCGCGGCCCGGCGCCGGTCAGGCCGAAGGGGGCGGAGCGCATCACCGTGCCGCAGCCCTTGGACCCGGGGTTGACGGGGCCGGGCTCGCCGCGCAGCTCAGCGGCCGGGTCGGGCGCATACGCGTGTTCGAGACCCGTAAGGCAGGCGTTGCCGGGTGCGCGCCGCGCGTACAGCCACCGCTCCTCGCGGAGCCTCCCGGTACGGTGCGTGAGCCCGTCCGCGGCCGGCGGCCCGTCGTGGCGCTGGGTGTCCAGCCAGCGCAGATAGGCATCGCGCACCAGTTCGGTACCAACGCCCGCGACGCCCCCCGCGGCCACCCGCTCACGGGCCCGCATCAGGCCCTCGGCCGTGAAGAGCGTCATCTGGGTGTCGTCGGTGACCGTGCCGGCCGGCGCACCGCGGCCGGCGGCCACCAGGCCGCGCAGACCGTGCGGCCCGTGCGCGGCGCGGATGCGGTCCGTGGACAGGAACTCCACCGGATTGCCCAGCGCGTCCCCGACGGCACCGCCCAGCAGGCACCCCCGGATCCGGGCCCGTACCGCCACCGCCCCGCTCCAGGACCGGTCTTCCATGTCCGCCACCCCCGCCTGGTGTGTCCGTCGCTCGAACGGCCATCCTGCCAGGTGCGCACGCTTCTCCCGGCGGCAACGGGTTCCTCAGGCCGGAGGCTTCCGGGTGACGAGCTGGAAGATCCGCGCCAGATGGGGATACGGCGGCCGGCCGGTCACCGCCAGCTCCAGCCGCTCCAGTTCCGCGTAGAACGCCGGGTCGCGCTTGCGTTCGTCGTCGGCGATGACGTCGCAGAAGCTGCGGATGCCGTAGTGGTGGACGTCCGTACAGCCGAGCGACTCCAGGACGGGGACCACCTCCTCCGCGGTGTGCAGGACCAGCTCGGTGTCGAACGTCCGGGTGCGGTCCCGGCGTACGTCCAGCGCGGCGAGCGCGGCGGCCGGGTCCAGCTCCCGGACCGCCAGGTTGAAGGGCCCGGAGTGCCGGTTGAACGCCATCACGGAGAGCAGCCCACCGGGCCGCAGCGGGGCGAGGGCCGCGCGCAGCACGGCTTCGACGTCCTCCCGGTACTGCAGCAGGTTGTGGCAGACGACCAGGTCGTGCACCGGACGCGTCCGTTCCTCCGGGAGCCGCAGGACGTCCGCCTCGACCGTGTCCACCAGCGCCGCGACACCGGCCGCGGCGGCGCGTTCCCGGGCGCGGGCGAGCATCGCGGGGGTGAAGTCGGCGATCGTCACGCGGTGTCCGCGCAGCGCCAGCCGGATCGCGTCACCGCCGTCGGCCCCGGCCAGGTCGAGCACGCGCAGCGGCCGGCCTCCGGCACGGGGCGGACTCCCGGTGTGGCGGGCGAGATTGGCCTCGGCGAGGGTGTAGCGCAGCCGGCCCCCGGGGCTGTCCTGCCACCGCTGCCACGCCTCCATCGCCGCGTCGAACTTCCCGGCGGATACGGACATCCCCCGACCGTAGCCGACACCGGGGCCCGCTCTGCCCCGTTGTCCGTCACCGATGCGAGACTGACGGCCATGCAGAAGCTCTCTCTCGACGCACAGGCCCGCGAACACCTGGCACGCGCCGCCAACTCCTCCGCCGGACGCAGCGCCGACACCCTCTACGGTGGTCACGAACACGTCCTGCGGCAGACCATTGTCGCCCTGACCGCCGGCAACTCCCTCTCGGAGCACGAGAACCCGGGCGAGGCCACCCTCCAGGTGCTCCGCGGCCGGGTGCGGCTGCACAGCGGCGACGAGCACTGGGACGGCCGCGACGGCGATCTGCTCGTCATCCCGCAGGCCCGGCACAGTCTGGAGGCCCTCGAGGACTCCGCCGTCCTGCTGACCGTCGCCAAGTCCGGCTGACCGGCCGCTGTGAGCGCCCCGGCGCCGCTGCTGACGTTCGGTCACGGCACGGCCGGCCGCGACCGGCTGACCGAGCTGCTGCACGGCGCCGGGGTGACGGAGGTGGTGGACGTACGGACGGCCCCCGGCAGCCGGCGCAACCCGGACGTCGCCCGGGACGCCCTCGCGGTGTGGCTGCCGGGCGAGGTCGGCATCGGCTACCGCTGGGAGCCCCGGCTCGGCGGCTTCCGCCGGACCACGCCCGGCTCCCCTGACACCTTCTGGCGGAACGCGTCCTTCCGGGGGTACGCGGGCCACACCCGCCACCCGGACTTCCTCGCCGCCATGGACGAACTGCTGCACGAGGCGGCTGCCGCCCGCACGGCGGTGATGTGCGGTGAGTCGGTGTGGTGGCGCTGCCACCGGCGTCTGATCGCCGACTTCGCCGTGCTGGCCCGCGGCGTGCCGGTACTGCACCTCTCCCACGACGGCCGCCTCACCGCGCACCCGCCCACCCCGGGAGCGCGCCTGCGCGAGGACGGCCTCCTGGTCTACGACCGCACCGACGCGGACGGGGCGGGCGGCGAGGACAGCCGGTGAAACCCGGCCGGCCGTGTCCCCGGAGCGGTGGCCGTCACCCGCAGCGGCGAGGCCGGCGTCAGCCGCCGAAGCCCGCGGCGGCGAGGTAGTCCGGCCGGGGGTCGAGGGCCGCGGCGAGCCGGAAGTGCCGGGTGGCCTCGGCCGGGCGGTCGGCGCGCTGCAGGGTGCGGGCCAGCGCGAAGTGCGCGAAGGCGTTGTCCGGTTCGCGCTCCAGAACGACCTGGAACTCCAGCTCGGCCGGGCGGAGCTGGGCGGCGTGGAAGAAGGCACGGGCGCGCAGCAGCCGGGCCGCGGTGTTCTCCGGGTGGGCCGTGACGACGGAGTCCAGCAGCTTGACGGCGCCCTGCGGGTCGCGGGCGGCCAGCAGCTGCTCGGCGGCACGGTACTGGATGACGGTGTTCTCGGGGGTGCGCGCGGTCACGGTCTCTCCTTCCCGGAGCGGGCGGCGGCGCGGCGGCCGCGGCGAGCTCCGTACGGTCTCCCACAACACCGGCCCCGGGGCCGTCATTCCCGCGCGGCGGCCACCGCGGCCCCCGGTGCCCGCCCCGGCCGCGTGGGGTCCGCTCAGCCGGCGGCGGTGCGCGTGGCCCGCTCGCGCCGCAGGAGTTCTTCCCACACCGCCCTGACCTGGGGTTCCAGCGCCTCGATCGGGCCGTCGTTGTCGATGACCAGATCGGCGACGGCCTTGCGCTGCTCCCTGTCGGCCTGCGCGGCCATCCGGGAGCGCGCCTCCTCCTCCGACATGCCGCGCCGCCGCACGAGCCGGTCGAGCTGGGTCTCCGGGGCGGCGTCGACCACGACGACCAGGTCGTAGAGCGGGGCGAGTCCGTTCTCGGCGAGCAGCGGGACGTCGTGGACGACGACGGCGTCCTCGCCCGCGGCGGACTCCAGTTCGGCGGAACGGGCGCCGACGAGCGGGTGCACGATCGCGTTGAGCGCCTTGAGGCGCTCCGGGTCGGCGAAGACGACACCGCCGAGCCGGGGCCGGTCCAGGTCGCCGTCCTCCGTGAGGATCTCCGGGCCGAACTCGGCGACGACCGCGGCCAGTCCGGGGGTGCCGGGCTCGACGACCTCCCGCGCGATCTTGTCGGCGTCCACGACCACCGCGCCGTACGAGGCGAGGAGCCGGGACACCTCGCTCTTGCCCGCGCCGATACCGCCGGTCAGACCCACCTTCAGCATGAGGTCAGCCTACCGGGCGGTACGGGGCGCGGACGGCGGCGTCCGGCGGCGGTCAGCCGTCGTTCCCCTCACGCTCGGCGAGAAAGCGTTCGAACTCCCCGGCCAGTTCCTCCGCCGACGGCAGCGGGGTCGCCTCGGCGACGAGGTTGCCGCGGGTCTCGCCCCCGGCGGCGGCGTCGTACTGGTGCTCCAGCCCCTGGACGAGCGCCACCAGTTCCTCGTCCCCCTGCCCGAGCTGGCGTTCGATCTCGGCCTGGGTGCGGTGCGCCTCGCTGCGGAGCGCGTGCGCCACCCCGGGCAGCACCAGTCCGGTGGCCGCCGTGACGGCCTCCAGCACGGTGAGCGCCGCGTCGGGGTAGGGCGAACGGGCCAGGTAGTGCGGTACGTGGGCGGCGACGCCCAGCACGTCGTGACCGGCCTGCGCGAGCCGGAACTCGACCAGCGCCTCGGCGCTCCCGGGCACCTGCGCCTCCTCGAACAGCCCGCCGTGGCCCGGCACCAGGTCCACCCGGTTGCCGTGCGGGGTGATGCCGACGGGCCGGGTGTGCGGCACGCCCATGGGTATGCCGTGGAAGTTCACCGAGAGCCGGACGCCGAGACGTTCGACGATCTGCCGGACGGCCGCGGCGAACCGCTCCCACTCGACGTCCGGTTCGGGGCCGGCGAGCAGCAGGAACGGCGCGGCGGTGGCGTCCCGCACCAGGTACAGCGCCAGCTTCGGCGTGTCGTAGGCGGTCCAGCGGTCGCGCTCGAAGGTGAGCAGAGGGCGCCGGGCGCGGTAGTCGATGAGCCGGTCGGCGTCGAACCGGGCCACGGTCTGCCGGGGCAGGCCGTCGAGCAGCCGCTCCACGATCTGGTCGCCGGTGTCGCCCGCGTCGATGTACCCCTCGAAGTGGTACAGCATCGTCAGCCCGGCCGAGTCCCGGGTGTTGAGCGCGTCGGCGGCCGGGAGCCCGTCCGGGTCCCACGTGTACAAACTCTGGGGATCCTGCACAGTCCGTTCCTCCTCGTTCCTGTGCGGTCAACACCGGCCGCGGTACCCGCATTCCCCCGGACGGGCCCGGACCCGCCCCGGCCGGGCGCCGGACACCTCCGGGCCGGACGCGGCGAGGCCCGCTCCCCCGAAGGGGAACGGGCCTCGCCGTTCGGCTGTCCGGCCTGCCGGCCGGGACGACCTGGTTGACCGGGCGTCAGCTCTGTCCGCCGGCCAGCTTCTCGCGGAGCGCCGCCAGCGCCTCGTCCGACGCCAGGGCGCCGGAGTTGTCCGCGGACTCGGAGGAGTACGAACCGCCACCGGCCGCACCGCCACCGCCGGTACCCGCGCCGGCACCCGGGGCCGGGGCGGCAGCGCCCTCGGCCGCGGCCTGCTCGTCGGCCTCGCGGGACTTGACGACCTGCGCCTGGTGCTGCTCGAAGCGCTGCTGCGCCTCGGCGTACTGGCGCTCCCACTCCTCGCGCTGCTTCTCGTAACCCGGCAGCCAGTCGTTGGCCTCCGGGTCGAAGCCCTCGGGGTAGATGTAGTTGCCCTGGTCGTCGTAGGACGCGGCCATGCCGTACAGGGTCGGGTCGAACTCGACCGCCGTCGGGTCGGCACCGAAGGCCTCGTTGGCCTGCTTCAGCGAGAGGCTGATGCGGCGGCGCTCGAGGTCGATGTCGATGACCTTGACGAAGATCTCGTCGTTGACCTGGACGACCTGCTCCGGAATCTCCACGTGGCGCTCGGCCAGCTCGGAGATGTGCACCAGGCCCTCGATGCCCTCGTCGACGCGGACGAACGCGCCGAACGGGACGAGCTTGGTGACCTTGCCGGGGACGACCTGGCCGATCTGGTGGGTCCGGGCGAACTGCTGCCACGGGTCTTCCTGGGTCGCCTTCAGCGACAGGGAGACGCGCTCGCGGTCCATGTCGACGTCCAGGACCTCGACCGTGACCTCCTGGCCGACCTCGACGACCTCGGAGGGGTGGTCGATGTGCTTCCAGGACAGCTCGGAGACGTGGACCAGACCGTCGACGCCGCCGAGGTCCACGAAGGCGCCGAAGTTGACGATCGAGGAGACGACGCCGGAGCGCACCTGGCCCTTCTGCAGGGTGGTGAGGAAGGTCTGGCGGACCTCGCTCTGCGTCTGCTCCAGCCAGGCACGGCGGGACAGGACCACGTTGTTGCGGTTCTTGTCCAGCTCGATGATCTTCGCCTCGAGCTCCTTGCCCACGTAGGGCTGGAGGTCGCGGACGCGGCGCATCTCGACGAGGGACGCCGGGAGGAAGCCACGGAGGCCGATGTCGAGGATGAGACCACCCTTGACGACCTCGATGACCGTACCGGTGACGATCCCGTCCTCTTCCTTGATCTTCTCGATCGTCCCCCAGGCGCGCTCGTACTGGGCGCGCTTCTTCGACAGGATCAGGCGGCCTTCCTTGTCCTCCTTCTGGAGAACCAGGGCCTCGATCTCGTCACCGACGGCCACGACCTCGTTCGGGTCGACGTCGTGCTTGATCGAGAGCTCGCGGGAGGGGATGACGCCTTCGGTCTTGTAACCGATGTCGAGCAGGACCTCGTCCCGGTCGACCTTCACGATCACGCCGTCGACGATGTCGCCGTCGTTGAAGTACTTGATCGTCTCATCGATCGCGGCGAGGAATTCTTCCTCGGAACCGATGTCGTTGACCGCCACCTGCGGGGTGGTGCGGGTTGCCTCGGTGCTGCTCGTCATGTGGGAAAGGGCTCCGGTACGGACATGGTGTCGTAGATACTGCTACGCCGAGAACCCGTATCGCACCGCCGAAGCCGGACAGCCCTGGAACGCCCTACTTCCTGGGGAAGAACCGGCGTCCCGACGACCGAGGGGACATGCAACAGATGCGAGCGCGACCTGCTCTGTCTGAGGCGCGCAGGCCCGCAGCGCAACTTGTAGCATACGGGGGCAGCCGGACAGGGTCAATGCACGAAGAGCGCAGGATGGGTGGAAACTCCCAAACCCGGCAGATATCCGCTCACGGCAGAACCGCACCACACGCGCCCGCACGGCCCCGACGGGAGCCGCCGGCACCGCGTGGCAGCGGGTTGGACGGAAGACTACGACGACGGGCGCGATGAACCAAGAGGACGGACCGGAAGCGACGGCGACACGGCGCGCCACCGGTGAGGCGGAGAGCAGCCGGGCGAGCCGCGGCTGGTGGGACCGGAACGCCGACGACTACCAGGACGAGCACGGGGCCTTCCTCGGCGACGACCGTTTCGTCTGGGGCCCGGAGGGCCTGGACGAGGCCGAGGCCGCCCTGCTGGGACCGGCCGCCGGGCTCCGGGGCCGGGAGGTACTGGAGATCGGCGCCGGCGCGGCCCAGTGCTCCCGGTGGCTGGCGGCACAGGGCGCGCGGCCGGTGGCCCTCGACCTCTCGCACCGGCAACTGCGGCACGCCCTGCGGTTCGCCTCCGGCTCCGGCGCGGGTCCGGCGGCGGGCGGGGCCTCCGGTGCGGGCCCGGGTCCCGCCGGCCCGGTGGCGCTGGTCCAGGCCGACGCCGGGGCGCTGCCCTTCGCCGACGGCTCCTTCGACCTGGCCTGCTCGGCCTACGGGGCGATCCCGTTCGTCGCCGACCCGGTGCGGGTGATGCGGGAGGTGCGCCGGGTGCTGCGGCCGGGCGGACGGTGGGTCTTCTCCGTCACGCACCCGCTGCGGTGGGCCTTCCCCGACGAGCCGGGGCCGGAAGGGCTGTCGGTCGCCGCGTCGTACTTCGACCGCACGCCCTACGTCGAGGAGGACGAGCGGGGGAACGCCGTCTACGTGGAGCACCACCGCACGGTCGGCGACCGGGTACGGGACGTGGTCGCGGCGGGTTTCCGGCTGGTGGACCTGGTCGAGCCGGAGTGGCCGGACTGGAACACCCAGGAGTGGGGCGGCTGGTCCCCGCTGCGGGGGCGGCTGATCCCGGGCACGGCGGTCTTCGTCTGCACGCGGGACTGAGGCGGCGGGGGCTCGCCCTCCTCCCTCCCCCGGCGCACGGCACGGGAGGCCTCGCGCGGAGCGCCGGGCCCGGCCGTCGCCGGGCGTGTGCCCCGGGGCCCGCCCGGGGCCGCGGGGCGGCCGCCCGGTCCGGGAGACTGGGGGCGTGATCCGGACCGACGCCCTGTTCGACCTGCCCGTCCGCACCGCCGTCCCCGAGCTGCTGGAAGCGCTCCGGGAGCGCGGCGCCGCCGTGCTCGAGGCCCCGCCCGGCACCGGCAAGACGACACTGGTGCCGCTGGCGCTGGCCGGACTGGTGCCCGAGCTCGCACCCGGCGGCTACCCGGAACCGCGGCGGGTGCTGGTGGCCGAGCCGCGCCGGATGGCGGTGCGGGCGGCCGCACGCCGCATGGCCTGGCTGCTGGGCGAGGACGTGGGCGGCCGGGTCGGCTTCACGGTGCGCGGTGAGCGCCGGGCGGGCCGGGAGACCGTCGTGGAGGTGGTCACGACGGGTGTGCTGCTCCAGCGGCTCCAGCGCGATCCGGAGCTGCCCGGGGTGGACGCCGTCCTGCTCGACGAATGCCATGAGCGGCATCTGGACGCCGACACCGCCGCCGCCTTCCTGCTGGACGTCCGGGCGGCGCTCAGGCCCGGGCTGTGGCTGGTCGCCGCCTCCGCGACGACGGACGCCGCCGCCTGGTCGCGGCTGCTCGGCGGCCCGGAGGGCGGGGGCCCGGCGCCGGCCGTCCGGGCGGAGGGCCGGGCGCACCCGGTGACGGTCGCGTACGCGCCGCCGCCGCGGCCGGTGCGCCCGCCGCACGGCACCCGCGTCGACCCGGCGCTGCTGGAACACGTCGCCGCGACCGTGCGGACCGCGCTGCGGGACACGGACGGCGACGTGCTGTGCTTCCTCCCCGGCGTCGGGGAGATCGCGCGGGTCGCCGGCATGCTGGACGGGCCCGGAGCCGAGGTCCTGCAGTTGCACGGGCAGGCCCCGGCGGCCGTCCAGGAGGCGGTGCTGCGCGGGAGCGGGGAGCGTCGGCGCGTGGTGCTGACCACGTCGGTCGCCGAGTCGAGCCTGACGGTGCCGGGAGTGCGCACGGTCGTGGACTCCGGGCTGGCGCGGGAGCCCCGGATGGACCACGGGCGCGGGCTGGGGGCGCTGACGACCGTACGGGTCTCGGCCGCGTCCGCGGTCCAGCGGGCGGGGCGCGCCGGCCGCGAGGCGCCCGGCCGGGCCTACCGCTGCTGGGCGGAGGCCGAGGACGGGCGGCTGCCGCGCAGTCCGTCGCCGGAGATCGCGGTGGCGGACCTGGCACCGTTCGCGCTGCACGCCGCCTGCTGGGGCGATCCCGACGCGTCGTCGCTCGCCCTGCCGGATCCGCCGCCTGCCGGGGCGATGGCGGCGGCGCGGGAGGTGCTGACCGCGGTCGGGGCGGTGGACGAGAACGGCCGGCCGACGGAACGGGGCCTCCGGATGGCCCGGCTGGGCCTGCATCCGCGCCTGGCGCGGGCGCTTCTGGACGGCGCGCGGGAGGTGGGTGCGCGCCGGGCCGCCGAGTTGGTGGCCCTGCTGTCGGAGGAACCGCCGCGTGCGCTCGGCGACGATCTCGCGGCGGTGTGGCGTGCGGTGCGCGGAGGCGGCGGCCACCGGGACGGCGGCGGCCGGAGCGGGGCGGGCGGTCAGGGCGGTCAGGGCGCTTACGCGGCGCGCTGGCGGCGCGAGGTGCGGCGCCTGGAGAGCGCCGTGAACGCGGGCGGCCGGACCTCCGGTGGCGGCGGAACCGGCGGCGTTGGCGGCGGAACCGGCGGTGGCGGGCTCTCGGACGACGGGGCCGCCGGGCTGGTGGCCGCGCTCGCGTTCCCGGAACGGGTGGCGCGGCGGCGCGGGACGGGCACCTGTCTGATGGCCTCGGGCACCGGAGCGGAGCTGGGCGAGGGCTCGCGGCTGGGGACCGCCGAGTGGCTCGCCGTCGCCGTCGCCGACCGGCCGGTCGCGGCGGCATCGGCGCGGGTACGGCTGGCCGCGGTCATCGGCGAGGAGACCGCACGGTGGGCTGCCGCGCCGCTGTACGCGGCCGGGGAGGAGGTCGTCTGGTCGGCGGAGCGGGGCGATGTCGTGGCGCGCCGGGTGGAACGGTTGGGGGCGCTCGAACTTTCCGCGCGCCCCCTGTCCTCCCCGGACCGGGACGCCGTGCGGGCCGCGCTGCTGGACGGTCTGCGGCGGGAGGGGCCGGGGCTGCTGCGCTGGTCGCGGGAGGCCGGGCAGCTGCGGGAGCGGATGGCGTTCCTCCACCGGGAGCTGGGGGACCCCTGGCCCGATGTCTCCGACGCGGCCCTGCTGGCGCCCGGCCGTGTGGAGGAGTGGCTGGGGTCCGCACTGGAGAAGGCACGGCGGCGGGCCGATCTGGAGCGCACCGACGCGGGCCGGGCCCTGTCCCACCTGCTGCCGTGGGCCACGGGCGAGGCCGCCCGCTTCGACGAGCTGGCGCCGGAGCGGATCGCGGTGCCGAGCGGTTCCCGCGTCCGGATCGACTACGGCGGCCCGCAGCCGGTGCTGGCCGCGAAGCTCCAAGAGCTGTTCGGCTGGCAGGAGACACCGCGGATCGCGGGCGGCCGGGTGCCGCTGCTGGTCCACCTCCTCTCCCCCGCCGGGCGCCCGGCGGCGGTGACCGCGGACCTGGCGTCCTTCTGGCGCGAGGGCTACCGCTCCGTACGCGCCGAGCTGCGCGGACGCTACCCGAGGCACCCGTGGCCGGAGGACCCGGCCACGGCGGAACCCACCCGGCGCACCAACACCCGGCGCTGAGGCGGACGTTCCGGCGGTGAGGCCTCTTCGCCGGAGCGGGCGGTGGCAGGGACGCCTCCGCCACCGGGCCTCCGGGGAAGGCCACACCGGAGGACGCGTTCCGGGTCATGGTGCGGCGCGCCGCGGGCGAGTCCGTGCACGGCCGCGCCGCCGGGCGTCCGCGCGTCCAGCAGCCGGGGCGGGCCCGGCGGCTGCCCGTCCGCACCGGATCACAGCATGCGCGCGGGGGCCTCGCCCGGTCGGTTCACGGCCGCGCCGGAGGGGCGCCGGGCAGGCCCGGGGCCCGGGGAGGGTCGCGCGGACGGCCCGCGAAGGTTACGGACGGGCCCGGCCGCCGTAGGGGGCGGCCGGGCTCCGGGAGCGGCGCACGGCGCGGGGGCGGTGTCGCCCGCGCGGTCTCAGAAGGACGTCAGCCGGGCCAGCGCGGCGCCGAGGACCGAACCGGTCGAGGAACTCGGCTCCGGCTCGGGGGTCTTCTGCTCTCCGGCGTCCTCGTCGGCGCAGGGGTCGTCGCCGGGCTCGCCGCTGGGCGATGCCGAGGGCGACCCGCTGCCGCTGGGGGTGGGCGCCGGGCCGGCGGAGCCCGAGCTTTCGCTCGGTGAGGGGGAGGCCGACTCGGTGGGGCACTCGGCGGGCGGCGTGCTCTCCTCGTCCTCCGGTTCGGACTCCGAGGGGGACGCGGACGGGGACGAGCTCGCGGAGGAGGAAGGGCTCCCTCCGGGGCTGATGGTTCCGCCGGCGGTGGCGGTGGGCGAGCCGGGCCGGGTCGGCGTGCCGGTTTCGCCGTCCTTGCCGTCGGAGCCCTTGCCCGGGTCCTTCTGCTCGTTCTCCGAGCCGTTGTCCTTGCCGTCACCGCGACCGGAGTCGTCCTTCTGCGAACCGCCCCCGCCGCCGGAGCCGCCGGTTCCGCCGCTGTCCGAGGCGCCGGCGCCGGGGGTGCGGGGCAGGACACCGGTGCCGTCGGGCACCTCGTGCGTGCCCTTGCGGTAGAACTCCAGCCAGGACAGGACCGTGCGCAGATACTCCCGCGAGCGGTTGTAGCCGAGGATGGCGGCCTCGAGATCGGCCGGCTCCGACAGATCGCGGTTGCCGGCGCAGAGGTAGCGCCCGGCGGCGAGCGCCGCGTCGTAGATGTTGTTGGGGTCCTTCGCGCCGTCGCCGTTGCCGTCGGCGCCCCAGCGCATCCAGGTCCCCGGGATGAACTGCATCGGGCCGACGGCCCGGTCGTGCACGGTGTCGTTGTCGTACGTGCCGCCGTCGGTGTCCGAGATGTTGGCGAAGCCGTTGCCGTTGAGCTGCGGGCCGAGGATGGGCTTGAGGGTGGTGCCCTCGGCGTCCACGGCTCCGCCACGGGCCTGTCCGGACTCCACCTTGCCGATCGCGGCGAGCAGTTCCCAGGGAAGGTTGCAGCCCGGGTTGGTGTCGGCGAGCGACGCCTCGGCCCTCTTGTACGCGGCGAGGACGGTGGCCGGTATGCCGGAGTCCGGGTCCCCGGCTCCCGGCAGGTCTATGGAGGCGCCGGGCTTGTCCGGGGTCTGCAGCGGCGGCAGTTCCGTGTGGTACGGCGATCCGCCGTCGATGGGGTGGTCGTCGGAAGGCGCACCGGCGGGCACGTCGGGGTCCTTGAACGGCAGGGTTCCCGGGGCCTGGGAGGCGGTCAGCGCCGCCATCGCCACTGCCGCGATGGCTGTCGAGGCCGCTCCTCTGCGAAGCCGTCGGCCGATGTGCGCTGCCATGCTGCGTCCCTCCCCTGGACCCCGGGCGGAATCGCCGCCCCTCCGACACCACTCGCGCCGTGCGCCGTCGGACAGCCTTCTCTGATGACGGTCTTCCCGGCAACTGCCGCGACACTACGGCAACTTCTGGCCCGAGGTCACCGTCTCCCGGGCATGTTTCACCACATTCGCACCATCGGGCCGCGCAGAGGCGGACCGCCCGGCTCCGCGGCACTGTCCGGCGTCCCCGGGCCGGACACGCCCGGGAGCGGCCGATGGCCGCGAGTGCCGGGCGCGGCCCCCTCGTGGTCCGTTCCGCGGCCTGTCGTGGCGGTGCCGTGCTCGCGCCGGACGGGCGCCGCCCCGCGGAGGTGACCCGGCTCTCCCCGGGCGGCGCGAACCCCGGGGTGCGGCCCGGCGTCTGTACTCTCCGGACGTTCCGTACCGATCAAGGGGGAGCATGCCGTTCACACTCAGCCATGCGGCGGCCGTACTGCCGGTGATCCGGCGTACCGGGCGGGCGCGCGGGCCGCTGGTGGCGTCGGCCCTGGTCGCAGGTTCGTTCGCACCGGACCTGACGTACTTCGCGGACTCCGTGCTGCCCGGCGCCATGGCCTTCGGCGAGGTCACCCACTCCCCGCTCGGGGTACTGACCGTGGACGTCCTCCTCGGCGCGCTGCTGGCCGGCTGCTGGCTGGTCCTGCGCGATCCGCTGGTGGGACTGGTCGCGCCGGCCTGGCGGGGGCGGGTGTACGGGCTGGTGCGCGGACGGCCGTGGCGCGGCCGGCCGGTGCTGCCGCAGGCCCTGTGGTTCTGGGTGTCGGCGGCGCTCGGCGCCACCACGCACGTGGTGTGGGACGCGTTCACGCACGCCGACCGCTGGGGTGTGCGGCTGCTGCCGGTGCTCGGCGAGGTGACGGCGGGCTTCCCGCTCTACTACTACGCGCAGTACGGGGGTTCGGCTCTGGCGCTGGCCGGTACGGCGGCGTTCCTGGTGTCGGCGGTACGGCGAGCGCCGGACGTGGCGCTGCCGGTGTCCGTGCCGCGTCCGGGGGCACTCGGGCGGCTGGTGGTCGTGGTGCTGCTCGCGCTGTGCGCCTCGGCGGGTGCGGTGCACCGCTGTCTGCGCATGAACGCCGCCACCGGCTGGGACTACACCCTCGTCAACTACACGCCCGCGGCCATGTTCGGCGCGGGGGCGGGCCTGGCGGCCGGCCTCGTGGTCTACACGGTGACGGTCCGGACGCGCCGGTGGTGGCGGCCGGCCGGTGAGCCGCCGCGGACGGGAGCCGGGGACGGCCCGCGCGAGGCCGCCGCCGTGCCGGCCGGCAGGGCCGAGGGCGGGACGGCCGGGGGGACGGACCGCGGACGCCCGCGCTGAGGCCACCTGGGGCACGACCGGTGAGGGCGCCCAGGGCTCCCGGGCACAGCGGACTCCGGGCCCGGCCGGGCACCGGGCGGCACAGCCGCCGCCCGGCGCGGTCCCCGCCGGGACCGCCCGGGAAACGGCGGCTCCGGTCCCGGCCGTCAGTGGGCGGCCGACTCCCAGTCCGCGCCGAAGCCGACGGCCACGTCCAGCGGCGCCCGCAGGTCGGCGGCCCCGGCCATCTCGCGGCGGACCAGTTCCTCCACCGGGCCGCGCTCGCCGTGCGCCACCTCCAGCACGATTTCGTCGTGCACCTGGAGCAGCATCCGGGATTCCAGCTTCTGCTCCGCCAGCGCCCGGTCGACCCGCAGCATCGCGATCTTCACGATGTCGGCGGCGGTCCCCTGGATGGGGGCGTTGAGCGCCATCCGCTCGGCGGCCTCCCGGCGCTGCCGGTTGTCGCTGTTGAGGTCGGGCAGATAGCGGCGGCGGCCGAGGATCGTCGAGGTGTAGCCGCTGGCCCTGGCCTCCTCCACCACCCTGTGAAGGTAGTCCCGGACCCCGCCGAAGCGCTCGAAGTAGGTGTCCATCAGCCGCCGGGCCTCGGCCGCCTCGATGCCGAGCTGCTGGGACAGCCCGAACGCGGAGAGACCGTAGGCGAGCCCGTAGGACATGGCCTTGATCTTGCGCCGCATCTCCGGGTCGACGCTGCTCCGGCTGACGCCGAAGACCTGGGAGGCGACGGTGGAGTGCAGGTCCTCGCCGGAGGTGAACGCCTCGATCAGGCCCTCGTCCTCCGAGAGGTGGGCCATCACCCGCAGCTCGATCTGGCTGTAGTCGGCGGTCAGCAGGGACTCGTAGCCCTCGCCGACGACGAAGCCGCGGCGGATGGCGCGGCCCTCGTCCGTGCGGACCGGGATGTTCTGCAGATTGGGGTCGGTGGAGGAGAGCCGGCCCGTGGCGGCCACCGTCTGGTTGAAGGAGGTGTGGATGCGCCCGTCGGGCGCGATCGTCTTGATCAGCCCCTCGACCGTGGACCGCAGCCGGGCCTGCTCCCGGTGGCGCAGCATGATCACGGGAAGTTCGTGGTCGGTCTGCTGAGCCAGCCAGGCCAGGGCGTCGGCGTCGGTGGTGTAGCCGGTCTTCGTCTTCTTCGTCTTCGGCAGGCCCAGTTCGCCGAAGAACACCTCCTGGAGCTGCTTCGGGGAGCCGAGGTTGAACTCGTGGCCCACCGCGTCGTGCGCCTCGCGGACCGCCTGCTGCACGGCGGCGGCGAACTGCTGCTCCATGCGGTCCAGCCAGCCGCGGTCCGCTGCGATACCGGCCCGCTCCATCCGGGCCAGCAGCTCCGAGGTCGGCAGATCCACCTCGCGCAGCAGATCGGCGGCGCCGGCCTCCGCGAGCCGCTCCCCCAGGACCCCGCCGAGGTCCAGCACGGTACGGGCCTCGGCCATGAGGGCGTTCCGCTCGGCGTCCTCGTCGGCGCCGAAGGCCAGCTGCCCGCCGCCGGCCTCGGCCGGGGCCAGCTCGCGGCCCAGGTACTCCAGGGAGAGGGCGTCCAGGTCGAAGGTGCGGCGGCCGGGCTTGACGAGATACGCGGCGAGGGCCGTGTCCATGGTGATCCCGGCGACCGTCCAGCCGTGCTCGGCGAAGACCCGCATGGTCTCCTTCGCCTTGTGCACCACCTTCGGCCGGGCGGCATCGGCCGTCCAGGCCGCGAAGGCCCGCTCGTCGGCCTCGTCGAGCTGGGTGGGGTCGAACCAGACGGCCTCCCCGGAGGCGACGGCCAGAGCGATCTCGGTACAGCTGCCGCTGCCCAGCGACCAGCTGCCGACCGAGGCCAGCCCCAGGGGCTGCCCGCCGTGCGCCTCCAGCCAGGGGGCGAGTTCGCCGGCGCCCAGCACCTCGCCGTCCACCTCGACGCCGGCCGCCGGGGCCGGCTCCTCCTCCTGCGCCCCCGGATCCACGGCCAGCAGCCGCTCCCGCAGACTCGGGTTGCGGATCTCCAGCGAATCCAGCAGCACCGCCATGGACTTGCGGTCGTACGGCTCCCGGCACAACCCGTCCGGGCCCGTCGGCAGCGCCACATCCTTTATCAGACCGGTCAGGCGGTGGTTGAGTTTGACCGCGTCGAGATGCTCGCGGAGGTTCTGCCCCGCCTTGCCCTTGACCTCCTCGGCCCGCGCCACCAGCTCGTCGAACGACCCGAACTGGTTGATCCACTTCGCGGCGGTCTTCTCCCCGACGCCCGGGATACCGGGGAGGTTGTCCGACGGGTCGCCCCGCAGGGCCGCGAAGTCCGGGTACTGGGCCGGGGACAGGCCGTACTTCTCCCGCACCTTCTCCGGGGTGAAGCGGGTCAGCTCCGAGACGCCCTTCGTCGGGTAGAGCACCGTGACGTGCTCGCTGACCAGCTGGAAGGAATCGCGGTCACCGGTGACGATCAGCACCTCGAACCCCGCGGCCTCCGCCTGGGTGGCGAGCGTGGCGATGACGTCGTCCGCCTCGTAGCCCTCCACCGCGAAGCGGGTGACCCGCATCGTGTCGAGCAGTTCGCCGATCAGCTCCACCTGGCCCTTGAACTCGTCCGGCGACTTGGAACGGTTCGCCTTGTACTCCGCGAACTCCTCCGAGCGCCACGTCTTGCGGGACACGTCGAACGCGACGGCCAGATGCGTCGGCCGCTCGTCACGGAGCGTGTTCGCCAGCATCGAGGCGAAGCCGTAGATCGCGTTCGTCGGCTGCCCCATGCTCGTCGTGAAGTTCTCCGCGGGCAGCGCGAAGAACGCGCGGTACGCCAGGGAGTGCCCGTCCATGAGCATCAGTCGGGGCCGGCCGTCCCCCTGCCCTGGAGAAGCGGTCGCTGCGGTCTTCTTCGATGCTGTCTTCGCCACGCCCACGATCCTGCCAGACCCCACCGACACTGCCCGCCCCGCCGACACCCCCTCCGCCCCCCGGCGGCCCGGCGCCCCACCCGCGCACCACCGCGCCACGAGGGCCCGTGCCGCCCTGCGGCACCGGATCCCCCGCCGGCGACCCGTGGGAGGATCGGCCCCACGCATCCGCCGCCCGCAGGAGCCCGAGGGAGAAGCCATGGCAGGCAAGCCGCCCGCAAGCGACCCGGTCCAGGACGCGCCGGAGGTCGGGCCCCCGCCCCGCGCCGTCGCCGGGCTGCCCGCCGTCGGCCACACCCTGCGCATGGCCGGACGGCAGATGGGCGTCCGCCGCACCGCCCTCACCCTCCTCAGGGTCAACCAGAAGGACGGCTTCGACTGCCCCGGCTGCGCCTGGCCCGAGGGCGACAAGCGGCACGCCGCCGAGTTCTGCGAGAACGGCGCCAAGGCCGTCGCCGAGGAGGCGACACTGCGCCGCGTCACCCCCGACTTCTTCGCCGCCCACCCCGTCGCCGCCCTCGCCGGCCGCAGCGGCTACTGGCTCGGCCAGCAGGGCAGGATCACCCAGCCGATGTACCTCCCCGAGGGCGCCACCCACTACCAACCGGTGCCCTGGGAGCGCGCGTTCGACATCATCGCCGAGGAACTGCGCGCCCTGGAATCCCCCGACGAAGCCGTCTTCTACACCTCCGGCCGCACCGGTAACGAAGCGGCGTTCCTCTACCAGCTCTTCGCCCGCGAGTTCGGCACCAACAACCTGCCCGACTGCTCCAACCTCTGCCACGAGTCCTCGGGCTCCGCGCTCACCGAGACCCTCGGCGTCGGCAAGGGCAGCGTCCTCCTCGACGACCTCGACCGGGCCGACCTCATCATCGTCGCCGGCCAGAACCCGGGCACCAACCACCCGCGCATGCTCACCGCCCTGGAACGGGCCAAGGCCGCCGGGGCCCGCATCATCACGGTCAACCCGCTGCCCGAGGCCGGCATGGAGCGGTTCAGGAACCCGCAGACCGCCCGCGGCCTCACCGGCCGAGGCACCCCCCTCACCGACCTCTTCCTGCAGATCCGGATCGGCGGCGACCAGGCCCTCTTCCGCGCCCTCAACCGGCTCCTCCTCGAAGCGGCCGGCGAACCGGCCGCCTCACCCGGCGGCCCCCCGCCCGTCGACGAAGCCTTCATCCGCGAACACACCCACGGTTTCGAGGAGTTCGCCGCCGCCGCCCGCTCCGCCGACTGGGACGAGATCCTGCGCGCCACCGGCCTGGACCGCGCCGGCATCGACGCCGCGCTGCGGATGGTCCTCGGCGCCCGCAGCATCATCGTCTGCTGGGCCATGGGCCTCACCCAGCACAAACACTCCGTCCCCACCATCCGGGAGATCGTCAACTTCCTGCTGCTCCGCGGCAACATCGGCCGCCCCGGCGCCGGCGTCTGCCCCGTCCGCGGCCACAGCAACGTGCAGGGCGACCGCACCATGGGCATCTTCGAACGCCCCGCCCCCGCCTTCCTCGACGCCCTGGAGAAGGAGTTCGGCTTCGCGCCCCCGCGCCACCACGGCTACGACGTCGTCCGCGCCATCCGCGCCCTGCGCGACGGCACCGCGAAGGTCTTCTTCGCCATGGGCGGCAACTTCGTCTCCGCCTCCCCCGACACCGGCGTCACCGAAGCCGCGATGCGCCGCGCCCGGCTCACCGTCCACGTCTCCACCAAGCTCAACCGTTCCCACGTGGTCACCGGCGCCCGCGCCCTGATCCTCCCCACCCTCGGCCGCACCGAACGCGACATCCAGGCGGGCGGCGAACAGTTCGTCACCGTCGAGGACTCCATGGGCATGGTGCACGCCTCCCGCGGCCGCCTCGAACCGGCGAGCCCCCACCTGCTCTCCGAGACCGCCATCGTCTGCCGCCTCGCCCGCCGCGTCCTCGGCTCCGCCAGCCGCGTCCCCTGGGAGCGGTTCGAACAGGACTACCGGCTCATCCGCGAGCGGATCTCCCGCGTCGTCCCCGGCTTCGACGACTTCGAAGCCAAGGTCTCCCGGCCCGGCGGCTTCACCCTGCCGCACGCCCCCCGCGACGACCGCCGCTTCCCCACCGCCACCG
Source organism: Streptomyces xinghaiensis S187 (assembly GCF_000220705.2). Classification (GTDB taxonomy): domain Bacteria; phylum Actinomycetota; class Actinomycetes; order Streptomycetales; family Streptomycetaceae; genus Streptomyces; species Streptomyces xinghaiensis. The sequence goes on along the minus strand of NZ_CP023202.1, from coordinate 5,766,188 downwards.
GCAGGGCCAACTTCACCGCCGCGCCCCTGGCACACCCCCGCGTGCCCGAGGGCCGCCTCCTGCTGCAGACCCTCCGCTCCCACGACCAGTACAACACCACCATCTACGGGCTCGACGACCGCTACCGCGGCATCAAGGGCGGCCGCCGCGTCGTCCTCGTCCACCCCGAGGACGCCCGCGCCCTCGGCTTCCCCGACGGCTCCTACGCCGACCTCGTCGGCGAATGGACCGACGGCGCCGAACGCCGCGCCCCCGGCTTCCGCGTGGTGCACTACCCCACCGCCCGCGGCTGCGCCGCCGCCTACTACCCCGAGACCAACGTCCTCGTCCCCCTCGACGCCACCGCCGACACCAGCAACACCCCCGCCAGCAAGTCCGTCGTCATCCGGCTCGAACCCACCCCGCCGGCCGGAGAACGGGACGGCGTCCCGGCCGCCCCGTGATCCCCGGCACAGCGCCCGCCGGGCAGTCCTGATAGGACGGTGCACACCACACCGGCGGGACGCCCCCGCCGGGTCCCCCGCGAGAACCGGAGCCGCGCCCCATGGGTGAGCAGAGCAAGATCATCTTCCCCCAGGAGGTCCTGGACGAGTACGCCGGCCTCGGCATCGACCTCACCACCCTGTTCTCCGCCGGGCACCTCGGCGCGCGCATGGGCCTGGAGGTCCTGGAAGCCTCCGCCGAGCGGGTCGTCGGCACCCTCCCCGTCGAGGGCAACACCCAGCCCTACGGCCTGCTGCACGGCGGCGCCTCCGCCGTCCTCGCCGAGACCCTCGGCTCCGTCGGCGCCATGCTCCACGGCGGCACCGGCAAGCTGGCCGTCGGCGTCGACCTGAACTGCACGCACCACCGGGGCGTGCGCTCCGGCCTCGTCACCGGGGTCGCCACCCCCGTCCACCGCGGCCGCACCACCGCGACCTACGAGACCGTCATCACCGACGAGGACGGCCGGAGGGTCTGCAGCGCACGGCTCACCTGCCTGCTCAAGGACGCCCCCGCCAGCTGACGCCGCACGCCGGTGCCCCGGCCCCTCCGCCGGGGCGCCGGCACCCGGCACCGCACACCCCGCCGCGGCGGGTGTCCGGCTCCCGGCCCCGGCCCCGGCTCCGGCCGTCCCGCACCCCGCGCCCCCGGCGACGGCCGCTCCCCGCGCAGCGGACTCCCGGCCCCCACGCACCGTGTCCGAAACGTCCGGTCCGCTCACACCGTCGTAACACAGCGTGATATTCGTGCCCGACGGTTTCCCTCCGGACCCGCCCGCACCCCCACCCCGCCGGCCCCTCCCCCGGCGGCGCGCACGATATGCGGACCCCACCCCGGCACCCCGCCGCCCCACCCCACGGCCGAACTGCGGAATCACCCCCTCCGGGCCGTCCGCTGCCCGAGCGGTCCCCCACCGGCAGCCCCCACGCCCCCCGCACCGGCCCCCGAAGACACACCGGGCATAACAAGAGCGTCACATCCTCTCCCGCCCTCTGCCGGGCCGTAGCTCATCCCCATATATTCACCGCCAGTTACCGCGCCGCCGGGTGCGACACCGCAATGCCCACCAAGCGCACTGCCCCCGCCCGGCAACGCACACGGCCCACTCAGGCGAGAAGGCCGCGCCAGGGGAAAGGACAGAACGTGCGTCAACGTTCCTTGCTCATCATCACCACCGCGGTCACCGCGGGGGCACTCACACTCACGGCCTGCGGTTCGCGCGACGACAGCGCGGGAGGCGGAGACGGCGGCAACACCACCGTCGTGATCGGCGTCGACGCCCCGCTCTCCGGCAAGCTCTCCGCCCTCGGCCAGGGCATCAAGAACTCCGCCGAACTGGCCATCAAGACCGCCAACAAGAACAAGGAAGTCGACGGCGTCACCTTCAAGATGCTGGCGCTCGACGATGTCGCCCAGCCCGGCACCGGCCAGCAGAACGCCAACCGCGTCATCGACAACAAGCAGGCCATCGCCGCCATCGGCCCGCTGAACTCCAACGTCGCCCCGCCGATGCAGAAGGCGTTCGACAACGCCGACATGGCGCTCATATCCCCCGCCAACACCGCCCCCGAGCTCACCCAGGGCAAGGACTGGCGCAGCGGCAAGAAGGTCCGCCCCTTCAAGACCTACTTCCGCACGTCCACCACGGACGCCATCCAGGGCCCCTACGCCGCCCAGTACATGTACGAGGAGAAGAAGCTCAAGAAGGTCTTCGTCATCGACGACAAGAAGACCTACGGAGCCGGCCTCGCGGGCACCTTCAAGGACGAGTTCGTCAAGCTCGGCGGCAAGGTCGTCGGCACCGACCACGTCAACCCCGAGGACACCGACTTCTCCGCCATCGCCACCAAGGTCAGCAACTCCGACGCCGACTTCGTCTACTACGGCGGCGAGTACCCGGCCGGCGCCCCCCTCTCCGACCAGATCAAGAAGGCCGGAGCCAAGATCCCCGTCGTCGGCGGCGACGCCCTCTACAGCGGCGAGTACATCAAGCTCGCCAAGAAGAACGCCGAAGGCGACTTCGCCAGCTCCGTCGGCGCCCCCCTCGAAACCCTCGACACCGCCAAGTCCTTCATGAAGGACTACGAGGCCGCCGGCTACGACCTGCCCTACGAGGCCTACGGCGGCTACGCCTACGACAGCGTCTGGGCGATCATCCAGGCCGTCAAGGCCGTCGCCGAGAACAACGACGGCAAGCTCCCCGAGGACATGGACAAGGCCCGCAGCGAAGTCGTCAAGGCCGTCCACGACGTCTCCTTCGAAGGCGTCAGCGGCGCCGTCGCCTTCGACGAATACGGCGACACCACCAACAAGCAGCTCTCCCTCTACGAGGTCAAGGACGGCGAGCACACCGTCGTCAAGACCGGCGAGTACCAGGACTGACCCAGGGCACACCCGCCCGCCCGACGCTTCACCGCAGCTGCGCGGGGGCGCCACCAGCGCCCCCGCGCAGCCGTATCCACCACCCATACTCGGAGGCCCAGCGGTGCACGACCTGCCGCAGCAGCTTGCCAACGGCCTGATCCTCGGTGCGATGTACGGCTTGATCGCCATCGGGTACACCATGGTCTACGGCATAGTCCAGCTCATCAACTTCGCCCACGGCGAGATCTTCATGATCGGCGGATTCGGAGCCCTCACCGCCTGGCTCCTCCTCCCCGACGGCACCTCCATCGCCCTGGCCCTGCCGCTCATGCTCCTCATGGGCATGATGGCCTCCGTCCTCGTCGGAGTGGGGGCGGAACGGTTCGCCTACCGCCCGCTGCGCGGCGGCCCCCGCCTGGCACCCCTCATCACCGCCATCGGCCTCTCCATCGCCCTCCAGCAGGCGATCTGGGCCTTCTACCCCGACGCCAAGAAGGCCCGCCCCTTCCCCCAGATCGGCGGCGGCCCCATCGACCTCGGGCCCTTCTCCGTCCAGCGCGGCGAACTCTTCCTCATCGCCGCAGCCCCCATCTGCATGATCACCCTGGCGCTCTTCGTCGCCAAGTCCCGCACCGGCCGCGCCATGCAGGCCACCTCGCAGGACCCCGACACCGCCAAGCTCATGGGCATCAACACCGACCGCATCATCGTCACCGCCTTCGCCATCGGCGCCGCCTTCGCCGCCATCGCCGCCATCGCCCACGGCCTCAAATACGGCCAGGTCGAATTCAAGATGGGCTTCATCGCCGGACTCAAAGCCTTCACCGCCGCCGTCCTCGGCGGCATCGGCAACATCTACGGCGCCATGATCGGCGGACTCGTCCTCGGCCTCTCCGAAGCCATGGCCACCGCCTACATCGAATTCATCCCCGGCATGGAACTCTTCGGCGGCGGCGCCTGGAAGGACGTATGGGCCTTCGTCCTCCTCATCCTCGTCCTGCTGCTACGGCCACAAGGCCTACTCGGCGAACGCGTCGCGGATCGGGCGTGATCACCATGACCACAACGCAGACCACCCCCGAGACCACCGCCCCGGGCGTCCTCACCCTCCCCGCCGGCGCCGCCCGCATCGGCACCGCCGCCGGAGCCGCCCTCACCCTCGCGAGCACCTTCCTCGCCTGGACCTGGACCTCCGCCTTCCCCGGCAACCTCACCGTCACCGGCTACCCCGGCGGCCTCCAGGTCCTCACCCTCACCGGCTCCCTCCTCACCCTCCTCTTCCTCCTCTCCGGACACGGCATCCGCGGCCTCCGCTGGCTCACCCCCGGCGGCACCAACAGCCCCGTCCTCCTCCTCGCCCTCGGCACCCTCGCCACCACCTGGTACGCCGTCGCCGCCATCACCACCACCCTCGGCGGCCTCGTCAACCTGGAACCCGGCGCCTGGATCGCCGCCCTCGCCTCTCTCCTCACCGCCACAGCCGCCCTCGGCCTCCCCGCCGACACCCCCGCCGGCCCCGGCCAGCCCACCGGAACCCCCCTCCAGCGGCTCCGCCACGCCATGAAGGCACCCGCACCCGGCCGCGCCAAGGACCTCCCCTCCTGGGCCGAGATCCTCCTCATCGCCGCCGCCTTCGCGGTCCTCCTCTACGTCTTCACCTACGGCATCGCCACCGAATACGGCGAACTCTTCGTCGGCTTCCTGCTCCTCACCGGCCTCGCCGTACCCGCCCTCTCCAAAGCCGGACTCATCCGGCGGGTCAGCCGCCTCACCGCCCGGCACCGCAACATCTCCATCGCCTCCGCCTTCGTCGCCGCCGCCGCGTTCCCCTTCCTCCAGAGCGACAACCAGTTCACCTCCATCGCCGCGAACATCCTCATCTTCGCGACCGTCGCCCTCGGACTGAACGTCGTCGTCGGCCTCGCCGGCCTCCTCGACCTCGGCTACGTCGCCTTCCTCGGCGTCGGCGCCTACACCGCCGCCCTCGTCTCCGGCTCCCCCTTCTCCAGCATCGGCGTCCAATTCCCCTTCTGGGCCGCCGTCCTCACCGGAGCCCTCGTCTCCCTCGTCTTCGGCGTCCTCATCGGCGCCCCCACCCTGCGCCTCCGCGGCGACTACCTCGCCATCGTCACCCTCGGCTTCGGCGAGATCTTCCGCATCGGCATGCAGAACCTCGACGGCATCTCCGGACCCGCCATCACCAACGGCTCCACCGGCATCCCCCAGATCCCCGACCTCGAAATCCTCGGATTCAACTTCGGTGAGTCCCACAGCTTCCTCGGCTTCGACTTCACCCGGTCGGCCAACTACTTCTGGCTGATGCTGTTCTTCACCGTCATCGTCGTCTCCGTCTTCCGGCGCTCCGACTCCTCCCGGATCGGCCGCGCCTGGGTCGCCATCCGCGAAGACGAAACCGCCGCCCGCGCCATGGGCATCAACGCCTTCCGGTTCAAGCTCATCGCCTTCGCCCTCGGCGCCACCCTCGCCGGACTCGCCGGCACCGTCCAGGCACACGCCGTCTCCTCCATCGACCCCGAACAGTACAAATTCGTCGAAGCCGTACCACCCAACTCCGCCTTCCTCCTCGCCGCCGTCATCCTCGGCGGCATGGGAACCGTCGGCGGACCCCTCATCGGCGCCGCGCTCCTCTTCCTCATCCCGGCGAAACTCCAGTTCATCGGCGAATACCAGCTCCTCTTCTTCGGCCTCGCACTCGTCCTCCTCATGCGCTTCCGCCCCGAGGGCCTCGTCGCCGACCGCAGAAAACAACTGGAATTCCACGAGACCGGACAACTCGACGTGCCCGACACGACGACACTCGCCGACACCAACGGAAACGGAAACGGCGGCACCGGCACCCCGGGCGACACCGGCACGGGAAACAGCAACGGCAACGACACCCCACCCGGCGGCACCGCCGGCCTCGGCAAGGCGGAGGCCTGACGACATGACCACCGACACCACCACACCCGCCGCCCCCACCCCCGGCGCGGCCCCCACCACCCCCGTACTCGAAGCCACCGGCGTCACCATGCGCTTCGGCGGCCTCACCGCCGTCGACAACGTCGCCCTCACCGTCAACAGCGGCGAAATCGTCGGCCTCATCGGCCCCAACGGCGCCGGCAAAACCACCTTCTTCAACTGCCTCACCGGCCTCTACATCCCCACCGAGGGAACCGTGTCCTACAAGGGCACCGTCCTCCCCCACCGCTCCCACCTCGTCACCCAGGCCGGCATCGCCCGCACCTTCCAGAACATCCGCCTCTTCCCCAACATGACCGTCCTGGAGAACGTCCTCGTCGGCCGCCACACCCGCACCAAAGAAGGACTCTTCTCCGCCCTCATCCGCGGCCCCCGCTTCAAAAAAGCCGAACGCGAATCCGAAGCACGGGCCATGGAACTCCTCGAATTCACCGGCCTCGCCGCCAAACGCGACCACCTCGCCCGCAACCTCCCCTACGGCGAACAACGCAAGCTCGAAATCGCCCGCGCCCTCGCCAGCGACCCCGGACTCCTCCTCCTCGACGAACCCACCGCCGGCATGAACCCCCAAGAGACGATGGCCACCCAGGAACTCGTCTTCGCCGTCCGCGACCAGGGCATCGCCGTCCTCGTCATCGAGCACGACATGCGGTTCATCTTCAACCTCTGCGACCGCGTCGCCGTCCTCGTCCAAGGCAGGAAACTCGTCGAAGGCACCCCCTCCGTCGTCCAGAGCGACGAACGCGTCGTCGCCGCCTACCTCGGCACCCCCTACGAAGACGCCCCCGGCGCCGAAGAAGCCGCCGAAGTCGCCGCAGCCGAAGCACACGCCGGACACACCCCCACCACCGCAGCGGACACCCCGCAGACGGACACCGACACACCGGGAACCGGCACCACCGGCACCACGGACGGAGCCGGCACCAAGGGAGAAGAACAGGCATGACCCCACTGCTCGAAGTCGAGGACCTGCGGGTCGCCTACGGCAAGATCGAAGCCGTCAAAGGAATCTCCTTCAGCGTCGAGGCCGGCCAGATCGTCACCCTCATCGGCACCAACGGCGCCGGCAAAACCACGACGCTGCGCACCCTCTCCGGCCTGATCAAACCCCTCAGCGGCAAGATCATGTTCGACGGCAGGCCCCTCAACGGCATCCCCGCCCACAAAATCGTCGAACTCGGACTCGCCCACTCCCCCGAGGGACGCCACATCTTCCCCCGGCTCACCATCGCGGAAAACCTCCAACTCGGAGCCTTCCTCCGCCGCGACCCCGCCGGCATCGCCAAGGACATCGAACGCGCCTACGAGCGCTTCCCCATCCTCGGCGAACGCCGCAAACAACCCGCCGGCACCCTCTCCGGCGGCGAACAGCAAATGCTCGCCATGGGCCGCGCCCTCATGTCCCAGCCCAAACTGCTCATGCTGGACGAACCCTCCATGGGCCTCTCCCCCATCATGATGCAGAAGATCATGGAAACCATCAGCGAACTCAAAGCCCAGGGCACCACCATCCTGCTCGTCGAACAGAACGCCCAGGCCGCCCTCTCCCTCGCCGACCACGGCCACGTCATGGAAATCGGCAAGATCGTCCTCTCCGGCACCGGACAGGACCTCCTCGTCGACGAATCCGTCCGCAAGGCCTACCTCGGCGAGGACTGAACCCGCAGAACCCGCACCACACACCGAAGGGGCCCGCGACCGAACCGGCCGCGGGCCCCTTCACCGCCCGCCATCCCCCGCCCCCGCACGGCACACGGCCGCACGGACACACTCAACCCTCCTGCTGCTGCCGCCTCTTCTCCTCGGCATCCTCGATGATCGCCTCCGCCACCTGCTGCATCGACAACCGGCGATCCATCGACGTCTTCTGAATCCACCGGAACGCCGCCGGCTCCGTCAGCCCGTACTGCGTCTGCAGAACACTCTTCGCCCGGTCCACCAGCTTCCGCGTCTCCAACCGCTGCGTCAGATCCGCGACCTCCGACTCCAGCGCCTTCAACTGCGTGAACCGCGACACCGCCATCTCGATCGCCGGCACCACATCACTCTTGCTGAACGGCTTAACCAGATACGCCATGGCCCCGGCGTCCCGCGCCCGCTCCACCAGCTCACGCTGCGAGAACGCCGTCAGCATCAGCACCGGCGCGATACTCTCCGCCGCGATCTGCTCCGCCGCCGAGATCCCGTCCAGCACCGGCATCTTCACATCGAGAATGACCAGATCCGGCCGGTGCTCACGGGCCAGCTCCACGGCCTTCTGCCCGTCCCCGGCCTCCCCCACGACCGAGTAGCCCTCTTCCTCCAGCATCTCCTTGAGATCCAGACGGATCAGAGCCTCGTCCTCGGCGATGACCACGCGGGTCGTCATCGGGGGGACGTGCGACTGCTCGTCGGCAACGGGCTGCTCGGGCTCGGCGGCGCTCACGGGTCTCCTCGTTCCAGGCAGGTAGTGCTCCCTGAGCCTACCTGTGGGACGTCGTACGGTCCCACAGGGTAAGCTGTCCGTGCTGTCCGGCCGGGTTGGTGGAATGGAAGACACGGAGGCCTCAAAAGCCTTTGCCTGCAAAGGCGTGCGGGTTCGAGTCCCGCACCCGGCACCACATTAAGCGGAATTCGCCGTTCGCATGAAAAACTCCCGCTTCGCCCTTCCAACAAAGGAAGAGTGCGACGCTGGGTGAGTGAGCAAGTACGCATCATCGGTCAGGCAAGAGGCTGTCGTTCTCATGCGGAGCGGCGTGCCCAACCATGTCGTAGCAAAGAAGCTCGGCGTCCCCCTCGGCACGGCCAGTTGGTGGCGGCACGAGGACCGCAAAAAACGCGGTGAGCCCTCCCCACAAAGGACAATCGACTGCCCTCGGTGCACAGGGAAACCCGTCGACCGCAGGGCCTACTCGTACCTGCTCGGCCTCTACCTCGGCGACGGGCACATCATCTCCAGGAAGAAACAGCACCATTTGTCGATCTTCTGCACCGCCTCTTGGACGGGGCTCGTCGACGAGGCCGAGAAGGCTATGCGAGGTGTCATGGCGCAGCCTCGGGTGAGGCGTCGGCACAGAAACGGCTGTGTGGAAGTTAAGTCCTTCACACAACACTGGATCTGCCTTTTCCCGCAGCACGGCGCGGGCAAAAAACACAACCGCCTCATCGCCCTCGAAGCGTGGCAACAAGAGATCGTCGACGCACACCCCTGGGATCTCCTGCGCGGGCTGGTGCATTCCGATGGGTGCCGGGTCACCAACTGGACCACCAAAGTCGTGCGCGGCGAGCGGAAGAGGTACGAATATCCCCGGTATTTCTTCACCAATAAATCCGACGACATCCGCCGGATCTACACCGGCACCCTGGACAAACTCGGGATCACCTGGACCCACTGCACCCGGGGCGGGAAGCCGTTCAACATCTCCGTCGCCCGGCGGGCCGATGTGGCGCGCCTGGACGAGCACATCGGCCCGAAGCACTGAGCCGTCCCGCCGGTCGTCGCATCCGTCGCGGTCCCCGTCCCCTCCGAGGCCGCGCGCGACGCGACGCGTCGCGTCACGCCGTAGCGGCGGCGTCCTCGCCGATGCGGTGGACGCGGACCAGGTTCGTCGTGCCGGGGACTCCGGGCGGGGAGCCGGCGGTGATGACGACGATGTCGCCCTTCCGGCAGCGGCCGATGCGCAGCAGTTCCGCGTCCACCTGGGCGATCATCTCGTCGGTGGAGTGGGCTTCGGGGCTGAGGAAGGTTTCGACGCCCCAGGTGAGGCTGAGTTGGGCGCGGGTGGCGGGGTCGGGGGTGAAGGCGAGGAGGGGGATGGGTGAGCGGTAGCGGGAGAGGCGGCGGGCGGTGTCGCCGGATTGGGTGCAGGCGACGAGGTGGGTGGCGCCGAGGAAGTCGCCGAGTTCGGCGGCGGCGCGGGCGACGGAGCCGGCTTGGGTGCGGGGTTTGTGGGTGGTGACGAGGGGTGGGAGGCCTTGGGCGAGGAGGTCTTCTTCGGCGGCTTCGATGATGCGGGACATGGTGCGGACGGTTTGGAAGGGGTATTTGCCGACGCTGGTTTCGCCGGAGAGCATGACGGCGTCGGTGCCGTCCATGACGGCGTTGGCGACGTCGCTGGCTTCGGCGCGGGTGGGGCGTGAGGCGTCGACCATGGAGTCGAGCATCTGGGTGGCGACGATGACGGGTTTGGCGTTGCGCCGGGTGAGTTTGACGGCGCGTTTCTGGACCATGGGGACGGTTTCGAGGGGCATTTCGACGCCGAGGTCGCCGCGGGCGACCATGATGCCGTCGAAGGCGGCGACGATTTCTTCGAGGTTGCGGACGGCCTGGGGTTTTTCGATTTTGGCGATGACGGGGAGGCGGCGGCCTTCTTCTTTCATGACGCGGTGGACGTCGTCGGCGTCGTGGGCGTTGCGGACGAAGGAGAGGGCGATGGCGTCGGCGCCGGTGCGGAGGGCCCAGCGGAGGTCTTCGATGTCTTTGGTGGAGAGGGCGGGGACGGAGACGGCGACTCCGGGGAGGTTGAGTCCTTTGTGGTCGGAGATGAGGCCGCCTTCGATGACGATGGTGTGGACGCGGGGTCCTTCGACGTTGGTGACTTCGAGGGTGACGCGGCCGTCGTCGACGAGGATGCGTTCGCCGCGGCTGACGTCGGCGGCGAGTCCGGTGTAGGTGGTGGAGCTGGTGTGGCGGTCGCCTTGGATGTTTTCGGTGGTGATGGTGAATTCGTCGCCGCGTTCGAGGAGGACGGGGCCTTCGCGGAAGCGGCCGAGGCGGATTTTGGGGCCTTGGAGGTCTGCGAGGATTCCGACGCTGCGTCCGGTTTCGTCGGCTGCTTTGCGGATGTGGTGGTAGCGGCTTTCGTGTTCGGCGTAGGTGCCGTGGCTGAGGTTGAGGCGGGCCACGTTCATTCCGGCGTCGATGAGTGCCTTGATCTGGTCGTACGAGTCCGTGGCGGGGCCCAGTGTGCAGACGATTTTCGCTCGGCGCATGGGGTCGACCTTATGACGTACCGGTGGGTAGCGATTTGGGTTGGGGTGACGGGCCGTCAAGCGTTGGGTGAAGGGCTGTTGACGGTTCGCTGAAAGTGCGGGGTGGTGCTCCGATGAGCGCTTCAGGGGCGGTCGCGGATCATCAGGAGGGCGTTTTTGCCGGGGAGGTCGAGTTCTCCGGCGGGGTGGAATCCGGCGCGCCGGAAGGCGTGGATGGAGCGGGTGTTGCGGGTGTCGGGTTCGGCGAGGACGCGGGTGGCTCGGGGGTCGGCGGCGAGTTGGTGGTCGGAGACGGCGCGGATGAGGTGGGGGCCGAGGCCGCGGCCGCGGTAGTGGGGTGGGCCGAGGAGGAGGTGGAGGCCGGCGTCGTGGGGTTTTGCGGGGTAGTGGCGGGCGAGGGGGTCGAGGTCGGCGCGGTAGAGCTCCCAGTAGCTCATGGGGGTGTCGTCGAGGTGGCCGATGAGGGGGGTGGAGTGGCTGTGGGGGGTGAGGAGTTGTTCGAGGTGGGCGCGGACGGCGTGGGTGGGTTGGTGGAGTTCGGGCCAGTGGGGGGCGGTGTCGGGGTCGTGGCCCCAGGTGTGGAGGAGGGGGGTGTGGGTGTCGGGGTGGGCGGGGTGGAGGGTGAAGTGGCCGGCGGGGAGGCGGGTGGCGAGGAGGGGTGGCCGGCGGGTGTGGTGGGTGGTCACTGGTTCACCGTCCTCTGCGCGGGCGTTGGTTGGGCGCTGGTCATCGGCGTGCCTCGGCGATGGGGTTGGGGATGTCGACGTAGACGGATTGGGCTTCGAGGGGGCCGATGAGTTCGTCCATGCCGCGGATGCGGGTGAGGAGGTTGGCTTTGCAGCGGAGGGTGGGGGCTTCGCGGAGGGTGGTGGCGAGGGTGAGGCGGTCGCCGTGTTGGGCGGCGAGGGCGGCGAGGTGGCGGTCGGTGTCGGCGAGGAGGTCGGTTTCGTCGGCGAGGCCTTGGGAGCCGAGGGCGCCGATGGTGCCGAGGATGTTGTTGATGCCGATGTAGTAGCCGAGGCGTTCGTCGATGACGGTGTCGTCGACGTAGGTGCCGAGGTCGCGGCCGGCGCCGGGGATCCATTGGTGGAGGGCGTGGCTGCGGGCGGGTGAGAAGTAGTAGCCCTGGTTGTCGCGGTAGTGGCCGCCGGTGGGCCAGCCGTCGGTGTCGAGGGTGACGAGGGTGTTCTGCTGGTGGGCTTCGAGGCCGAGTCCGTAGGTGGCGTGGAGCCAGAGGAGGGGGGTGATGACGGTGTCGAGGTAGCGGGTGAACCAGGTGCGGGTGGTGCGGGGGGTGCTGTGGCCGGTGCGGTGGGCGAGGTGCTGGATGTGGGTGGCGAGGCGGCTGCGGTGGTCGGGTTGGTCGGGGCGTTCGGCGAGGAGGCCGGCGAGGCAGCCGGTGGTGGTGCGGGGGGTGCGGGGCGGGGTGGGGGTGCCGGTGCGGAAGGGGTTGTCGCGGATGACGGCGTCGAGGCCGGTGGGGGTGGTGGCGCCGGGGGTGTCGACGGCGAGCCAGGCGGGGTCGCGGACGATGTGGAAGTGGGGGTGGGCGGTGTGGAGGGCGTGGGCGAGGCCGGCGTCGAGGAGGCGGTGGACGGCGAGGCCGCGGCGGAGTTCGGTGCGGTTGTTCTCGCGGCGTGAGTTGGTGATGCGGATGCCGAGGGAGAGTTTGAGCATGACGGGGGCGTCGGCGCGGTAGAGGGTGCGGACGGAGGAGGTGGGGGTCCAGTGGGGGCCGGAGGGGCCGAGGTCGTGGAGGTGTCCGTCGTCGAGGAGGGCGCGGACGGCGGGGCGGTGGAGGAGGTCTTGTGCTTGCCAGGGGTGGGCGGGGACGAGGCCGGTGCCGGGGGGTGTGGCGGGGTGGCCGGCGAGTTCGGCGAGGAGGTTCTGGAGGGGGCGGTCGAGGGCGGTGTCGCTGTGGAGGACGGCGGGGTCGGCGGCGAACCAGTGGAGGGGGAAGTGTCCGTGGGTTTCGGGTGAGTAGCGGGCGGCTTGGTTGTCGCTGAGTCCTTCGCGGCTTTTGGGGGTGGGGTGCAGGGGGTGGCCGGTGACGAGGGCTTGTTCGGCTTCGATGAAGGGGGTGGTGGGGGTGTGGGTGGTGTGGGGGCGGGTGCGGAGGAATTGTTCGATGCGGTGGGCGGAGTCGGTGACGCGGCTGGTGAGGTCGGTGACGGAGCTGGGGTCTCCGGCGGCGATCTCGATGCCGAGGAGGGAGGCGATGAGGGGGGCGGGGGCTTTGGTGCCGGTGCGGAGGCGGGCGCGGCCGAAGCGGTGGTGGCCGGTGGGTGACCAGTGGATGACGGGGGTTTCGAGGGTGACGCCGGAGGCGGGGAGGCGGAGGCGGAGGATGCCGTCGGTGGGTCTGGGGGTGCCGGTTTCGCGGATCCAGCAGCGGAGGAGGTTGCCGGTGGTGATGGCGTCGGCGATGGCCGCGGGGTCGCCGGGCCGGTGGTGTCCGGTGGCGGCGCGGGCGGGAAGCGTCATGCTCATCGGTTCTCTTTCTGTCCGGAGGCCGCTGTGCCGGCCGGGCCGCCGGTGCCCGGGTGGGGCCGGTGGTCCGCGGTGGGTGGTGCGGTCGGGCCTGGTCAGTGTGGGGGGTGGTCCGGGTGTGGCGTCGGGGACGTCGCACCGGTGAGAAGTCGGTGGCTGCCGCTGTGTGTGTGGGGGGCGGGGCAGGTGGGTCAGGGGGTGGTGTGGGCGATGGTGTCGGCGAGGGCCTCCAGGTCGGTGGTGCGGGTGTCGGGGTGGAGCAGGGTGGCTTTGAGCCAGAGCCGGACGCGGCCGTCGGTGTCCTGGGCGCGGGCGCGGCCGATGACGGCGCGTCCGGCGGTGAGGAGGCGGCGGCGGACGTCGGCGACGTGTGCGTCTCCGGCTTCTTCGCCCTCGGTTGCGGCGAGTTCGTCGGCAGCGGTGGGGCGGAGGAGGACGGTGCTGATGCCGATGGGGCCGGGGCGGCGGCGGAGTGCGGGGTGGCGGTCGGTGATGGCGGCGAGTTGTTCGGCTGAGGTGACGCAGTGTTCGACGAGGTGGGCGAGGCCGGTGCGGCCGAGGGCGCGGAGGGTGACGGCGATTTTGAAGGCGTCGGGGCGGCGGGTGGTGCGGATGGAGCGGCCGAGGAGGTCGGGGAGGCCGGCTTCGGTGTCGTCGTCGGCGTTGAGGTAGTCGGTCCGGTGGGTGAGGGGTTCGAGTTCGGTGGTGTCGCGGACGGCGAGGAGTCCGGCGGCGACGGGCTGCCAGCCGAGTTTGTGCAGGTCGAGGGTGACGCTGATGGCGTTGTCGATGCCGTCGAGGCGGTGGCGGAGGGTGTCGCTGAAGAGGAGGGGGCCTCCGTAGGCGGCGTCGATGTGGAGTTCGGCGCCGTAGGTGGTGGCGATGCGGGCGAGTTGGGGCAGGGGGTCGATGAGTCCTTCGTCGGTGGTGCCGGCGGTGGCGATGACGAGGGCGGGTCCCGCGGTGGTGGCGAGTGCGCGGTCGAGGGCCGCGGGGATGACGCGGCCGGCGTGGCAGGCGACGGTGACGGGGGTGGGGAGGCCGAGGAGCCACGCGGCGCGGTGGATGCTGTGGTGGGCGTTGGTTCCGCAGACGACCTGGACGGTGCGGGCGCCGGCGGCGCGGGCGCGTTCGCGGGCGAGGAGGAGGGCGACGAGGTTGGATTCGGTGCCGCCGCTGGTGACGAGGGCGTCGGGTTGGGGGCTGCGGGGGTGGACGAGGGCGGCGAGGGTGCGGGTGATGCCGGTTTCGAGGGCGGTGGCGGCGGGGGCCTGGTCCCAGGAGTCCATGGAGGGGTTGAGGGCGGTGGCGGCGAGGTCGGCGGCCACGGCGACGGCGAGCGGGGGGCAGTGGAGGTGGGCCGCGCAGTGGGGGTCGGCGGGGTCGGCGGCGCCTTCGGCGAGGGCGTGGACGAGGGTGCGGAGGGCTTCGTGTGGGCCGGTGCCGTGTTCGGGGAGGGCGGGGTCGAGGGTGGTGCGGAGCCGGTCGGTGACGATTTTGGGGCCGCCGGCGGGGAGGGGGCCGCTGCGGGCGTGGCTGCCGGTGCGGAGGGCGTCGAGGACGGTGTGGAGGAGGGGTTCGAGGGTGGTGGGGCCGTGGGTGCCGCCGGCGAGTCCGGCCGGTGGCGGTGTGGGGGCGGTGTCCGGGGGTGCGGGGGTGGTGTTCGCGGACGCGGGGGCGTTCGGGGGTGCGGGGGCGTCGTTCCGCGGCGTGGCGTGGTGGCCGGCCGGTGGGGGTGTGGCGGGGCCGGTGCGGTGCGGGGGGCGGGAGGCGCCGAGCGACATGAAGGAGCCCTTTGGTCGAGGTATGGAGGCACACGAACCAGTGGGGTGCCCCGGTCTCGGGCGGGGTGTGCCTCATACTCCTCTACACGCTTCCCGGTCGTACCGGGTTCATCGCAGGACCGAGCAGAACGGGCCAACTCCCATAAAATCGCAGTGTGTTGAGTTGTGATTACGGAGTGCGCGGCGTTTCGGCACAAGGGTGATGAGGCGGGTGTCGTGTTGACGGGACCGGGGTGCGGGGGTGCCGGCGGGCGCGACGGGTCGCGTGTCCGGGGGGTGCGGTGGGATGACGGGGGTGCGGGGCGCCGCGGCGCCGGGGTGCGGGGCCCGGGCGGTGGTGGTATAGGGCGTACGGGGGCGTTCCGGGCCGGTGGTCCGGCGGGCGGCGGCGCCGGTGGTGCCGTCCGGGCGTGAAACGGGCGGGGCTGGGTACCTCTGCGGTGCGTCCCGCCCTGTCCCGTCCGTTCCCCCGTCCCGGCCCCGAGGTGCCGGTCCTCCCGGCTGTGGCCGCGGCCGCAGCCGTACCGACCCCGTCTCCCCGTTCCGCAGGAGTGCCCGTTGATGACTGATCCCGGGTATCCGTCCGGCGACGCCGAGTACCGTCCGCTGCCGGGCGAGGAACTGCTGCACGCGATGTTCTACGGGCTGGACGCCGGGGTCTGGGTGATGGATTCCGGCGGGCGCATCCTGGTGGTGAATCCGCGGGGTGCGGAGATCGTCCGGATGCCGCCGGAGCGGTTCATCGGTGCGGACGCGCACGAACTGCTGCACCGGGAGGCGGACGGCAGTCAGCAGCCGCGTTCCCGGTGTCCGCTGCTGGCGGCGATGGCGGAGGGTCTGCCGACGAGGACGCAGGGTGCCTGGTTCCGGCGCGGTGACGGTTCGCTGCTGCGGGTGGGGTGGCTGCTGGCCCCGTATCTGGTGGGGGGTGAGCAGGCCGGCGCGGTGGTGACGTTCTTCGACCTCTCCGCGCAGGAGGAGGAGGCGCGGCGCCGGGACGCCCACCTGGCGGCGCTGCGCAAGCGCGCGGAGCGGCTGTCGCTGGTGTCGGAGGTGACGACGGTCCTGACCTCGACGCTGGATGTGCGGGAGGCGCTGCGGCGGCTGGTGCGGCTGGTGGCGCCCCGGCTGGCGGACTGGGCGGTGGTCGATCTGCTGGGTGAGCAGGATGCGGTGCTGCGGGTCGCGGTGGTGCACCACGAGAACGGCCGGCATGTGAACGTCACGGAGCTGGAGGGGGCGCTGCCGGATGGTCTGTCGTGGGACTCGCGCTCGCCGCTGCAGCGGGTGCTGCGGGGTGCTTCGTCGCTGATCGCGGGCCCGGAGGAGTATGCCGGTGTGCCGGATTCGGCCATTCAGCGGGTGCAGGGGGATCTGTTCCGGTTCACCGGTATCCACTCGGCGGTGATGGCCCCGCTGCGCGGCGGCCGGGGTGTGCTGGGGGCGTTGACGCTGGGCCGGGCGGATCAGGAGCAGCCGTTCGACCGGGAGGATCTGGAGCTGATCGACGACATCGCGCGGCGGGCCGGTCTGGCGGTGGACAACGCGCAGCTGTACGACCGGCAGCGGCGGGTGTCGGAGACGATGCAGCTCCATCTGCTGACGCCGCTGCCCCGGGTGGAGGGGCTGGAGATGGCGGCCCGCTATCTGCCGGCGCCGCAGGGCTCGCAGGTGGGCGGTGACTGGTACGACGCGTTCGTCATGCCGGACGGGGCGACGACGCTGGTGATCGGGGATGTGATCGGGCACGACCTGCAGGCGGCGGCGAGCATGTCGCAGGTGCGGAACATGCTGCGCGCGTTCGTCTGGGACCAGCGGGAGGTGCCGAGTCTGATCATCGACCGGCTGGACAGTGCGCTGGTGCACATCAGTGATGTGCCGATGGCGACTCTGGTGCTGTGCCGGCTGGAGGGCGGGGGCGGTGAGCCGTGGGTGGTGCGGTGGTCCAACGCCGGGCATCCGCCGCCGCTGGTGATCGAGCCGGACGGGGAGGCCCGTTTCCTGTGGGAGGGGCACGGCATGCTGCTGGGCACGGAGGCGAGTCCGCCGCGGGTGGACTCGGCGGTGACGCTGGCGCCGGACACCACCTTCGTGCTGTACACGGACGGGCTGGTGGAGGCTCCGGGGCAGTCGCTGGACACGGGTCTGGAGCGGTTGCGGCAGCGGGCGGCGGGGCTGGTGGGGCGGCCGCTGGGCGAGTTCTGCGACCGGCTGCTGGTGGAGGTGGCGCCGGAGGAGTCGGCGGACGACATCGCGCTGCTGGTGGTGCGGGTGCCGTAGCGGCGGGCTGCGGCGGGGCCGGGGGTACGGGGCCGGGCCCGGCCGGGCCGTGGGCCGCCCGGCCGGATCGCGGGTCGCGGGTCGCGGGTCGCGGGCCCCGGCGGGCGGCCGGGGTCGGGTCAGCCGGTTCCGGTGGTGTGGCCGGTGGTGTGGCCGGTGGTGTGGGTCGCGCGGGCGCGCAGGATGCGGGCCAGGTCGTCGAGTTGGTCCTCGAGTTTCCGGCGGAGGGCCGGGACGGGCTCGTCGCGGCGCAGGCATTCCCGGCCGAGGCGGAGGGTCTCCTCGTCGACGGCGTGGGCGGGGTAGCCCTCGCGGCCGAGGATCGTGGCGATGGCGGGTCCGCGGCGGGCGGCGGCCGCGACGGCCGCGGGGTGGTAGCGGCGCACGTAGCCGGTGAGGAGGTCGCGCTGCTCGGGCTGCCAGAAGCCCTCGGCGGTGGCCTTGACGAACCGGTTGGACAGCTCGTCGGAGTCGAACAGGGCGTTCCAGGCCGTTTCCTTGGCGGCCGGGTCGGGGAGTGCCGCGCGGCAGCGGGCGGCGCCCTCCCGGCCGGTGGCGCCCGGGTCGTCGGCGAGTGCGGTGTCGATGTCGGCGGGTCCGGCGGCGCCGAGGACGGTGAGGCGCAGCAGCAGCCGCCAGCGGAGTTCGGGGTCGAGGGCGGGCCCGCCGGGAACGGTGCCGGCGGTGAGCCAGGCGCGGAGTTCGCCGGGGTCGGTGAGGTTGTCGAGGCAGCCGCGTGCGGCGGCGAGCCGGAGGCCGGGGTTGCCGCCGCCGGCGGTGCGGTCGAGCAGGTCGCGGCAGACGGCGGTGAGGCCGGCGAGGGCCTCGGGGCGGTCCGGCGGGGGCAGGTGCCGGTCGGCGATCTGCTGGCGGGCGAAGCCGAGGACGCCCTGCACGATGGCGAGGTCGGTCTCGTGCGGGAGGTGGGCTCGGACGGCGCGGAGGTAGCCGCCGGGGGCGAGTTCGCCGTCGCGGACCATGTCGCGGGCGGTGTTCCACACGACGGCGCGGGTGATCGGGTCGGGGAGTCCGGAGAGGGCGCCGAGGGCGGTGTCCCAGGAGCGGGGGTCGAGGCGGATCTTGGCGTAGTCGAGGTCGTCCCCGTTGAGGAGGACGAGCGGGGGGGCGGGGGCCGGGGAGGGTGCGGGCGGGGGCGTCGCCGTCGGCGGGGACGTCGGCGGTGAAGCGGTCGCGGAGGGTGAGGCGGCCGGCGGGGGGTGGTGCGGGTGGCGCCGGGGGGCGCGGCGGGGGGCCTGTCGGAGTCGTGGTCGTGGTCGTGCTCGTGGTCGTGCTCGTGGTCGTAGGTGGTGACGGTGACGCGGTGGGGGCGGGTGCCGGTGTGGCGCAGGGTGAGCCGCCAGGCCGGTTCCGCGGGGGCGGCGGTGCCGTTCTCAGCGGTCTCCGTGGTGACCTCGGCGGTGAGGGTGTCGACGCCGGTGGTGCGGAGCCAGCGGTCGGCCCAGCCGTGCACGTCCTCGGTGGAGGCGCGGGCGAGGGAGTCGAGGAAGTCGGCGAGGGTGGCGTTGCCGAACCGGTGCCGGGCGAAGTGGTCGTTGATGCCGGCGAGGAAGTCCTTCTCCCCGAGCCGGGCGACGAGTTGGCGGAGTGCGGAGGCACCCTTGGCGTAGGAGATGCCGTCGAAGTTCAGCAGTGCGGAGGCGGTGTCCGGGACGTCCTCGGGGGCCGGGGCGACGGGGTGGGTGGTGGGCCGCTGGTCGGCGTCGTAGCCCCAGGTCTTGTGGCCCGCGGCGTAGTCGGTCCAGGTGTCGCGGTAGCGGGTGGCCTCGGTGAGGGTCTGGAAACCCATGTACTCGGCGAAGGACTCGTTGAGCCAGATGTCGTCCCACCACTGGAGGGTGACGAGGTCCCCGAACCACATGTGGGCCATCTCGTGGGCGATGACCATGGCGCGGGTCTGCCGCTCGGTGTCGGTGACGGCGGAGCGGTGGATGTGCTCGTCGCGGAAGGTGACCAGGCCGGGGTTCTCCATGGCCCCGTAGTTGAACTCGGGGACGAACGCCTGATCGTAGGAGTCGAAGGGGTACGGCTCCTCGAAGATCTCGTGGTAGCGGTCGAAGCAGCGGCGGGTGACGTCGAGGATCTCCACGGCGTCCCGGTCGAGGTGGGGCCCGAGGGAGCGGCGGACGTGCAGGCCGAAGGGGAGCCCGGCGTGTTCGGTGCGGACGGAGTGCCAGGGGCCGGCGGCTACGGCGAGGAGGTAGGTGCTGAGGGGCGGGGTGGGGGCGGCTCGCCATCGGACGGACGCGGGGGCGGGCGCGGGGGCGGGCGCCGAGCCGGGGTCCGGGGCGGGGTTTTCGGCGGGTGCCGGGGTGGGTTCCCCGGCGGGTGCCGGGGTGGGGTCCTCGGCGGCTGTCGGCGCGGGGTCCTCGGGTGTGGTGACGGCGTTGGAGAGGACGGTCCAGCCGGCGGGCGCGGTGACGGAGACGTCGAACAGGGCTTTGAGGTCGGGCTGGTCGAAGGCGGCGAAGACGCGACGGCAGTCGTGGAGGAAGCCCTGGGTGTAGACGTAGGTCTCGCCGTCGGCGGGGTCGGTGAAACGGTGCATGCCCTCGCCGGTGCGGGTGTAGCGCATGTCGGCCTCGACGCGGAGTTCGTGCTCGCCCGCGGTGAGGCCGGTGAGCGGCAGCCGGTTGTCCCGGAGGAGCGCCGGGTCGAGGTCGTGCCCGTCGAGGAGGACGCGGCGCAGCCGGGCGGGTTCGACGTCGGCGAAGGTGTCTCCCGCGGTGGCGGCGGTGAAGCGGATGACGGTGGTGGAGCCGAACACGTCGTCGCCGCGGGTGAGATCGAGGTCGACGGTGTAGCGGTGGACGCCGAGGAGGCGGGCTCGGGTTCGCGCTTCGTCGCGTGTCAGTGCGGGCATGGCGCCATGCTGCCAAAGGGGGCGGTGGTGCGGGCGGGGCCGGGCCGGGGTACGGGCGGGGCCGGGTCGGGCCGGGGTACGGGCGGGGCCGGTTCGAGGTACGGCCGGGTGCGGGTGGGGCCGGGCCCTCCGGAGGGGGGTCCTCCACCGTCTATTTACGGCCGTCTGCACCCGTGCCGAGATCGATGAACGAGGCCGCGGCCACACATACACGGCAGCGTGGAGGACCCCCCTCCTACGGTCCCGTCCCCTCCTGTCCCACCCCGGCTCTCCGCCGTCTGCCAGTGAATGGGCACGGGGCGAAGCCTGCCCGGTCTTCCGCTGTCTGCGCGGTTGGGTCAGGAGCGGGCGATGGTTTCGTGGTGGCGGATCACCTCGGCGATGATGAAGTTGAGGAGCTTCTCCGCGAAGGCGGGGTCGAGCCGTGCGCTTTCGGCGAGCTGCCGCAGCCGGGTGATCTGGAGGGCCTCGCGGGCCGGGTCGGCCGGGGGGAGGCGGTGCTCGGCCTTGAGCCGGCCGACCTGCTGGGTGCACTTGAAGCGCTCGGCGAGCATGTGGACGACGGCGGCGTCGATGTTGTCGATGCTCTCCCGCAGCCGCTCCAGTTCCGCCCGGACGGACGGGTCGGCGTCGGTGGCGGTGTTCGGGGGCTGGTTCGTCATCGCGGAGCTCTCCGGTCACTCGTGGCGGAACAGTGCGTCACCTTGACGTGCCTCCTGGCCTGAAGTCCAGGGATTCCGGCCTGGGTCGTCAGACCCTTCCGGGGGCTTCCTGCTTCACCGCGCTGTGCGGGCACGGGTGCCCGTCTTACCGGCGCTCCACAGGCGTTTGGTGTCTCCGCCCGTCCGGCGGCGAGGAGGCGGCGTCCTTCGCGAAGGACGTTGCGTGCTGCGTTGTGGTCGCGGTCGTGGACGGTGCCACACGCCCTGCACGTCCACTTTCGGACGTGGAGGGGTTTGGGGCCGTCCCTGAACCCGCAGGCCGAGCAGACCTGGGAGGAGGGGAAGGCGCGGTCCACCCTGGCGAAGGTGCGGCCGTGTTTGACCGCCTTGTACTCCAGCATGCCGCGAACGCGGACCATCCCGCGTCGTGCACCGACTTGGCGAGCCGGGTGCGCCGAGACCGGACACCGCGAGGTCTTCCACATACACCGCTTGGTTGTCGCGAATGATCTGTGTGGATGCCTTGTGGTGGAAGTCCCGGCGCCGGTCGGCCACCCTGGCGTGCTGGCGTGCGACTTTGATGCGGGCCTTGGCCCGGTTCTTCGATCCCCTGGCCTTGCGGGACAGCTCCCGCTGAAGACGCCTGAGCTTCTTCTCCGCCCGCGCAGGAAGCGGGGACTGTCGATCTTCCTGCCGTCGGACAGGACGGCGAAGGCGGACAGGCCGAGGTCGATACCGGACTCTGCTTCCGTCTCGGGGAGGATGTCCGGCTCGGTGTCCACGACGAAGCTGAGGAAGCACCGGCCGCAGCTGTCCTTGGTGACGGTCAGAGACGTGGGTGCGGCCGGAAGCCGGCGCGACCACTTGACCTTGAGGTTGCCGACCTTGGCCACGTACACCGTGCCGTCGTTGTGCAGGGAGAAGGCGTTGGTGTTCAGGCGGATCGACTGCCGGGTGTCCTTCTTCGACTTGTACCGGGGCGGCCCCACCTTGCGGCCCTGCCGCTTGCCCTTGAGGCTGTCGAAGAAGTTCTTGTAGGCGGTGTCCAGGTCCCGCAGGGACTGCTGCAGGACGACCGCCGACACCTCGGCGAGCCAGGCGCGCTCGGCGGTGCGTTTGGCCCGGGTGATGCGACGGCGGGACAGCTCGGCCGACGTCACGTACGGCAGCCCCGCCGCGTGCGCTTCCTCGCGGTCGCGCAGGCAGTCGTTCCACACCACGCGGGCACACCCGAACGCACGGGCCAGCGCACGGCGCTGTGCGGCGTCCGGGTAGGCCCAGTAGTTGTAGCGGAGCTGCACACCCTGGATGCTACTACAGTTGGTCTCATGCAGAGGCAGACCGATTACAGGCGTGGCAGGCATGTTGTTTCGGCAATGCACGTTCACTTGGTCTTTGTGACAAAGTACCGGCGGGGAGTGTTCAACGACGAGATGCTGACGCGCTGCGAGGAGGTCATGCGCAAGGTGTGCGAGGACTTCGAAGCGGAGCTGAAGGAGTTCAACGGCGAACGCGATCACGTCCACCTCCTGGTGCACTACCCGCCCAAGGTCGCCGTCTCCAAGCTGGTCAATAGCCTCAAGGGCGTCTCTGCCCGCCGGATCCGGCAAGAGTTCACCGGCCGGATCAATCACGCCATCATGCACGGACACCTGTGGTCGCCCTCCTACTTCGCCGCGTCCTGCGGCGGAGCACCGTTGGCGATCATCCGCCAGTACATCGAGCAGCAGAAACGTCCGCTCTGAAGTACACGTCAGAGCAGCCATGAGATGCGTCCATCCCCGGTGTGAAAGCCAGGCTCTCTGCGAAAGTCCCGGTAACAGGGGCGGCCGGCCGCCGGGGGCGTCCAGGGTGCGGAAAGACCCGGTCGGGGCGGTCCGGACGGTGCCTCGCCGTAGGGTGGGGGCGTGATGCCCGGGAGCGAGGTCGAGCGCGGTTATCCGCATCTGGAGACGGTACGGTCGGCGCTCACCGCGCTGTACCGGGCGCTGCCGCCGGGGGCGGTGCGGTCGTTCACGGCCAGTGTGCTGCCCGTGGAGGCGGGGTTCTCCGGGGAGGAGGACCTGCGCGCGGGTGTGGAGCGGGTCGCGCGGGTGATGGTGCGCCATCTGGGGCTGCCGGAGGCCCGGGTGGCGGTCACCTTCCGGGAGATGGCGGACGCGGCGAACGTGGAGCTGGCGGCCGGTCCCGAGTACGACGTGGAGCTCCACACGCGGTTCGACCGGCACCGGCGGGACATCGGCGCGGCCCTGGCGCACGAGATCACCCATGTGTTCCTGCACCGGGCGGGGCTGTCCTTTCCCGGCACGGCCGCCAACGAGATCCTCACCGACACGGCGGCGGCGTACCTGGGGGTGGGCTGGCTGCTGCTGGACGCCTTCCGGCAGGACGCGCTGACCTCGCAGAAGCTGGGCTATCTGACGCCGGAGGAGTACGGCTACGTTCTCGCCAAGCGGGCGCTGGTCTTCGGGGAGGACCCCTCGCCGTGGTTCACCAGCCCGCAGGCGTACACCGCGTACACCGAGGGGATGGAGCGGGCCCGGGCCGACGAGCGGCAGCCGCCGCTGGCGGGCGCGAGCCGCTTCGCGCGGCTGCGGTACGGCCGGGCCCGCCGCGCCGCCTCGGAGCCAGGGGCGGCGCCGCCTCCCCCGCTGCCGGACGCCCCGTACGCGTTCGATGCCGGTCCGCCGCTACGGGTGGTTTTTCCCTGCCCGGTCTGCTGCCAGCGGCTCCGGGTGCCCGTCCGGGGGCCGGTGCGGGTGCGCTGCGGGCTCTGCCGGAGCGTTCTGGACTGCGACACCTGACGGCACCGGGGATGTACGGCGCGTGGGCGCGGGACCACGGTACGGAGCCGAGTGGGCCGATTCCGGGGCGGAGGGGCGGGCCCCGTCGCGGGCGCGTCCGCTCGGGAGGTGCGTTGCGGCCATCCGTGTTGTGATCGATGGGGAGGGTTTCGCATGGAACGGGGCCGAACGGGAGACCCGTAGAGATCCGGATACGCCTGGAAGCAGAGAGGAAGCTCCGATATGGCAGCGAAGCAGAATCTGACGGTCCGCGACGTCATGACGGAGGGGGCCCAGTGCATCGGTGAGAGCCAGAACATGACCGACGCCTCGCGCATGATGCGTGATCTCGGCGTCGGCAGCCTCCCCATCTGCGGGGAGGACGACCGGCTGAAGGGCATGATCACGGACCGTGACATCGTGATCAAGTGCTGTGCCGAGGGGAAGGACCTGAACCAGGTCCGTGCCGGGGAGCTCGCCGGGGAACTGTTCTGGATCGATGTGGACGCGTCCATCAGCGAGGCGCTGGACGCGATGGAGCAGCACCAGATCAAGCGGATCCCCGTGATCGACACGGGCGCCGGTCACCGGCTGGTGGGCATCGTCACCGAGCACGATCTGGCCCGGAACATCAGCGACGAGATGCTCGCCGAGTTCGTCGAGAAGGTCTACGCCTGAACGGGCCCGCCGCGCCGCCCCGGCGCCCCGGCTTCAGCGCCCGGGCCCGGGGCGGCGACGTGCCCGGGCCCGGGGCGGAACCGCGCGGCACCCGCCCCGGATCGGGTGGGGCGGGTGCCGCGGTCCGGGGGCGGCCGGACGGGGCGGGCCGGTGGCCGGTCAGCCGACGCAGCCGGGGACGCTGCCCAGCGGCGCGCAGTTGTCAGGCACGTTCCCGATGACCGAGCTCGTCAGGGCGGTCACCGCGCCGCCCGCCTCGTGGACGCCTCCCCCGCCGGCCGGGGCGGTGGCCGTGTTTCCGAGGACCTTGCTGCGCGCGAGGGTGGCCGTGCCGGCCCGGTTGAAGAGGCCGCCGCCGCGGACGGCGCGGTTGGCGTAGACCGTGCTGCCGCGGACCCGCAGGGTGGCGGCGTTGACGATGCCGCCGCCGTCGGAGGTCGCGGAGTTCCCGTGGATCCGGGAGGAGTTGACGGTCGCGTAGCCCGCCACGTTGGCCAGGCCGCCGCCCGAGGATGCCTTGTTGCCCAGGAGGACGGAGTTGCGGAGGCCGAGCGTGCCGGAGTTGTAAATGCCGCTCCCGGTGTTGTCGCGGACCACCGACCGGTACAGGGCGAGCCGGCCCGCGTTGCGGATGCCTCCGCCCTGGGCGGCATCGCCGCCGCGCACGGTGATCCGGTTCAGGGTGAGGCTGCCGCCCGGCACCACGTTGAGGATGCGGAAGACCTGGGCGGAGTTCCGGCGGAGGGTGGCGCCGCCGGCGGAGCTGATCTGGACGTTGCCGGTGATCTCGGGCAGGGCGTCGTCCGCGTTCGCCGGGGTGTCGGGAGCGGTCAGGGTGTAGGTGCAGCCGGACGCCAGCAGGACGGGCCCGCCTCCCGCGTTGGCGTTGGTGACGGCGGCTTTCAGGGCGGCGATGTCGCCGCAGGGAACGAAGACCTGGGCACGGGCCTGGGTCTGCCCGGCCGGCAGCAGGGCAAGACAGAGCCCCAGGCCGGCGGCGGCGCTGATGCCGCCGCGTCGGATCGTGGCTTTCATGCGGGACGTCCCGTCCGGTCGTGGGTGTTCGGGGCAGGCCGCCGGCCACCCGCCGTGCCCGCCCCAGCAGCGGACACGGCGGGTGATCCGCGGCGACTCTCCGAGAACTACCGCCGGCTCCCGCGCCCCGCGACCGGGGCGGTCCGCCCGGGTGACGGCCTCACCGGTCCGGGGGTACGCGGCGAACCGCCCGGGCCGTCCGCCCTTGGATGTGCCGGGAAGCGCCTCCCGTGTCCGACCCGTCTGGAATCATCGGCCGGGTCAGGCTGAACAGGGGGCGGGGAGTGACGGATTCGGATTCCGCGCGGGAAGCCGGCCGCCGGCGGGCGCTGCTGATCGGCGTCAGGGAGACCCGGGCACTGCACCGGGACCCGGGCCTGGCCGCGGCCTATCCGGCGCTGGACTGCGTACCGCAGGACATCGAGCTGATGAGCGCGGCGCTGAAGAGCTCGGGGTACGAGGTGCGGTCGCTGCACCAGGACCATCCCGACCCCGACTGCCGGGATGTGGGCGGCAACGGCATCATCGGTGCCCTCGGCACGTTCTTCGCCTCCTGCGAACCCGGGGACACCGCCCTGGTCTACCTCACCTGTCACGGCGTCACCCTCGACAAGCGGCACTATCTGGTCCCCGCCGACGCCCAGCCCGGCCCCGCTCGTGGCGGTCTGCCCTGCGTCAACCCCCGCACGCTGCTCCGGACCGCCCCGGGGGAACTGCTCGCCGGCCTCTCCCGCGGCGTGACCGCCGTCGTCTGCCTGGACGCCTGCCGGGAGGACGGAGTCGTGCCGTTCATCCACGACGACGAGCGGAAGCTCTCCGGCGACCACGGCTCGGTGGTGTGGCTGTACAGCTGCAGCCCGGGCGAAGCGGCCTACGCCGATGCCCAGGGAAGCTGGTTCGGCCGGGCGCTCGCCGAGGCGCTGTCGGCAAGCGCCGCTCCCAAGACGATCGGCGAGGTCTATGAGTACGTCCGCACGGTCGCGGGCAGGGCGGCCGGGGACGGCACCGTCCCGCCGCGGGTCGACCGGCAGGTCCCCGACTGGTCGTGGGAGTCGGCGCGGTCAGCCGTGGTGTGCGACGGGTCGGAGACAACGCACCGCTGGACCGAGGCCGTCGAGAAGTCAGCGCTGTGGGACGTCACCGCGGACGCCGGCAGCGTACGGGAGCCGGTGCTGGACCGGTTACGTCACCTGGTGCGGCTGGTCGTCGGTCTGCGTACCGACACCCTCGCCCGGCACCCCGACCCGTGGGACGACCCCCGCTACCCCGAGCGGCTGATCGGACAGCTCGGGGAACTGGCCGTACAGGCCGGGCTGCGGGAGGACGAGCGGCTGTCGCCGCCCGAGACGGCCGCGCTGCTCGCCGCGCCGATCGTCCACGAGGGCATCGTGGCCCTCCTCATGGACGAACTGGGGGCGCTTCCGCGGGAGGACGCGGACCGCGGGGCGGCGGACGGCGCCACCGCGCCGGACGGCCGGGAGCCCGGCGGCCTTGACGCCCACGCCCAGCTGGTCCGCAGCGAGCTGCGGGACATGGGCCGGGCGCACCACCTGGTGCGCCGCACGGCCGCGACCCTGCGTGAGCGCGGCCAGCTCGCCGCCGCCCGGGCCGCCGACCAGTGGCTGCGGCACCGCTTCGTCGCCGACTGGGACCTGGTCTGGGAGTGCACGGGCCAGTATCCGTCGGCGGAGAAGCTCTTCGACGTCGCCGTGTCCGCCGTGCTCGCGGCGACCCCGGCGCCCGGCTGGTGCGGGCCGGTCGCTCAGTCCCGAGAGGAGATCAGCAGTCAGCTCCGGCAGGTGCTCGGGCATGTCTCCGTGCGCCCGGGCGGCAGCCCCCGCATCAACGACCCGGACGCGCCGGACGGCTGGAACGACCATCCCCCGGTCCAGGGCACCCGCTGGCGCGGTGAGCAACTGGCCACCCTGCTGTGGGCCGCGGCCCTGCTGGCCGTGGACACGCGCATGCTGTCCAGCGTGCTGGTCGACCATCTCGCCGCGCGCACGCCCCTCTCGCCGTCCGACGCGGTGATCTCCCTTTCGGAAGGTCTGCGGTACGACCCGGGGAAACGTGGCGGCGAGAAGGAACGGCACGGCGTCGAGGTGAGCTTCCGGTGCCCGCATCCCGCCCTGCACGCGGCGGTGGAGGAGCTGGCCGCCCGCGCCGACACGGCGTTCCGCGAGATCCACCGGCACCACCAGGGCCGGGCCCCGCTGCTGCGCGGCCTGCCGCGCCGGGTCTCCACCGGGCTGCTGAAGCCGCGCGACCGGAAGTACACCGAGCCGCTGGAGCGGTTCCGGCTGGCCGAGGACGAGATCCGGCCGCTGCTCATGGGCACCCAGCTCTACGGCGATCCGATGCTCGCGGTGCGGGAGCTGTACCAGAACGCCCTGGACGCCTGCCGGTACCGCGAGATGCGCGTGCGGTACGGCCGGAAACGGCACAGCGGGCACTCCGACGGCTGGCGGCCGAGGATCGTGTTCCGGCAGGGGGTGGACGAGGAGGGGCGCGCGTACATCGAGTGCGAGGACAACGGCTCGGGGATGACCCGCGAGAAGCTGACATCGATGTTCGCCCGGGCGGGCCGGCGCTACGAGCAGGACCCGGACTTCGTCCAGGAACGCCGCAACTGGCGCCGGGCGGGGCTCGACGACGTCCATCTGAACAGCCGTTTCGGCATCGGGGTGTTCAGCTACTTCATGCTGGCGGAGGAGGTGGAGGTCCGCACCTGTCCGGTGGACCGGTTCGGTGAGCACATCCCCCAGGAACAGCTGCGGGCCGACATCCAGTCCGGTTCCGGGCTGCTGCAGATCCGGCAGGAGTGGAACGCGCCTCGCCTCGGCGGCACTCGCGTCCGGCTGTACCTGGCGCACCACGACGGCCCCCGGCCGTCGCTGCTGGACACCCTGGAGTCACTGCTGTGGTTCAGCGACTACGACGTGACGGCCGTCGAACGGGCGGAGGCGGGCCGGGCCCGGTCGCAGGAGCGGAGCGTCACCTGGCACGCGCGGAGACTCCGGCCCTCCCGGAGCTGGCCGGGCGGCCCCGTGCATGCGCACCGCGACGCCTGGTTCGTCCAGGGGAAGGGGCAGCTGCTCCTCGACGGGGTCGTGGTCCGCGACGCCCCTGCCGTGTCCGGCTCCATCGTTAATCTGCGCGAACGGTACGAGCCGGTGCCGAGCGTGGACCGGAACCGGCTGCTGTCATACGACCGCGACCGGGTGCTCCGTATCCTGATGGACCACGCCGAGGCGGTGGCGGGCGCGCAGGGCTGGAAGAAGGTCTCGCTGGAATGGTTGTGGCGCCTCTGCGAGACCGAACCACGGCTCGCTGTACGGCTGGTGGATCTTCTGCTGCCGGGCGCGGCCGGATTCGTGGAGCCGGATGCCCGGTCCCACAAGCCCGTCAGCGTCTCGGTCCCGTTGGCGAAGGCCGGTGTCCTTCCTCTGGACGGCCAGGTAGTGAGCAGTCCCTGGTTCCACTTTCTGCATGAGCCCGACCGGCCCTCGGAAAACGGCCTGGTGCTCGACTGGCGACGACAGTCCCTGGGAATCGACCGGGGCGACTTGGATCTCTCGTTCACCGGGTATCCCGAACCGGCGGGACTCGACAGCTTGCTGTTCCTCAACGGTCTGCCCGCGCCCGACTGGGCCGCGGCGGTGCGCACGTCCGCAGCGGTGGAGATCCCGCTCGCCGAGGCGGTGCGGGCCCTGCGCCGCTACGCCATCGCCGGGCTGTATGTGCCCGAGGCACCGGACATCCGCGCGCTGCGGTCCGTCCGCCCCGACAGGGTGGTCGCGGATGTCTACGAGTGCTACCGGGAGTTCCTCCTGCCGCGCCCCTCCTACTGGGGGGTGCCCTTCCCGCCGGAAGCCGGCCCTCCGACACAGCACGCCCCGCTGCTGCTGGCCGCCGCGTTGAGCGAGGTGCCGCTGAGCCGGGCGGCTGAGGCGCTGACGCAACTGTCGGCGCTCGACGACAGGCTTCCCACCCCGCCTCCCCTGGGGGCCGCCGGGGCACGGACCATCAGCCCTTCCGAGGCCACCGCTCTGGCCGGGTTCGAGGCCAGTGATGCCGTCGGCCGGCTGAAGCCGCGGAACACCCGGGTACGAGCGGACGAACCCCGGGCCATGGAGATACCCGACGCCTCCCTCGACCAGATCCGCGCTCTCCGCGAGGATGTCGGGGAAGCGGTCGTCGGCCCCGTCTCCCCGACCGCCGCCGCCGTCACGGAACTCGACGCGCTGGGTCCTTGGCTGCTCTCCAGAGACCTCGACGGCTCAGCGCCCTGGCTGGGCGCGGACCCCGATCCATGGCACGTACTCCGTGCGTCTCAGCGGCTGAAACTGCCGGTGGGCGAGGTGGTCGAACGCATCGACCGGTGCAGCACGATCACTGGTATCCGCGGTCCGCGGATTCCCGCACGCAGCGCGGGCTGGCGGGTGCCGGACTGGCTCCAGTACGCACTGCGGCCGGCTCCTCGCGTACGAGGCCACCGGATCGGGCCGTGGACGCTGCTCTCCGCGTCCTGGGACGCGTCTGCCGACCCGGACGAGGCAGAGCCCTTGGAGGAAACGCTGTCCCACCTGGTGGAGTTCGGGCTGCTGGACGCCGGCGAGGTGCAGCCGACCATGGACGCCGTCCGGGCCGGACACCCGCCGTCCAAGATTCTTGTCAGTCACCGTTCCTACAGCCTGGTCGGTCAGGCAGATCTCGACGGCGTCGGCCTGACGGGAGCCCAGTTCCTATCCTTGGCTGCGGATTTCTCACTGGATCTGGCGGGAGCCCGGGCGCTGCTGCTCCAGGAAGCACAGCAATACGGTCTGCCCCTGCGAGCCGCGGAGCTCACCGGGGCCGCGGCCGCCCTGTGCCCGCGGGCCCAGGACTGCCAGGCGCTGTGTGACGAGGTCGAGCCCACCCGCTTCGTGGAGCGCCTGACGATCGGCGCCATCGTTCAGCACGCGCTCCGCTCCCGGCTGACCGTGGGGGCGTCGGCCCGCCGGCTGGCCGGATTCGCGGGCGCGGGAGCGCCCGAGCCGCCCGGGACGCTCACCCGCGGCGAAGACCCCGGCCTCCTCGACGAACTCACCCCGATCAAGGCCGACCAGGCGGCCTTCGATGCGGGCCTGCTCGGCCCCGGCAGCCTCGGCGCGCTCGAACTCGTCCTCGTCGCGGGACGGTTCGGGTGGTCGCTCGCCAAGACCTACGAGCGCTACGCGCCCTTCGCCGAGCTCGGCCTCGACATCACCGTCCGGGACCCGGAGGGTGAGGAGCGGGACGTCGTCCCCGACTGGGCGGACGTCATCGTCCTCACCGAGCGGCTCACCGGCCGGGCCCCCGCGCTCTCCGGCACGGTGGACCCGGACCACGTTCTGCTCTGTTCCGAGGAGACGGACCTCTCCCCCGCCCGCATCCTGGAGCGCCTCACCCGCTACGCGGGGCTCTTCGGCTTAACCTTGCCGGATCCTCCCCGCACGACAGGAGCACCGTGATGACCGGTCACCGTTCGGTGGAGTGGGACCCGCAGGCCAGAGCCGTCGTGGCGGGGTTCACCTGGCGGCGCATCGGCGAGGGGGTGTACGAGGCCGCCGGGGAGTGCCCGGAGTGCCACGGCACCATGGTCCGCCGCTGGGAACTCAACCAGTACGCCTACGTGGCCAAGGGCGGCGGGCTGGAAGCGCTGCGACGGAGGCGGAGAGGCGGAGGCGGAGGCCGTGAGGGGGACAGCGAGGAGGATCGCGCCCCGCTCTACACCCGCTGCCTCTGCGGCCGGGCCCACGCCGGCCGGCCGCCGGAGGAGGACAGCGCGGGCTGCGGCGCCCATCTGCTGATCGAGCTCCCTCCCGGCGGGCTGCCGGGCCTCGGCGGGGCGGAGGCGCACCAGTGACGGGCGCTGCCCCGGGCGCCGGGGGCACGGGCGGCGCTCCCGGCGGCCCACGGACCCCCTGGCGGTTCACGCCCGAGCAACTGGCCGCCGCCGACCGCCGGTTGCGGGCCATGGTGGAGCCGCACGAGCAGCTCCGGGCCGCGCGGCAGCAGGCGGAGGGCTACCGCAACTTCATCGCCTCGCTGACCGGGCTGATCGGTGCGGTGTTCGTGCTGAAGGGCCGGGAGAATCTGTTGGATCTGCCCGGCTGGTGGCGGTGGGCGGTGATCGGTCTGCTCGCCGCCTCGTTCGCCGCGCTGATCGCGGCCTCGTGGCTCACCGTGTCCGCCGTGCACGGCCCGCCCGGCTACACCCCCACCCTGGACGCCACCCGGGTTCTCGACTACGAGACCGAACGCACCCGCGCCATCTGGCGCATGGTGGGCCGGGCCCGCGGTCTCGCGCTGGCCGGGATGCTGGCCATCGCGGCCGCCGTGCTTCTGACCTGGGTCGCCCCGGTGCAGGAGGAGACGGCGGAGACGGGGAAGGCGGCGACGCCGTCCTGCGGCCCGGTGGTGACGGCCGCTCTGCTCCCCTGCTGACCGAGCCGCCCGGCTGCCCCCGTACCGAACGGCGCGGCGCCCGTCCCTCCGTGGTGGGAGGGGCGGGCGCCGCGTTGGTTCCGTACGCCGCCGGAGCGGCGCGGGTTCCGGGCCGTCAGACCGTCAGGGCGCGGTCCGTCGGGCGGATGGGGGCGGGCAGGGAGCTGCCGCCGGTCAGGTAGCGGTCCACGCCGCGTGCCGCGGAGCGGCCCTCGGCGATGGCCCAGACGATGAGCGACTGGCCGCGTCCGGCGTCGCCGGCCACGAAGACGCCGTCGACGTTGGTGGCGTAGTGCTCGTCCCGGGCGATGTTGCCGCGGGCGTCGAGCTCCAGGCCGAACTGCTCGACCATGCCGTTCTCCCGGTCGGTGCCGGTGAAGCCCATGGCGAGCGTGACGAGCTGCGCCGGGATCTTCCGCTCGGTGCCGGGCTTCTGTTCGAGCTTGCCGTCCTTGAACTCGACCTCGGCCATGTGCAGCCACTGGACGTTGCCGTCCTCGTCGCCCTCGAAGTGGGTGGTGGAGACGGAGTAGACCCGCTCTCCGCCCTCCTCGTGCGCGGAGGTGACCTTGTAGAGCATCGGGAACGTCGGCCAGGGCTGGTTCGGCGCCCGGTCCTCGCCCGGCTGCGGCATGATCTCCAGCTGGGTGACGGAGGCCGCGCCCTGCCGGTGGGCGGTGCCGACGCAGTCCGCGCCGGTGTCGCCGCCGCCGATGACGACGACGTGCTTGCCCTCGGCGCTGATCGGGGAGACGGTGAGGTCGCCCTCCTGCACCTTGTTGGCGAGCGGCAGGTACTCCATCGCCTGGTGGATGCCGTTCAGCTCACGGCCGGGGACGGGCAGGTCGCGGGCGGTGGTGGCGCCGACGGCGATGACGACGGCGTCGTACCGCTTGCGCAGCTTGGCCGCGTTGATGTCCCGGCCGATCTCCATCTCGGTGCGGAAGCGGGTGCCCTCCGCGCGCATCTGCTCGATGCGGCGGTTGATGTGGCGCTTCTCCATCTTGAACTCGGGGATGCCGTAGCGGAGCAGACCGCCGATGCGGTCGGCTCGTTCGAAGACGGCGACGGTGTGGCCGGCCCGGGTGAGCTGCTGGGCGGCGGCCAGGCCGGCCGGACCGGAGCCGATCACGGCGACGGTCTTGCCGGAGAGCCGCTCCGGGGGCTGCGGGGTGATGTCGCCGCGGTCCCACGCCTTCTCGGCGATGGTGACCTCGACGTTCTTGATGGTCACCGGCGGCTGGTTGATGCCGAGGACGCAGGAGGCCTCGCACGGCGCCGGGCACAGCTTCCCGGTGAACTCCGGGAAGTTGTTGGTGGCGTGCAGCCGCTCGCTCGCCGCCGTCCAGTCCTCGCGGTAGACGTAGTCGTTCCACTCGGGGATGAGGTTCCCGAGCGGGCAGCCCTGGTGGCAGAAGGGGATGCCGCAGTCCATGCATCGGCTGGCCTGCTTGCTGATGATCGGCAGCAGGGAGCCGGGGACGTAGACCTCGTTCCAGTCCTTGACGCGCTCGGGGACGGGGCGGGTCTCGGCGACCTCGCGGCCCGTGGTCAGGAAGCCCTTGGGGTCAGCCATTGATCGCCGCCTCCATCATCTTCTCGTGGGTCTCGGACTCGGAGAGTCCCGCTCGCTCGGCGGCGTCCTTGGCGGCGAGCACGGCCTTGTAGGTGGCGGGGACGACCTTGCCGAAGCGGGGCAGGGCCGCGTCCCAGTCGTCGAGCAGCGCCCGGGCGACGGTGGAGCCGGTCTCCTCGTGGTGGCGCCGCACGACGTCGTGCAGCCAGCGTGCGTCGTCGGCGTCGAGCGCCTCGACGGCGGACACGAGGTCCGGGTTGACGTTGTCCTTGTCCAGGTCGATGACGTACGCGACGCCGCCGGACATGCCGGCCGCGAAGTTGCGCCCGGTCTCGCCGAGGACGACCGCGTGACCGCCGGTCATGTACTCGCAGCCGTGGTCGCCCACGCCCTCCGAGACGACCGTGGCGCCGGAGTTGCGGACGCAGAAGCGCTCGCCGACCCGGCCGCGGAGGAAGATCTCGCCGCCGGTCGCGCCGTAGGCGATGGTGTTGCCCGCGATGGTCGAGTACTCGGCGAGATGGTCGGCGCCGCGGTCCGGGCGCACGACGAGCCGGCCGCCGGAGAGGCCCTTGCCGACGTAGTCGTTGGCGTCGCCCTCCAGCCGCAGGGTGACGCCGCGCGGCACGAAGGCGCCGAAGGACTGGCCGGCGGAGCCGGTGAAGGTGATGTCGATGGTGTCGTCCGGCAGCCCGGCGCCGCCGAACCGCTTGGTCACCTCGTGGCCGAGCATGGTGCCCACGGTCCGGTTGATGTTGCGGATCGCGAGCCGGGCCCGGACCGGCTGGGCCTTCTCGGCGCTGTCCGCGGCGAGCGCGTCCGACGCGAGCTTGATCAGCTCGTTGTCGAGGGCCTTGCCCAGGCCGTGGTCCTGCTCGATCACCTGGTGCCGGGCGGCACCGGCCGGCAGGTCCGGGACGTGGAGCAGCGGCTCCAGGTCGAGGCCCTGCGCCTTCCAGTGGCCGACGGCCCGGGAGGTGTCCAGCAGCTCGGCGTGGCCGACCGCCTCCTCCAGGGTGCGGAAGCCCAGCTCGGCGAGGAGCTCGCGGACCTCCTCGGCGATGAACTGGAAGTAGTTGACGATGTACTCGGCCTTGCCGCTGAACCGCTCGCGCAGCACCGGGTTCTGGGTGGCGATGCCGACCGGGCAGGTGTCCAGGTGGCAGACGCGCATCATGACGCAGCCGGAGACGACGAGCGGCGCGGTGGCGAAGCCGAACTCCTCGGCGCCGAGGAGCGCGGCGACGACCACGTCGCGGCCGGTCTTCAGCTGGCCGTCGGTCTGCACGACGATGCGGTCGCGCAACCCGTTGAGCAGCAGGGTCTGCTGGGTCTCGGCGAGGCCGAGCTCCCAGGGGCCGCCCGCGTGCTTGAGGGAGGTGAGCGGCGAGGCGCCGGTGCCGCCGTCGTGGCCGGAGATCAGCACCACGTCGGCGTGGGCCTTGGAGACGCCGGCGGCGACGGTGCCGACGCCGACCTCGGAGACCAGCTTGACGTGAATGCGCGCCTGCGGGTTGGCGTTCTTCAGGTCGTGGATGAGCTGGGCGAGGTCCTCGATCGAGTAGATGTCGTGGTGCGGCGGCGGGGAGATCAGGCCGACGCCCGGGGTGGAGTGCCGGGTCCTGGCGACCCACGGGTAGACCTTGTGGCCGGGCAGCTGGCCGCCCTCGCCGGGCTTGGCGCCCTGGGCCATCTTGATCTGGATGTCGTCGGAGTTGACGAGGTACTCGCTGGTGACGCCGAAGCGGCCGGAGGCGACCTGCTTGATCGACGAGCGGCGGGCCGGGTCGTAGAGCCGGTCCGGGTCCTCGCCGCCCTCACCGGTGTTGGACTTGCCGCCGAGCTGGTTCATGGCGATGGCGAGGGTCTCGTGCGCCTCCTGGGAGATGGAGCCGTACGACATGGCGCCGGTGGAGAAGCGCTTGACGATCTCCGAGGCGGGCTCGACCTCCTCGATCGGGATCGAGGGGCGGCCGGACTTGAAGGAGAACAGGCCGCGGAGCGTCATCAGCCGCTCGGACTGCTCGTCGACCCGCCGGGTGTACTGCTTGAAGATGTCGTAGCGGCGGGTGCGCGTGGAGTGCTGCAGCCGGAAGACCGTCTCCGGGTCGAAGAGGTGCGGCTCGCCCTCGCGGCGCCACTGGTACTCGCCGCCGATGTCGAGGGCGCGGTGGGCCGCGGCGATGCCGGAGACGGGGTACGCCTTGGTGTGCCGGGCGGCGACCTCCTGGGCGATGACGTCCAGGTCCGCGCCGCCGATCTTGGTGGTGGTGCCGTGGAAGTACTTCTCGACGAAGGACTCGTCCAGGCCGACGGCTTCGAAGACCTGCGCGCCGCGGTAGGAGGCGACGGTGGAGATGCCCATCTTGGACATGACCTTCAGGACGCCCTTGCCGAGCGCCTTGATCAGGTTGCGGATGGCGGTCTCGGGCTCGACACCGGGCAGGAAGGTGCCGGCCCGGACCAGGTCCTCGACCGACTCCATCGCCAGGTACGGGTTGACGGCGGCGGCGCCGTAGCCGATCAGCAGGGCGACGTGGTGGACCTCGCGGACGTCACCGGCCTCGACCAGCAGGCCCGCCTGGGTGCGCTGCTTGGTGCGGATGAGGTGGTGGTGGACCGCGGAGGTGAGCAGCAGCGAGGGGATCGGCGCGTGCTCGGCGTCGGAGTGCCGGTCGGAGAGGACGATCAGCCGGGCGCCGTCCTCGATGGCGGAGGCGGCCTCGGCGCAGATCTCGTCGATCCGCGCGGCCAGCGCCTCGCCGCCGCCGCTCACCCGGTAGAGACCGGAGAGGGTGACGGCCTTGAAGCCGGGCAGGTCGCCGTCGGCGTTGATGTGGACGAGCTTGGCCAGCTCGTCGTTGTCGATCACCGGGAACGGCAGGGTGACGCTGCGGCAGGACGCGGCGGTCGGCTCCAGCAGGTTGCCCTGCGGGCCGAGGGAGGAGAGCAGCGAGGTGACGAGCTCCTCGCGGATGGCGTCCAGCGGCGGGTTGGTGACCTGCGCGAAGAGCTGGGTGAAGTAGTCGAAGATCAGCCGGGGCCGGTCGGAGAGGGCGGCGATGGGCGAGTCGGTGCCCATGGAGCCGATGGGCTCGGCGCCGGTCTTGGCCATCGGGGCGAGGAGGATGCGCAGCTCCTCCTCGGTGTAGCCGAAGGTCTGCTGGCGGCGGATGACGGAGGCGTGGGTGTGCGCGACGTGCTCGCGCTCCGGCAGGTCGGCCAGGTCGATCAGGCCGGTCTCCAGCCACTCCTGGTAGGGCTGCTCGGCGGCGAGCTCGGCCTTGATCTCGTCGTCCTCGATGATGCGGTGCTCGGCGGTGTCCACCAGGAACATGCGGCCGGGCTGGAGGCGGCCCTTGCGGACGACCTTGGCCGGGTCGACGTCGACGACGCCGACCTCGGAGGAGAGCACGACGAGGCCGTCGTCGGTGACCCAGTAGCGGCCCGGGCGCAGACCGTTGCGGTCGAGAACGGCGCCGACCTGGGTGCCGTCGGTGAAGGTGACGCAGGCGGGGCCGTCCCAGGGCTCCATCATCGTCGCGTGGTACTGGTAGAACGCGCGGCGGGCCGGGTCCATCGAGGTGTGGTTCTCCCACGCCTCCGGGATCATCATCAGCACGCTGTGCGGGAGTGAACGGCCGCCGAGGTGCAGCAGCTCCAGGACCTCGTCGAAGGAGGCG
The DNA here is from genome assembly GCF_000220705.2 of Streptomyces xinghaiensis S187. Taxonomy (GTDB): domain Bacteria; phylum Actinomycetota; class Actinomycetes; order Streptomycetales; family Streptomycetaceae; genus Streptomyces; species Streptomyces xinghaiensis. The sequence continues at coordinate 5,729,068 of NZ_CP023202.1, read as the reverse complement.
GAGTCGGAGGCGTCGGGGGTGCAGACCGGGAAGACGCGCTCGGCGGCCTTCTCGCCGAACAGGTCGCTGGCGAGCTGCGACTCGCGCGCCCGCATCCAGTTGCGGTTGCCCTTGACGGTGTTGATCTCGCCGTTGTGCGCGACGAACCGGTAGGGGTGGGCGAGGGGCCAGCTCGGGAAGGTGTTGGTGGAGAACCGGGAGTGGACCAGCGCGATCGCGGTGGCGAAGGTGCGGTCGGAGAGGTCCGGGAAGAACGGCTCCAGCTGCCCGGTGGTGAGCATGCCCTTGTAGACGATCGTCCGGGCGGAGAGGGAGGGGAAGTAGACCCCGGCCTCGCGCTCGGCGCGCTTGCGGAGCAGGAACGCCTTGCGGTCCAGGTCCAGCCCGGTGTTCTCGCCGTCGGCCACGAAGAGCTGGGCGAAGTCCGGCATGGTGGCGCGGGCGCCGGCGCCGAGCATCTGCGGGGCGACGGGCACCTCGCGCCAGCCGAGGACGGTCAGGCCCTCGTCTGCGGCGATGGCTTCGACGCGGCCCGCGGCCTCGCTGTCACCGGCGGGGAGGAAGGCGATACCGACGGCGTAGGCGCCGGCCGCGGGGAGCTCGAAGGAGACGTTCTCGCGGAGGAAGGCGTCCGGGATCTGGAGGAGGATGCCCGCGCCGTCGCCGGAGTCGGGCTCGGAGCCGGTGGCGCCGCGGTGTTCCAGATTGCGCAGCACGGTGAGGGCCTGCTCGACCATGTCGTGGCTCGCCTCACCGGTGAGGGTGGCCACGAAGCCGACGCCGCAGGCGTCGTGCTCGTTGCGCGGGTCGTACATGCCCTGCTGGTCAGGGCGTCCGGCCAGGGGCGACCAGGCGGTGTTCCCACCGCTGGCCGCGGAGTGGTCGGACAGCAGGCGCGGCGTGCGCATCGGCTCTCCCGTCGTCGTCGTGGCAGTGTCAGTGCCGAGGGACGACGTTGGCCCTCTGCGAATTTCGTGCAGGTTACATGATGACCGCTGTCCCGCAGCGCGAAAACGGCGTTCCATCATGCGGACACCACCAGCTCAGAGCGGTGGTGGGGGGAGCGACAGGAGCGTTCGGCCCTCGTCTTCTCCGGCGCCGGACGGGCGGCACTGCCCGTAGCGCTTCCGGCTCATGCCCAGCCGGGCACCGATCGAAACCCGCAAGTAACAACCGGTTTCCCGGCCGGGAGGACCCACCGGCCGGCGTGGCCGGTCCCCTCAGTTTACGGCCGTTCCGATGAGGGAGCCCAGACCGTACGTCAAGGCGGCGGCGGCTCCCCCCAGGATGAACTGCCGGAGCCCGCTGTACCACCAGGAGCGGGCCGTGACTCTCGCCACCAGGCTGCCGCAGAGGAACAGCCCGGCCAGGGCGAGCAGCACCGCCGGCCACAGCTGCTCCGCGCCCAGCAGATACGGCAGCACGGGAAGGACGGCACCCACCGCGAAGGCCCCGAAGGAGGAGACGGCGGCGACCGCCGGCGAGGGCAGGTCGCCGGGATCGACCCCGAGCTCCTCCCGGACGTGGATCTCCAGGGCCAGCTCGGGATCGCGGGAGAGCTGCTCGGCGACCTGCCGTGCCAGCTCCGGCTCCACGCCGCGCGATACGTAGAGCTCCGCGAGCTCCCGCTCCTCCTCCGCCGGGTTCTTCCGTATCTCCTCGCGCTCGACCTCCAGCTCGGCCAGCACCAGCTCACGCTGCGAGGCCACCGAGGTGTACTCGCCGGCGGCCATGGAGAAGGCTCCGGCGGCGAGGCCCGCCATCCCGGTGATCACGATGGTCTGCGAGGCGACGTTGCTGCCCGCGACACCCGTGATCAGGGCCAGGTTCGACACCAGGCCGTCCATCGCGCCGAAGACCGCGGGGCGGAGCCAGCCGCCGTTGACGTCGCGGTGGGTGTGGTTGTCCCGGTGCGCGTCGTGCGGCTTGTCCTCGGCCCCGGTGACATCCGCGGTGAGGTTGTCGGCGGCGCTGCTGCTGGCCATGGGTGTGGTGCTCCCTTCCCCGGGACAGCCCGTCGGCTCCCCCTGGCTGCGAAGGTACGCGCGATGCCTTGGCGCCGCCAGCAAGGAAGGCCGAACTTACCTCTCTGACCTGCGGTTTCACTTCCGGGCGGTGAAGTGGGCAGACGAAACGGCGGCGGTCCCCCTCAGGGCCGCCGCCGTCCGCGGGCGTGTCCGTGATCTCCGTCTCAGAGCTTCTTGGTGGTGCCCGCCCCGGAGTCCGCGGTGCCGTCACCGTCGCCCGGGCCGTCCGCAGCGGCCGTGCCGCCGCCGGACACCGCCGGTTCGCCGGACCCGGTGGGGGCATCGGCATCGCCGCTCTCCGCGGTCCCCGTCGCCCCGGCGTCCTTCCCGGGCCCGCCGTCCTTCTCGCTGCCCTTCTCGCCGTCCCGCCCGGCGTCGGCGGCCCCGGCCGCGCGGGCCTCCTCCGCCGCCGGTTCCACCACGGCCTCCCGGCCGGGGCGCAGCCGGGAGGAGACGATCATGTAGGCGACCGCCCCGAGGAAGACGATCATCGAGGTCCAGACGTTGAGGCGCAGGCCGAGCACGTGGTTGGCCTCGTCGATCCGCAGATACTCGATCCAGCCGCGGCCCACGGTGTACGCGGCGACATACAGCGCGAAGGCCCGCCCGTGGCCGAGCTTGAAGCGGCGGTCCGCCCAGATCACCAGCAGGGCGACGCCGACGCACCACAGCGATTCGTAGAGGAACGTGGGGTGGTAGAGCCCGGGCTCGGGGCCCTTGTCGATCTTCAGGGCCCAGGGCACATCGGTGGCCCTGCCGTACAGCTCCTGGTTGAACCAGTTGCCCCAGCGGCCGATGGCCTGGGCGACGGCGATACCGGGAGCGACCGCGTCCGCGTAGGCCGGGAGCGGGACGCCGCGGCGCCGGGCTCCGATCCACGCCCCGACGGCGCCGAGGGCGATGGCCCCCCAGATGCCGAGCCCGCCCTCCCAGATCTTGAAGGCGTCGACCCAGTTGCCGTCCTCACCGAAGTAGGGCTCGTACGTGGTGAAGATGTGGTAGAGACGGCCGCCGACGAGACCGAACGGCACGGCCCAGACGGCGATGTCGGCCACCGTGCCGGGCAGGCCGCCGCGGGCGACCCAGCGCCGGCCTCCGATCCAGACGGCGGCGAAGACGCCGATGAGGATGCTGAACGCGTAGCCGCGCAGCGGGATCGGACCGAGTTCGATCACGCCGGTCGACGGACTGGGAATGTATGCGAGGTCCATGGCGGTCCCGACGCTACCGTGCCGGGCGGGGGACCGGGCAACCCGCCCGGCAACGGCTCCGTAACGGGCCGCACCGGGCGCGGCCCCGCGCCCCCGTCCTCCCCTCGCTCTCCCGTGTCCGGACGGTCACGGGGGAGCAGCCGGTGCCGGGCGCCCGGCGGGCACACGCCCCGGAGACCGGGGCCGGGGAGACCGGCGTCAGGAGAGGACCCGGGCCGGGTCGGCCACCACCACGACCAGCAGGACGACGAAGACCAGGCCGGCCACCACGCCCGACCAGCGCTGCCCGCGGGCCTGCGGCCGGGCGGGCGCGGTCCGCCACCCCTCCGGCTGCCGGGGCGCGGCCGGCCTCCCCCGCCGGCGCCACCGGCGGAGGGTGCCCCGGTGCCGGGCGGCCGCCTCGCCCTCCCGGCGCAGCCGTTCGGTGACCATACGGGCACGCGCCGACGGCTCCCTGGGTGCCCGGGCCCGCGCGGGCCCGGCGCTCTCCTCGACGAACCGCGCCCACTCCTCCTCGGATATCGCGGGCAGCTCGGGCTCATCCGCGGCCCGGCCGGTGGCGGGCGGCTCTGCGGTCACGGTCCTCACATCTCCTGGGGTCGCACGGGGCGGCCGGGCGGGACGCACGGCGGCCCGGCCGGTGACGGGGTGTGGGGGTGGTGCCAGGGTAATCCAGCGGGCCGACAGCGGCCGAGAGCCGGAACGGAGCCGGAACGGCGGAACGGGGAGGCGCAGGCCTCCCCGTTCCCCTCCCCCGCTGATCCGGGCGGTCAGGCCCCGCGGCTCACGCCCTTCGCCAGCTCCCCTGCCAGCGACCGGACTCCGTCCAGCCCGCTCTCCAGGTCCGGCGCGTCCAGCAGCCGTTTGACGAAGGCCGAGCCGACGATCACCCCGTCGGCGAACGCCGCGACCTCGGCCGCCTGCTCCGGGTTGGAGACACCGAGCCCGACGCAGACGGGCAGTCCGGTGGTGGCCCGGGTGCGGCGTACCAGGTCCTGCGCCTGCTCGCCGACGGACTCCCGGGTGCCGGTGACCCCCATCAGGGAGGCCGCGTAGACGAAGCCGCTGCCGACCGCCGTGATCTTCGCCAGCCGCTCGTCCCGGCTGCTCGGCGCGACGACGAAGACCGTGGCCAGGCCGTGCCGCGCCGCGGCCTCACGCCACACCGCGGACTCCTCGACGGGGAGGTCGGGCAGGATGCAGCCCGCACCCCCGGCCCCGGCCAGGTCCGCGGCGAACCGCTCGACGCCGTACTGGTCGACCGGGTTCCAGTACGTCATGCAGAGCACCGGCGCCCCGGTCGCGGCGTGCACCTCGGCCACCGTGCGGATCACGTCGGTGATGCGCAGCCCGGCCCGCAGGGCGATGTCGTCGGCGGTCTGGATGACCGGCCCGTCCAGCACCGGGTCGCTGTGCGGCAGCCCGACCTCGACCACGTCGCAGCCGCCCTCGACCATCGCCGTGACGGCCCGCACCCCGCCGTCCACGGTCGGGAAACCGGCGGGCAGATAGCCGACCAGCGCGGCCCGGCCCTCCCCCTTGGCCTTGGCCAGGACGGATTCCAGGAGTTCCAGGTTGCCCGCCATCACTCGGCCTCGATCTCGTCGCTCGGGTCGTACAGCTTGAAGTAGCGCGCGGCGGTCTCCATGTCCTTGTCGCCGCGGCCGGAGAGATTGACCAGCACCAGCCCTTCGGGGCCGAGTTCGCGGCCGAGGACGAGGGCGCCGGCCAGCGCGTGCGCGCTCTCGATGGCCGGGATGATGCCCTCGGTCTCCGACAGCAGCCGCAGCGCCTGCATCGCCTCGTCGTCGGTGACCGCGCGGTACTCGGCGCGGCCGGTGTCCTTGAGGTAGGCGTGCTCGGGGCCGACGCCCGGGTAGTCGAGCCCGGCGGAGATCGAGTACGGCTCGGTGATCTGGCCGTCCTCGTCCTGGAGGACGTAGCTCCGGGAGCCGTGCAGGATGCCGGACGTGCCCTCGGTGAGGGTCGCCGCGTGCTCGCCGGTCTCCACGCCGTGCCCGGCGGGCTCGAAGCCGACGAGCCGGACGGCCTCGTCGGGGAGGAACGCGTGGAACAGGCCGATGGCGTTGGAGCCGCCGCCCACGCAGGCCGCCACCGCGTCCGGCAGCCGGCCGGCGCGCTCCAGGATCTGCCGGCGCGCCTCGACGCCGATCACCCGGTGGAAGTCGCGGACCAGGGCGGGGAACGGGTGCGGTCCGGCGACCGTGCCGAAGAGGTAGTGGGTGTGGTCGACGTTGGCGACCCAGTCGCGGAACGCCTCGTTGATGGCGTCCTTCAGGGTGCGGCTGCCCGACTTGACCGCGATGACCTCGGCGCCGAGCATCCGCATCCGCGCCACGTTGAGCGCCTGCCGCTTGGTGTCGACCTCGCCCATGTAGATGGTGCATTCGAGGCCGAAGAGGGCGCAGGCCGTGGCCGTCGCGACCCCGTGCTGCCCGGCGCCGGTCTCGGCGATGACGCGGGTCTTGCCCATGCGGCGGGTCAGCAGCGCCTGCCCCAGCACATTGTTGATCTTGTGGGAGCCGGTGTGGTTGAGGTCCTCCCGCTTGAGGAAGACCCGGGCGCCACCGGCGTGCTCCGCGAACCGCCGGACCTCGGTGAGGGCGCTGGGGCGGCCGGTGTAGTTGACGAGCAGTTCGTCCAGCTCGGCGGCGAAGGCCGGGTCGGCCTTCGCCTTGGCGTACTCAGCGGCCACCTCGTCGACCGCGGCGACCAGCGCCTCGGGGATGAACTTGCCGCCGAACGCGCCGAAGTAGCCCTCGGGGCTGGGGACCAGACCCTCGGGGTCCGGGATGAAGAAATCGGAGGACATCTACGGTACTCCTCGTGCCGGGGCGCGAGGCCCCGGGTGGTGGGGTGATGAAGTGAAAGATCCGGACGGTCGGGGGGAGGCGGGCGTACACCGGCCGGCCCCGGCGGTGCCCCTCGCCCGGCCCCGGAGCGGTCGGCCGGTGCGGCCGTACGCGCGGGACGGGGCGGGAAGGGCGGTCGCGGGCCGGCACCGGACACCGCTGCGGCACGCCGGCGCCGGAAGCGCCCGGATCCCGACGGTCCGGGCCGTACGGGCTCCGGGAGCGGCCGGACCGCCCGCATCGGGCGCCCGGCAGCCGGCTCGGACGGCTCCGACGGCCCGGTGACCGAGCCCTCCGGGGCCCGGGGCCCCGTCACGGGGCCCTCCAGGTCCGGTGCATCCGGGGCATCCGGCCTCCGGGCTCCGTGAGAGCCCGGACGACTCGGGTCCGGGCCCGGGTCCGACAGCCGAGAGCGCTCAGGAATCGGGAAGCAGCCGGAGGAACCGTCCTGCCTCTCCCGGCCCGCCTGTCGGCGGGGCCGGGCGGTGTCAGGCCGTGCCGGCCGGGTGTACGCGCGCCGCGGCGCGCCATCGCATGCCGTTGATCTGCCCCGGCTCGCTGCCGATGTGGTAGCGCACCCGACGCCCCCGCACCCGCCGCGCGGGCGCGCGGCAGCCCCGCGGCCGGCAGCCGCGGGCGAGCCGTGCGTACGGGGAACGGGTCATCGGGGCGCCTCAGCCGCGTCCGTGCCGCAGGGCCGGGTGCGCGCCGGCCGCCACGAGGTCGGCCACCGCCGTCCTGGGGTCGCGGCCGGTGACCAGCGACTCCCCGACGAGCACGGCGTCCGCGCCCTCGTTGGCGTACGCGATCAGGTCGTGCGGTCCGCGCACGCCCGATTCCGCGATCTTGACGATGTGGTCGGGGATCCCCGGGGCGATCCGCCCGAAGTTGGCCCGGTCCACCTCCAGCGTCTTGAGGTTCCGCGCGTTGACGCCGATGATGCGGGCGCCGGCGACGACGGCCCGCTCGACCTCCTCCTCGTCGTGCACCTCGACGAGCGGCGTCAGGCCGATCGACTCGGCGCGCTCGATGAGCGACACCAGGGCCGCCTGGTCCAGGGCCGCGACGATGAGCAGGGCGAGGTCGGCGCCGTGGGCACGGGCCTCCCAGAGCTGGTAAGAGGTGACGATGAAGTCCTTGCGCAGCACGGGGATGTCGACCCGGGCGCGGACGGCCTCCAGGTCCGCGAGCGAGCCGCCGAACTTCCGTTCCTCGGTCAGCACGCTGATGACGGCCGCGCCGCCCGTCTCGTAGTCGGCGGCGAGCCCGGCCGGGTCGGCGATCGCGGCCAGCGCGCCCTTGGACGGGCTGGAGCGCTTGACCTCGCAGATGACCTTGACGCTGTCACCGCGGAGCGCCGCGGCCCCGTCCTTGGCCGGAGGGGTCCTGGCCGCCCGCTCCTTGAGCTCGTCGAGGCTCACGCGTGCCTGCCGCTCCGCGAGGTCGGCACGGACTCCCTCGATGATCTCGTCGAGCACACTCACGGGAGCGGCCCCCTTCCGGGACGGTGGTGGAGCGATCGCGGCCGTCCGGTGCCCGCCGGGCACCGCCCGCCCACGACTGCGCGAGACTCTGCGATGGTATCCGGCCGGGCGCACACCGTTCACATCCGGGCGCCCGGGGTCCCGACACGTGGACATACCCGGTGCTACCGGTTCCGGTTCTACGGTGCCAGGCCCGCGCCGAACGACAGGTTCCGGACAACCGTGAACGCCGTGACGAGCACCCCCGCGGCCCACCACGCCGGACGGCTCCGCACGAACCGCGCGGCGCGCCCGGCCGGCGCGGGGCGGGCGGCACGCCCCTGCCGGGCGGCGGCGCGTACGGCGCGTACGGACCAGAGCACCCAGACGACGGCGGCCGCGGCCAGGGCCAGGACGACCAGGGCGTTGGCGCCGAAGGCGGCGGCCGCATCGCCCCGCGCCAGGGCGTGGGCGCCGCGGAGGCCGCCGCAGCCCGGGCACAGGAGACCGGTCGTGTGGAAGAGCGGGCACACCGGGTAACGCCCCGGCACCCCGGGGTCCACGGCCCCGACACAGCCGAGGGCGGCCGCACCGGCGGCGAGCGCCCCCGCGGGTGCGGCCAGGGGCCTCATGCGGGACGGAAGGAGCCGCCCGGCACGGCCGGCCTGGTGACGGTCACCGCCGGGCGGCGGAGGCGGGCACGGAGACGCGGGAGCCGGAGGCGGGGACGGTGCGGGGTGCGCGGGTTCGTCGCTCACAGGGCCGAGTCTGTCCGCGGACGCGGAAAGGCGCAGCCCCGGGCCCTCGTACGCCGTCCATACGGCCGTACGGGCCACGGGGCCGCGCCTTCACGGTTCCGCCCCGGTTCGCGGGGGCGCCGTGCGCCGCTCGCGGGTCAGTGCTGCGGCTGCCGCTTCTGCGGCTCGCGCGTGGCGTCCTGGCCCAGGCCGGCCTTCTTCATCATCCAGCCGACGATCCCGCCCAGGAAGACGAGGGCGATACCCACCCAGAAGCCCACGGGGCTGGCCATCACGGTGAAGGCGCTGGCCACGCAGAAACCGATGAAGGCGATGATGACGCCGGTCCAGGCGGCCGGGGTGTGTCCGTGGTCGGTGCCCGCCATGAGTTCTCCTCGTTGCTCTGTGTGCGCCTGGCTCGGGCGCGGTGAACGCTCGGCGTCCATTGTTCCCGACGGGCTGTGACACCGTCGCGCCGGGGTGCCGTCCCGGAGCGTCGGAACGGCGCGGCCGACGCGCAGGTCGGAGGTGGGTCCGGGGTGGGGTCCGGGGGTGGTCTCAGCGGTCGCGGGTCGGGTCCTCGCCCCGGTCCAGGGCGTGCCACATCTCCTCGGGGCGCTCCGGGCCGGGCGCGGCGGCGCCGCGGCGCACGGCACCGGACGGGCGCTCGTACCGGCCGGACATGGCGGGCCAGCGGTGCCCGTGGCGCAGGGCGAGCAGTCCGGCGAGCAGGAGGAGCAGTCCGGCCGCGGTGGAGACCAGCGGCCAAGGGGTGTGGGTGACGTTCTCCACACCGGCGCCGACCAGCCCGGTGGCCCGGGCCGCCTCGGCCTCCAGTGCCCCGGTGCCGGCGCGGCCGTACAGGGAGGCGGCGGCGGTGCCCGCGCCGCTGAGCGCCAGCAGCGCGGCGACGGCGGCCCGCCCGGCGCGGCGCACGGCGAACACGGCGACCAGCGCGGCGAGCCCGACGACGGCCAGCGCGGCGGGCACGCCGGTGACGTCCCGGCCTTCGGCGGCGACCCGCAGCGCCCCCTGGGCGGCGGTGGTCGTGGCCTCCGACCAGGTCTGTCCGCCGGCGACCAGGGCGAGGGCGGCGCCCGCGGCACCGAGGGCGAGCGCGGCGGCGAGACTGCGCCGGCCGGCGCCGCCGGACGTGTCCCCGGCTCCGGCGCCGCCGGCGGATCCGGGTGCGGGACCGGCCCCGGTCCGGCGAGGGCCGGATGCGGGGTGCCCGGGTTCGGGGTGCTCGGGTTCGGGGTGCTCGGGTTCGGGGTGATTGCGCGGCTCGGGTACGGGACTCACGTTTCCACTATGACCCGTACCGCCCCGCTGCCCGCACCCGGGGCGGTACGGGCCCGGGTGCGGGCACGCGGGCCCGTAGCAGTCCGCGGTTTCGCGGTCGGGCCCGGGGGATGAACGGCTCGCAGGAGACCGCCCGGCCCGGGGCCCGCCCGGGAACCCCGGGCACCGTACCGGCCGCCGCCGTGCCTCTCGGAGCGGCCGGGTGTCGTCCGGGGCACCCGAGTACCGCACGGCGGAAGCGGTCGGCGCCGTCCGCTTCCGCGGTCCGGCCGGCTGCGCGCGGCCGGCCCGGTACGGGCGCGGGGCAGGGCCCGGAACGGGCGGTCTACCGCAGCCCCGACGCCATCCGTACCGCGCGCAGCACCGCCGCCGCCTTGTTGCGGCACTCGGTGTCCTCGGAGACCGGGTCGGAGTCGGCCACCACCCCGGCCCCGGCCTGCACATACGCGGTGCCGTCGCGCAGCAGGGCCGTGCGGATGGCGATGGCGGTGTCGGAGTCGCCCGCGAAGTCGAGATAGCCGACGCAGCCCCCGTACAGGCCCCGCCGGGTCGGCTCCAGCTCCTCGATGATCTGGAGGGCGCGGGGCTTGGGTGCGCCGGAGAGGGTGCCGGCCGGGAAGCAGGCGGTGAGCACGTCGAAGGCGGTGCGGCCCTCGGCGAGACGGCCGGTGACGGTGGACACGATGTGCATGACGTGGCTGTAGCGCTCCACCGACATGAAGTCGACGACCTCCACACTGCCCGGCTCGCACACCCGGCCGAGGTCGTTCCGCCCGAGGTCGACCAGCATCAGGTGCTCGGCGCGCTCCTTGGGGTCGGCCAGCAGTTCCTCGGCGAGGGAGGCGTCCTCCTGCGGGGTGGCGCCGCGCGGCCGGGTGCCCGCGATGGGGTGCAGCATGGCGCGCCCGTCCTCGACCTTGACCAGCGCCTCGGGGCTGGAGCCGACGACGTCGAAGCCGTCGAGCCGCAGGAGGTACATGTACGGGCTGGGGTTGGTGGCGCGCAGCACCCGGTAGACGTCGAGGGCGGAGGCCGGGCAGGGCGTCTCGAACCGCTGGGACGGGACGACCTGGAACGCCTCGCCGGCCCGGATGCGCTCCTTGATGTCCTCGACGGCCTCCTGGTACGCGGCGCCGCCCCAGTGCTGGGTGAACTCGGGCAGTTCGGAGGGCGGCAGGGCGGCGGCGCCGCCGGGCAGGGGCCGGGCGAGGTCGGCGGTCATCGCGTCGAGGCGGGCCACGGCGTCCGCGTACGCCTCGTCGACGCCGGTGTCGAGGTCGTTGTGGTTGATCGCGTTGGCGATGAGCAGGACGGTGCCGTCCCAGTGGTCGAGCACGGCCAGGTCGGAGGTGAGCAGCATGGTCAGCTCGGGCAGGCCGAGGTCGTCACGGGTGCTGTCGCCGATCCGCTCCAGGCGGCGGACGATGTCGTAGCCGAGGTAGCCGACCATCCCGCCGGTGAAGGGCGGCAGGCCGAGGAGGTCGCCCAGGTCGCGCGGGGTGTGCAGGGTGTCGACCGTGGCGCGCAGGGCCTCCAGCGGATCGCCGCCGGTGGGGACTCCGACGGGGGGCGTGCCGAGCCAGTGCGCCTCGCCGTCGCGGACGGTGAGGGTGGCGTCGCTGCGGACACCGACGAAGGAGTAGCGCGACCAGGAGCGGCCGTTCTCCGCGGACTCCAGGAGAAACGTGCCGGGGCGTTCGGCCGCGAGCTTGCGGTACAGGCCGACCGGGGTGTCCCCGTCGGCGAGCAGCCTGCGGCTGACGGGGATGACGCGGCGGTCGGCCGCCAGCTTGCGGAAGGTGGTGAGATCCATCGTGGCGGCGCCGGTACTCATGGACCCGGATCCTAGTGTGCGCGGCGGCTGCCACCGGGTGCGTTCCACGATGCGGCCCGCCGGGGCCCCGGCGGCGGACCGGAGGCGCCGGGGCCGGACCGAGGGGGCCCGGTTCCTCAGGCCGAGGGGCCCGGTCCGGCCGGGGCCGCCGGGCCGAGCGGCAGTTCCTGCGCGTCGAAGCAGGTGCGGTCACCGGTGTGGCAGGCGGCGCCCACCTGGTCGACCCTGACGAGCACGGTGTCGCCGTCGCAGTCGAGCGCGACGGACTTGACGTGCTGGACGTGCCCCGAGGTGTCGCCCTTCACCCAGTACTCGCCGCGGCTGCGGCTCCAGTAGGTGCAGCGGCCCGTGGTGAGGGTTCGGTGCAGGGCCTCGTCGTCCATCCAGCCCAGCATCAGCACCTCACCGGTGTCGTACTGCTGCGCGATGGCCGGGACGAGCCCGTCGGCGTTCCGCTTGAGCCGCGCGGCGACGGCGGGGTCGAGGCCGGAGGAGCCGGCCGGACCGGCGGAATCGGCGGAATCGGTGCGGTCGCGGGAGTCGCTGGACATGGGCGCCATTGTGCCGCCGCGGCGGTGGCCTCGTGAAATCGGCCGCACGGCGGGGGCGGCACTAGCACCGAAGGAGCGGCACGGCCGCGCCCGCGGCGCCCGCTCCCGCACGTCCGCGCCGGCCGGGAGCTTGCGGGAAGCCGCCGCACGCGCACGGTCCGCCGGCTCACCCGGCGCCCCCGCGGCGGCGGATCCGGCCGCGACCGCCCCGTCTCGGGGTCTCCCCCGGGCCGCCCCCGAGACCGGCCCCGAGACCGGTCCGGGTTCTCCCCCACTGCCCCCGGAACCACCGCGCGGCATCATGGCCGCTCACCCGGGACGGTCGTAGGGTGGCGGTATGTCGACCCATGCGAAGCGCGAACGCCTGCTCTTGGCCGATCTGTTGGAGAACGCGGGCCCGGGGGCCCCGACCCTGTGCGGCGACTGGACCACCCGCGACCTCGCCGTGCACCTCGTGGTGCGCGAACGGCGCCCCGACGCGGCTGCGGGCATGTTCGTCAAGCCGCTCGCGGCGCGGCTGGACCGGGTGGCCGCCGAGTTCGGCGCGAAGCCGTACGAGGAGCTGATCCAGCTCGTCCGCACCGGCCCGCCCCGGATGTCGCCGTTCACCCTCAAGCAGATCGACGAGGCCGCCAACACCGTCGAGTTCTATGTGCACGCCGAGGACATCCGCCGCGCCCAGCCCGACTGGACGCCGCGCGAGCTGGACCCCGTGCTGGCCGACGCCCTGTGGTCCCGCATCGAGAAGGCCGCCCGGATGATGGGCCGCAAGTCGCCGGTCGGCCTGGTGCTGCGCCGCCCGGACGGCCGCACGGCGGTCGCCCACCGCGGCACGCCGGTGGTCACGGTCACCGGCGAGCCGGGCGAACTGCTCCTCTTCCTCTACGGCCGCCAGGAGAAGGCGCGCGTGGAGACGGAGGGCGACAAGGACGCCGTCGCCAAGGCGTACGCGGCCAAGCTCGGCATCTGACGCGGCTGACGCGGGTGGCGGGCGTCCCCCCGGGGCGTGGTGAGGGGCCGGGCCCCCGCCGTTCCGCTCGGTGGCGACAAGACGACGAGCCGGCGGAACACGTCGGGGACGAGGAGCCGGAGCGGCCTGGGCCTGCCCCCGCGCCCGGAGCTCCACCGGATCCGGGACGTCCGCCCGGACGACCCCGTCACCCCGTACAGCCCCGACGGCCGCAACAGCCCCTGCCGGCGCAGGGCTTCGCGGTGAGTGAACCCGCCCGCGGTCCACGTCCGGTGCCACTACCGTCGCCGCCATGACGCAGCGAGTCGCCGTACTGTCCGACATCCACGGGGTGCTGCCCGCTCTGGAGGCCGTGCTGGCCGAACCCGCCGTCCGGTCCGCCGAGCGGATCGTGCTCACCGGCGACCTGGCGGCCGGGCCGCAGCCCGTCGAGACGCTGGACCTGCTGGACTCGCTCGGCGACCGGGCGCTGTGGATCCGGGGCAACGCGGACCGGGAGCTGGTGGAGGGAGCGCCGGCCGGCATCCCGGTCTCCGTCTGGGCGGCCGGGCGGCTCCGCCCGGACCGGGCCGAACGCCTCGCGGGCCTCCCGCTCACCGCCGAACTGGACGTGGACGGCCTCGGCCGCGTGCTGTTCTGCCACGGCACCCCGCGCGACGACGCGGAGATCGTCCTCGCCGACTCGTCCGGCGAGCGCTGGGCCGAGGTCCTGGCCGGTGTGGACGCCGGGGTCAAGGTGGTCGTCTGCGGCAACACGCACATGCCGTTCGCCCGGCTCGTGCACGGGCGTCTGGCCGTCAACCCGGGCAGCGTCGGCATGCCGTACGGCCGCCGGGGCGCCCACTGGGCCCTGCTCGGCCCGGGCGTCGAGCTGCGCCGCACCCCGTACGACTACGCGGCCGCCTGCGCGCGGATCGCCGCCGAGTCGGCCTTCCCGGACGCCGCCGCCTGGGCGGACGAGTACGTCCATGCCCGCAACTCCGCGGAGGACGCGCTCGCGGTCTTCGGGCGCATGGAGGGCCGCCGCCCGGCACCCGGGGACCCCGGACTGTCCTGAACAGCTTCGCGAACGGACGCGGTTGGCCAGGCCCCGGCCCTCCGTCCCCCGGGCACCGGGGACCCGCGCCTCACCGCGCCCGGCCGCCCCTGTCGGCCGGGTTCCCGCCGGGCCCGGCACGCTGTACCGACTGCTCCCCCGCCGGGGCTTCCGCCCCCGGACCCAGAGGTGTGCTGACCCGCTCCCGGGCCGTGCCGAAGCCGGGCCCACCTCGAACGGAGGCGTATTCCACGGCAGTTGCCTACGCTCACACACATGACTGCCACGACCGACACCGCCGACGGCACCAACGGAGCCGCTTCGCGGGCCGAGACCTTCCGCGCCCTCCACCACGGCCGGGCGCCCTCCGCCCCGCTCGTCCTCCCCGGCCCGTGGGACGCCGTCAGCGCCCGCGCCTTCGAGGCCGCGGGCTTCCCGGCCCTGGCCACGCCCAGCGCGGGCATCTCGGCGGCCCTCGGTCATCCGGACGGCGGCGGCACGCCGCCGGAGGAGATGTTCGCGGCGATCGGGCGGATCGTCCGGTCCGTCTCCGTCCCCGTCTCGGCGGACGTCGAGGACGGCTACGGGCTGCCGCCCCGCGAACTGGTCGAACGGCTGCTGGAGGCGGGGGCGGTGGGCTGCAACCTGGAGGACTCCGGTCCGGCGGACCACCAGCTGGCGGACCCGCGGTGGCACGCGGACTGGCTCGCGGAGGTCCGGGCCGCGGCGGGCGGCGCCCTGTTCCTCAACGCCCGTGTCGACACCTTCCTCCGCGGGATACCGGACCTCGGCGCGGCGATCGAACGCGGCCGCCTCTACCGCGAGGCGGGCGTGGACTGCGTCTACCCGATCCTCGCCCCGCCGGAGTTGCTGCCCGAACTCGCCGCCGGCATCGGCGGCCCGCTCAACGCGATCGCACTCCCCGGCGGCCCCACCCCGCGCGACCTCGGCGAACTGGGCGCCACCCGCGTCACGTTCGGCGGCGGCCTCCAGCGCCGGATCGCGGAGGAGATCGACGGCCTCGCGCGGGAACTGCGGGGCGGCTGATCCGGAGCCCGGCCCGGCCCCCGGCGGCACGGCAGGCGTACTCGCCCTCCGAGGAGCCGTCGGCCGTGTGGCCTGTACGCGTCGTCCGGACGACGGTGTGGCACCGGCCCGATCCCGCCGGTGTCACGCCTCGGGAGATCTCCCCGCAGGCTCCCGGTGCGTCGCCTCCTGCTGCGTACGCCGTCGTCTGCGGCCGATCACGATGTTCAGCGGGACCAGGGTGAGCCAGGACCACATGGCCGCCGCCGGAGAGACGAAAGCCAGCGGCACGGCGGCACCGAAGACCGCGGCGGTGACCCCCGAGTCCACGGCGAGCCGCTGCCTCCTGACCCTCGGGCCCCTGTCGGCCGGTCCGGCGGGGCCCCGGGCACGGTCCCGGGCCGTCTCGCTGCGGCGGACGGCGGCCACCAAGGCCGTATGAACGGTATTGACGGCCGCCACCGTCCCCGAGTAGACCGCCACGGCCAGTGCCTGCTCGGTGTACTCGGCGAGCAGGGACGTCGGAAACGGCAGCAGGGCCACCAGAGCAAGTCCCACCAGCGTCAGACCGAGGACCGCGCCGTCCGGCGCAGGCGCGGCGCCGAGAATGCTGCGGTGATCGCGCCAGAACTGGGCGATGACGGCAAAGCTGAGCGCGTACGCGGCGATGTTCGGCAGCACATCGAGCAGCGCCTCGTGGAAGTCCGCGCTGTCCAGCCCCGCCGGCACGGAGATGTCCAGTACCAGGAGCGTCATCGCGATGGCGAAGACGCCGTCCGACAGAGCCTCCACTCTCTGGGCGCCGCCGGCCCGAGCGGTGCCACCGCTTCCACCGAGGGAGCCCTGCCCGTCACGGTGTGGCCCGGTGTTCGTCACATCAGCCGATCCTCGCCCCATTCTTCCCCAACGGCATCCGGGACGGCGCCGTCCGGACCAGTACGCCCGGGCCCGCCCGGGCTCAGTCCGGGTGCGCGCACAGGGGTGCTTCCAGCCCTCTGACGGTCCGCGTTCTCGCAGGCCGCCGCCATGGCGCACTCCGCCCACACCGTCTTGCCGGGCCCGTTCCGGTCCTGCACACCCCAGCGGAGGGCGATCGCCTCGACCAGGGCCAGCCCCCGCCCCCGGTCGTAGACGGGTGAGGGCTCGACGCGGGCGGGGCGGCCGGGATGGGTGTCGGACACCTCGATCCGGAGGATGCCGGTCCCGGTGTCGTACGCGAGCCGCAGCGCGCAGTCCCGGCCCGGGACGAGGCCGTGCAGCACGGCGTTCGACGCGAGTTCCGCGATGACGAGGGTCGCGCCGTCGAACGCGCAGGTGCCGCGCGGGAGTCCCCAGTCGACGAGCTGATGCCCGGCGAGCAGCCGGGCAAGCCGGGCACCGCGCCGCGTGGACGAGAAGCGGTGCGCGAACGTACGTACGGTGACGGGGACTTCGGTGCGTGGTGCTGTCATGGCGGCCAGCGTTCCTGCCTGCCAGGGCAGTTGACCAGGGACGACGCTGACCCAAATTCATGCTGTATCAGCCGATTCACTGGACCGCCGCTGTGTCACTGCGTGACGATTGGCGCACCGAAAGTGGTACGAGAGTGCGGGCGGAAAGGCAGGCTGCGATGGCGGCGGGCAGCGGGGGCGGCGGCAAGCGCGGCGGAGACGAGGGTGGCACGGGCGGCGCCGGGAACGGGCGCGGAGGTAGCGGCGGTGGCGGCGGTGCCTGTGCGAACGGTGAGCCCGAGGTGTCCGACAGCCTCAAGACCTTCGGCGCGGTACTGAAGGCCCTCCGGGAGGAAGCCCGTTTGACGCAGGAGGAGTTCGCGCCCCGGGTGCGCTACTCCCAGCCATACATCGCCAAGATCGAGCAGGGCAAGCGGTTCCCGCCCCACAACCTCATCGACCGCTCGGAGGCCGTTCTGGGCCCGGCAGCCGCCCGCGTCCTGGACGCGGCGGCCCGCAGCCTCACCCGCAAGGCGGGGCTCGCCTCCTGGTTCCGGCAGTGGGCCGGGATCGAGGAGGAGGCGGTGTCGCTGTATGCGTATGAGTGCCGGGTCGTTCCGGGGCTGTTGCAGCCCGAGCCGTACATCCGGCAGATCTTCGAACGTCGCCTGCCGCCGCTCACGGAGGAGCAGTTCGAGCGTCAGGTAGCAGCCCGGCTGGCCAGACAGCGGCTCTTCACCGAACGGCCGAACACGACCTTCAGCTTCATCATCGAGCAGGCTCTGCTGACGCGCCGCTTGGGAGGCGTCGATGTCACGAGGACACTTATCGACCATCTTCTCCGGCAGGGACGCCTGCGGAACGTGGAGATCCAGGTCATGCCGCTTGAGCAGGAGGATCACTCCGGCTTCGAAGGGCCGATGTATCTGGCGGAGACGGTCGAGAACCGATGGATCGGCTACGTCGAGGGCCATGACAACAGCGCCCTCGTCACCGATCCGAAAGTAGCCAGTTCGATGCTTCAGCGCTATGGCAAGATGCGCGCACAGGCTCTGAGCCGACAGGCCACTACGAGCCTGCTGGAGCGGATGCGAGGAGCGTTGTGAACACGGCTGAACTGGTGTGGTCCAAGAGCAGCTACAGCGGCGGCGGGGGTGACAACTGCGTCGAGGTCGCCATACGTCCTGAAGACGTCCTGGTCCGGGACTCCAAGGACACCGAACGGCACCCGCTGGTCGTTTCCCCCGACGCGTGGACGGCCTTCACCGCGCAGGCGGCGCACCTGCGCGCCTGAGCCTCGCGTCCCGTCGGCGGGGTGACGGCCCAACGCGGCGGACGCGGGCAGTCCCGCACCCGGGACCTCCGCCTCACAGCTCGACCGGTGGTTCGATCGCCGGGTCCGTCCCGGAGACGCGCGGAGGACGGGGTCGGGTCAGGAGCCGCTCCTCCAGGACCGTCGCGTAGATCGCGGCGGCCGTGGACGCCGGGTGGGCCGGGGCCAGATGCCCCGGCGGTAGGAGAAGCGGCGGCCGCGGAAGGTGACGGCGGCCACCGCGCACACGGCGCGGAGGGCGCCCTCCGCCTCCCGGTCATCCGTCAGGTATTCGACGTCCAGTGACTCCAGCCGCGCGCCCCGGCAGACCGGGAAGTCCTCCAGGGCGGGGCGGGCGGCCCGCAGGAACGCTTCCGCGTAGCGCTGCGGGCTGCCGTGCCGAACCCGTTCTCCTCCGGTCATCTCTCCGTCATGCGTCGCGTCCGCCGTTCCCGGCCCGCGTCACCCCTCGCTGTTGTCGATGCTCCAGGCCCGGAACGCGCCCTTCGCGATGCGCGCCATGAGCGTCTGGAAGTCCGCCTTGACGGCCTGCGGGGTCTTGTCCTGCGGGAACAGCGGGGCGATGCCCTGGCGGTCGGCCGGCAGACCGTTCGCCAGCCGCTGTTTGTAGGCGTTGTAGACCGTCGCGATGTCGCGGCGCACCGCCTCACCTTCCCGGTTGGTGAAGACGGGAAGCCCGCGCTTGCGGTCGTCGTTGGTGGCGGCGATGGAGGCGACGTCCATGAGGAAGCAGTCGAGCAGGTCCGTGACGTCCTGCTCCCTGGCCCCCTGGACGCGGGTCTCCGCGTCCCGCAGCAGCATCTGCGCCATCTCCAGGGCCAGATCCCGGTAGACGGTGTAGCGGGGGCTGCCGGGGATGGCGCCGAGCACGTGGTCGGCCTGCTTGGCGTTGGCCGAGTTCATCGAGACGAACCCGTCGGGCCCGCCCCTGTCCTCGCTCTCCAGGCCGGGCACGGGGAAGGGCATGTCCCGGAAGCTCTCCTCCTCCCGTGCCATGTTCGGCATGCTCTCCGCGAGCGGGTGGATGCCGAACTCGTGGCAGAGCATCCCGGCGATGTAGCCGATGTCGTAGTTCTCGAAGTAGTAGGAGGCGAGGTTGACGAACACGCCCTCCTCCCCCTTGTCGATCACGTCGGCGGGGGTCTCCGTGGTGCGCTTCTCCAGCGTGATCGAGCAGTCGCGCTCCCCGAGGTAACTCCTGATCATGCTGTGTCCGGCGAGCAACTGGAGGAGCCGGCCGGCTTTGTCCATGTACTCCGGGTACTTCAGGGCCACGTTGGTGAACGCGATCCTGCCCTGCGCCAGTTTCATCCGCTGGATCGCCGGTGCCGAACGCTGCACCGGATCCGCGGTCGCCGCGCCTCCCGTACCGCCCTCGCCGGCCGGTTCCGGGCCGCTCCTCCGCTCCGCCGGACCCGACATCACCCGCGTCGCGTTGGCCTCCGCCTCGCGTTCGAACCGGTCCGAGGGGTCCGACACCTTCACACCCGCGCCGTTGTCCGTGCCCGCGACCGGGCCCTGCCGCTGCTGGATGACATGCGTCAGCTCGTGCGCGAGGGTGTGCTTGTCCGCGCCGCCGTCACCGATGACGACATGGCTGCCGGAGGTGTAGGCACGGGCGCCGACTTCGGCGGCGGACGCCTTCGCGGTGCTGTCGTTGTGAACCCGGACGTCGGAGAAGTCCGCGTCCAGCCGGCTCTCCATCTCGGCACGGGTGGTGTCGTCGAGAGGCCGGCCGGGGGCACGCAACACGTCATGGACGGCCGAGCGCTGCACCCGGGGCTGCTCGGACCGGTGGCCGCAGCCGGCGCCGTGCTGGTGCCGCTCCTGCCCGGTGAGGTGCCCGGCCATGCGGAGCAGTTGTACGACGGCCGCGTTCCCCGCGGTGGCCTGCAGCGCGGGCAGGCTGCGGGAGGGCATGTCACCTCCGGCCGCGGGGGTACGCGCCGGTGCGTGCCGCTCCTGGTCGCCGGACTGTCGGGCATGGGCGTGGACGTGCACGGCGCCCCTCTTCCTGTGATCGGATCCAACGCCCTCTGAATACGCAGGACATGATCATCGGGTCCAGGTACCGAAGGGAAGAGTTCTCTGCCCTTCCGAACGGATGGGAGCGCCCTGCCGTGACCGCTGCGCTGTTGGGACCGGTCGTCGTGCACCCTGGGCTGTCCGGCCGGGCCTTTCCCGCCTGCCTTCTCCTGTGTAAAGAGGTGAGGACGCCCAGACGAAAGGTCCCCATGCACGCGAAGAAGCAGCCGGAGAAGGACGCCGCTCGACGGCGGGTGGCGAGCCCGCCGGAGCAGGCGGCCGTGGTGGCGCAGCCCGTCGCCGGCAGCACGTCACCGCAGACGATCGCGGCTTTACAGAGCAGTGCCGGAAACGCGGGCGTCGTGCAGATGCTCCGCCGGGCCGGGCACCTCCCGGAGCAGGAACGGCACCAGCACGGCGCCGGCTGCGGCCACGGGGCCGAGCAGCCGGACGTGCAGCGGTCCCCGGTGCACGACGTGCTGCGTTCGGCCGGGCGGCCGCTGGACGAGCCGCTCCGCAACGAGATGGAGACCAGGCTGGGCGCCGACTTCTCCGACGTCAGGGTGCACACCGACGCGGTGGCCCAGCGCTCCACGGCCGAGCTCGGCGCCAAGGCGTGGACTTCGGGCAACGACATCGCCATCGGTCCGGACGGCGCCGATCCCCACACGCTCGCGCACGAGCTCACCCATGTGATGCAGCAGCGCTCGGGGTCGGTGGACGGCACGACCGGGCCCGGCGGGGTGCGGGTGTCCGACCCGGGCGACCGGTTCGAACGGGCCGCCGAGGCCAACGCGGCCCGCGTGATGTCCGCCCCGCTCCCCGACGTCCAGCGCGCACCGGAGGAGGATGCCCGGCAGGCCCCGGCCGACGCCGGCATTCCCGTGCAGCTCGCCCGGCACGCCACCGGGCCGACGGAGCGGGACCCGGACAGCGACAACTACGACTCGGACGACGACAACTTCAGTACCAGGTTCGAGTCACAGCTGCCGCAGCCAACGCCCGAGTCCACGGTGGCGAGTCTGGTGGAGCAGCAGTCCGACCAGCAGGTGACCCTCTGGCGCGGGACCTCACTGGCACGGGCCGAGGCCATGGAGGCGAACGGCAGCGCGGGGGGCGGGTCCGCCAGCGCGAGCACCACCGCTCCGGACCGGGCCGCGAGCCAAGCCCAGATCGGTTACGGCGGTCAGCTGCCGGAGTTCACCACGCGCCCCGGAATCGCCGAGGGTTTCAGCCACAAGCAGGCGCTGGTGGTCATTTCCATCGCCGCGAAGTACCTGTCCAGGGGCAGCTCGAACGAGCAGGGCTGGACCGCGCTCCCCTCCGCGCCGCTCACGGTGCTCCATCTGGTGGACCGGACGCGCGGACAGCAGTCGGGACGCACGGCGAACGCCTCCTGAGCCGCCCCGTGCCCGAACAGCGGTGACAGCGGTGCGGGCGGCCGCTGCTGAGCGCCTCCCGGTCAACGGGCTTCCTCCGGGAGTACGGCGACGCGGTCATGGGGATGCGGCAGTGTTCGGGCCCGGAACACTGCCGCACCCCCACAGGAATGCCCGGCGTCACGGATGGGACGCTTCCGCGCATGACCAGTGCACCGGAAGTGATCTGCCGTTCCCCCTACCGCGGCGCCCTGGGGTTCTTCCTCGGCCTCGGGGTGGCCGGGGCGCTCCTGGCCGTGGCGCGTGCGGCCTCCCGGGGCACACTGCTGGACATCTGGCTGGGCATCGGCCTGTTCTTCGCGGTGGTGGGCTCCGCCTCGGTGCGCTGGGTCACCGCCGAGGTGCGCGGTGACCCGTACGGCCTGCACATCCGGACGCTGCTGCGCCGCCGGAGCGTACCGTGGCGCGACATCGCCGATCTGCGGATACGGATCCGGTCCGCGGACGCCCACCGCCACGAGGAGACCCGCCGCGTCGGCCTGGTGCTGCGCGACGGACGCAAGCGGCTCCTGCGACTGCCGTACGGCGGCTCGTCCTCCGACCCGGAGTTCAACGCGAAGCTGGACGCGCTCCGCGCACTGCACCGCCGTTACGGGGCCCCGGAGTCCGACCACCTGTGCCCGCCATGATCGAGCGGCCGGGGCCCAGGGGTACGCCCCGTGACCGCATCCGGCGGCCCGCGGCGACGGCCGCCGGGCCGCAAGCCCGCCGCCGCTCCCTTCCGGGGCCCTCGTCCCGCGCCGCAGCCCCCACCCGGACCGGCAAGGGCCGTGCCGGTCGGGCTCCATGCCGGCGGGCCGGTGCGCCGGCCCGCCGCCCCCTCAGCGGACCGGGTGGCCCGCCTCGCGCAGGGCACGCTTGACCTCGCCGATGCGGAGGTCGCCGAAGTGGAAGACCGAGGCGGCGAGGACCGCGTCCGCGCCGGCGGTGACCGCCGGGGCGAAATCGGACAGCTTGCCCGCGCCGCCGGAGGCGATCACGGGGATGGTGACCTCGGCCCGCACCGCCTTGATCATCTCGGTGTCGTAGCCGTCCTTGGTGCCGTCGGCGTCCATCGAGTTGAGCAGGATCTCCCCGGCGCCCAGCCCGGCAGCGCGGTGGGCCCATTCGACGGCGTCGATGCCCGTGCCGCGCCGCCCGCCGTGGGTGGTGACCTCGTAGCCGGAGGCCGTGGTGGTGCCCTCCGGGCAGCGGCGGGCGTCGACGGAGAGGACCAGCACCTGGCTGCCGAAGCGCTCGGAGATCTCGCGGATCAGTTCGGGGCGGGCGATGGCCGCCGTGTTGACGCCGACCTTGTCCGCACCGGCGCGCAGCAGCTTGTCGACGTCCTCCGTGGAGCGGACGCCGCCGCCGACGGTGAGCGGGATGAAGACCTGCTCGGCGGTGCGCCGCACCACGTCGTAGGTGGTCTCCCGGTCGCCGGAGGAAGCGGTGATGTCGAGGAAGGTCAGCTCGTCGGCGCCCTCGGCGTCGTACAGCTTGGCCATCTCGACCGGGTCGCCCGCGTCGCGCAGATTCTGGAAGTTGACGCCCTTCACGACCCGGCCGCCGTCCACGTCCAGGCAGGGGATGACTCGGACCGCCAGGGTCATGTCGCTCGGTCTCCTCTTCGTTCTCGGTCTCTGTGTGCGGGGATCTACGCGGAGGTCTGCGCGGGAGCGGCGGGCGCGGAGCGGTCGTCGCCGCGGAACGCCTCCAGCTCCACCTCGACCAGCACCCGGGAGTCGACGAAGCCGGAGACCACGACGAGGGTCGCGGCCGGGCGCACGGTGCCGAAGATCTCCTGGTGGGCGCGGCCGACGGCCTCCACGTCGCGGGCGTGGGTCAGGTACATGCGGGTGCGGATCACGGCCCCGGCGCCGAGGCCGAACCGCGCGAGCGCGTCCAGCGCGTTGCGGAAGGCCGTCCGCGCCTGCTCGTAGGGGTCGCCCTCGCCCATCAGGTCGCCCCCGACGAGCGGCATGGTGCCGGAGACCAGCACCCGGTCCCCCGCCGCGACGGCCCGCGCGAAACCGATCGATTCCTCCCAGGGGCTGTCGGTCTGCACGCGCTGTATGGACGGGACGGCGTCGGACGGTCCGGTTCCGGGCATCGGCATCGTTTCCTGCTCCTCGAAAGCTGCGGGGACGGCATGGCGGGCGGGACGGGACGGCGGACGGGGACGGATCCGGCCGCGGCGGTGCGGGACCGCGGCCGGTCACCGCTCAGGACACCGCGGCGAGCGCTTCCTCCAGGGTGAACGCCTTGGCGTAGAGGGCCTTGCCCACGATGGCGCCCTCGACACCCTCCGGCACCAGGGCCGCGATCGCCCGCAGGTCGTCCAGGGAGGAGACGCCCCCGGAGGCCACGACGGGCTTGTCGGTGGCGGCGCAGACGTTCCGCAGCAGCTCCAGGTTGGGGCCCTGGAGGGTGCCGTCCTTGGCGATGTCGGTGACGACGTAGCGGGCGCAGCCCTCGGAGTCGAGCCGGGCCAGGGTCTCGTAGAGGTCGCCGCCGTCACGGGTCCAGCCGCGGCCGCGGAGGGTGGTGCCGCGGACGTCGAGGCCGACGGCGATCCGGTCGCCGTGCTCGGCGATGACCCGGGCGACCCACTCGGGGGTCTCCAGGGCGGCGGTGCCGAGGTTGACGCGGGTGCAGCCGGTGGCGAGGGCGGCGGCCAGGGTGGCGTCGTCGCGGATGCCGCCGGACAGCTCGACCTTGATGTCCATGGAGCGGGCGACCTCGGCGATCTTCGCGCGGTTGTCGCCGGTGCCGAAGGCCGCGTCGAGGTCCACCAGGTGCAGCCACTCCGCGCCCGCCTTCTGCCAGGCGAGGGCGGCGGAGAGCGGGTCGCCGTAGGACGTCTCGGAGCCGGACTCGCCGTGGACGAGGCGGACGGCCTGGCCGTCGCGGACGTCGACGGCCGGGAGGAGTTCGAGGCGGTGCGTGGTCATGGCGTGGCGTGCCTTCGGTGTCGGGGCGGGCGGTGGACGGGTGTGCGGTGGGGGGCCGGTCGCGCGCGGCGGGCGGTGCGCGGCGGCCGGGGCCGCCGCCGCGCGGTGCCGCCAGGGGGTGTCAGAGGGTGTCGACCCAGTTGCGCAGCAGTTGGGCGCCGGCGTCGCCGGACTTCTCCGGGTGGAACTGGGTGGCCCACAGCGGGCCGTTCTCCACGGCGGCCACGAACGGCTCTCCGTGCGTGGTCCAGCTGACCTTCGGCGGGCGGATGGAGGCGTTGCCGGCCTCGAAGTCCCACTGGCCGACCGCGTAGGAGTGGACGAAGTAGAAGCGGGTGTCCTCGTCCAGCCCGGCGAAGGCCTGCGAGCCCTCGGCCGCCTTCACGGTGTTCCAGCCCATGTGCGGGACGACGGGGGCGCGCAGCGGGCCGACGGTGCCCGGCCACTCGTCCAGCCCTTCGGCCTCGACGCCGTGCTCGATGCCGCGGGCGAAGAGGATCTGCATCCCGACGCAGATGCCCAGGACGGGGCGCCCGCCGGCCAGCCGCCGGCCGACGACCCAGTCGCCACGTGCCTCCCGGAGCCCCTGCATGCAGGCGGCGAAGGCGCCGACGCCGGGGACGAGCAGCCCGTCGGCGTTCATGGCGCGGTCGTAGTCGCGGGTGATCTCGACGTCGGCGCCGGCCCGGGCGAGGGCGCGCTCGGCGGAGCGGACGTTGCCGAAGCCGTAGTCGAAGACGACGACCTTCTTGCCGGTGCCGGTCATTCCCATACTCCCTCCAGCCGCATGATGCCCGCCGTCAGGCACATCGCCGAACTGATCGCCAGCAGCACGATGACGCCCCTGGGCAGCCCCTGCTTGGCGAAGGAGATCACCCCGCCGAGCAGGAAGAGCCCCACGACGATCAGGACGGTGGACAGCCCCGTCACAGCGCGCCCTTGGTGGACGGCAGGATGCCGGCGGCGCGCGGGTCGCGCTCGCTGGCGTAGCGCAGCGCGCGGGCGAGGGCCTTGAACTGGCACTCCACGATGTGGTGCGCGTTGCGCCCGTAGGGCACGTGGACGTGCAGGGCGATCTGCGCCTGGGCCACGAAGGACTCCAGGATGTGCCGGGTCATCGTGGTGTCGTACTCGCCGATCATCGGCGCCATCTTCTCGGGCTCGGTGTGCACGAGGTAGGGGCGGCCGGAGAGGTCGACGGTGACCTGGGCGAGCGACTCGTCCAGGGGGACGGTGCAGTTGCCGAAGCGGTAGATGCCGACCTTGTCGCCGAGGGCCTTCTTGAAGGCGGCGCCGAGCGCCAGCGCGGTGTCCTCGATGGTGTGGTGGCTGTCGATGTGCAGATCGCCCTCGGTCTTCACCGTGAGGTCGAAGAGGCCGTGCCGGCCGAGCTGGTCGAGCATGTGGTCGTAGAAGCCGACACCGGTCGAGACATCGGCCTTGCCGGTGCCGTCCAGGTCGATCTCGACGAGGACGCTGGTCTCCTTGGTGGTGCGCTCCACGCGGCCCACGCGGGTCATCGGTTCGTCTCCTTGGTGGGGTTCCCGGTGCTCAGGGGGTCCGGCCGGGGGTCCGGTGCGTTCCCCGGGCGGTCCAGGACGGCGCGTACCGCGTCGAGGAAGGCGTCGTTCTCGGCCGGGGTGCCGGCGGTGACGCGCAGCCACCCGGGCACGCCGTTGTCGCGGACCAGGACGCCCTGCTCCAGCAGCGCCCGCCAGGTCTTGTGGGCGTCCTCGAAGCGGCCGAACTGGACGAAGTTGGCGTCGGAGTCGGTCACCTCGCAGCCGAGCGCGCGCAACTCCGTGACCAGGCGGTCCCGTTCCGACTTCAGCTGCTCCACGTAACCGAGCAGGGTGTCGGTGTGTTCCAGCGCCGCGAGCGCGGTGGCCTGGGTGACGGCCGAGAGGTGGTAGGGCAGCCGCACGAGCTGGACGGCGCCGACGACGGCCGGGTCGGCGGCGAGATAGCCGAGCCGGAGCCCGGCCGCGCCGAAGGCCTTGGACATGGTGCGGCTGATCACCAGCAGCGGCCGGCCCTCGATGAGCGGCAGCAGCGAGGGCCGGTGGCTGAACTCGCCGTACGCCTCGTCGACGACGACCAGCGAGGGCCCGGCCTCCTGCGCCGCCTCGTACAGGGCGAGGACGGTCTCCGCCTCGACGGCGGTGCCGGTGGGGTTGTTGGGGGAGGTGATGAAGACGACGTCGGGGCGGTGCTCGACGATGGCCGCGCGGGCCTTCTCCACGTCGATGCGGAAGTCGGCGTGGCGGGGGCCGGAGATCCAGCCGGTGCCGGTGCCGCGCGCGATGAGGGCGTGCATCGAGTAGGAGGGTTCGAAGCCGATTGCGGTGCGCCCCGGGCCGCCGAAGGCCTGCAGCAGCTGCTGCAGGACCTCGTTGGAGCCGTTGGCCGCCCACACCTGGCCGGTGGTGACCTCGTGCCCGCAGGTGCGGGTGAGGTACTTCGCCAGCTCGGTGCGGAGCTCGACGGCGTCCCGGTCCGGGTAGCGGTTGAGAGTGCGGGCCGCCTCGGTGACGCGCTCGGCGATCCGCCGCACGATCGGCTCGGGCAGCGGGTACGGGTTCTCGTTGGTGTTCAGCCGGACGGGGACGTCGAGCTGCGGGGCGCCGTAGGCGGACTGGCCGCGCAGTTCCTCCCGGATGGGCAGGGCGTCCCAGGGTGCCGGGGTGTTCGCGCTCACGTGCTCCCGGACCCTCCGTCCGCCCGTCCGTCCGCCCGCGCTCCGGGGAAACGGGCCGTGATCGCGGCCCCGTGCGCCGGCAGGTCCTCGGCCTCGGCGAGGGTGACCACGTGGTGGGCGACGTCCGCGAGCGCCTCGCGGCTGTAGTCCACGACGTGGATGCCGCGCAGGAAGGACTGCACCGACAGCCCCGAGGAGTGGCAGGCGCAGCCGCCGGTGGGCAGGACGTGGTTGGAGCCGGCGCTGTAGTCGCCGAGCGAGACCGGGGCGTACGGGCCGACGAAGATCGCGCCGGCGTTGCGGACCCGGGCGGCGAGGGCCGCCGCGTCGGCCGTCTGGATCTCCAGGTGCTCGGCGGCGTAGGCGTCGACCACGCGCAGGCCCTCGTCCATGCCGTCGACGAGCACGATGGCGGACTGCCGGCCGGCCAGGGCCGCGGTGACCCGCTCGACGTGCTTCGTCGCGGCGACCTGCGTCTTCAGCTCGGCCTCCACGGCCGCGGCCAGCTCCGGGGAGTCGGTGACGAGGACGGAGGCGGCGAGGGTGTCGTGCTCGGCCTGGCTGATCAGGTCGGCGGCGACGTGCACCGGGTCGGCACCGGCGTCGGCGAGGACGGCGATCTCGGTCGGCCCGGCCTCGGCGTCGATGCCGATCCGGCCCTTCAGCAGCCGCTTGGCCGCGGCGACGTAGATGTTGCCGGGGCCGGTGACGAGGTTCACCGGCAGGCACTCGTCGGTGCCGTAGGCGAACATGGCGATGGCCTGGGCGCCGCCCGCGGCGTGCACCTCCGTCACGCCCAGCAGGGCGCAGGCGGCGAGGATCGTCGGGTGCGGCAGACCGCCGAAGGCCGCCTGCGGCGGGGAGCTGACGGCGATGCCCTCGACGCCGGCCTCCTGCGCGGGCACCACATTCATCACTACGGATGACGGGTAGACGGCGAGGCCGCCCGGGACGTACAGGCCGACGCGCTCCACGGGCACCCAGCGCTCGGTGACGCTGCCGCCCGGCACGACCTGCGTGGTGTGGTCGGTGCGGCGCTGGTCGCGGTGGACCAGCCGGGCGCGGCGGATCGACTCCTCCAGCGCGGCGCGGACGGCCGGGTCCAGCTCCTCCAGGGCCCGGGCGAGCGCCTCGGCGGGGACGCGGGTCCGGTCAAGCGTGACACCGTCGAACCGCCGGTTGAGGTCGAGCACCGCCGCCGAGCCCCGATGGCGCACGTCGTCGCAGAGGGGCCGCACCTTCTCCAGGGCGGCCTCGACGTCGAACTCGGCTCGTGGCAGCAGGTCGCGCAGGGCGGCCCCCTCGGGGAGGGCGTCGCCGCGCAGATCGATTCGGGAGATCACGCGGTCAAGTGTCTCAGACCCGGCACGCGGACCGGGCACCCGTATCAATCGCTGATACGGGACCCCGCGGTCACTCGTGACCATCGGCTTTCATACGGTTACCCAGCGGGCATGGGACACCTGTACGGGCCGGGACGGCCGTGCACGACGGAGGAGGACGCGCGAGTGACCGTGCCAGGGGACGGCGAGCCGCCGGCATCTCTTGAACTGACCCCCGCGGAATGGGGGATGTGGCAGGCGTTCCGCAACGGCAGCACGCACGATCTGCGCAGCCGCAACCCGCTCCACGACGATCCGGACGGGCAGCACCGCTGGGGCCCCGACCGCACGGTGCGCGCCCGCGTCCTGGCGCTGTTACTCCTCGACGGTCCGGCGCCGCAGCCGGGCCGGGTCACCGCGCTCAAGCTGAACGGTGCCTACGTCACGGGCACCCTGGACCTGGCCGGCGGCACCGTCGATCCGTACGTGGAGATGCACGGCTGCCGTTTCGAGCGGGAGATCCTGCTGCCGGAGGCCCGTTTCACCACGCTGCGGCTGGTGGGCTGCCGGATACCGCGGCTGGAGGGCGCGCGGCTGCAGACGGAGGGCGATCTGCACCTGCCGCGCTGCACCGTGCCCCACGGCATCCGCCTCACCGACGCCCAGATCGGCACCGATCTGCTACTCAACCAGCTCACCGTGGAGCGCGACCGCCGGGGCCGCTCGATCGTCGCCGACGGGATCTCCGTCGGCCAGGACCTCCAGGCCGAGCTGATCGAGTCGCACGGCGAACTGAGCCTGCGCGGCGCGCAGATCGGGGTCTCGCTCAGCCTGCGCGGCAGCAAGCTGCGCAATCCGCACGGGCGGCGGGCGCTCAACGCGCCCCAGCTCACCGTGGAACGCACGCTCTATCTGACCGCCGCCGGGCTCAGCGGCTCGCCGTTCGCCACCGGCACCACACCGCCGTACGGGGTCGTCAACACGCCGGGGAGCGGTATGCGCGTCCAGCGCTTCGAATGCGTGGGCGGGGTCCGGCTGGACGACGGGCGCTTCGGGGACGCCGTCGACTTCGAACAGGCCCGCTTCGTCATGGAGGCCGACCAGGAGCTGTCCATGCGGCGCATCCAGACGCCGGAGCTGCGCTTCCTGTGCGAGCGCCCGCACCGCGGCCGGGTGACGCTGTCGGGCGCCAAGGTGGTCAACCTGGTGGACCAGGCGTCGAGCTGGCCCGGGCCGGGCGGCCTGTCGATGGCCGGGTTCGGCTACGAGTGCCTGATCCCGCGCGGCCGGTTCCCGCTGGCGATGCGGCTGGAGTGGGTCGCGGCCGCCACCCCGGAGTACGCACCCGAACCGTACGAGCAGTTGTCGAACGCGCTGCGGGCGAGCGGTGAGGACGCCCACGCCCGCGAGGTGCTGCTCGCCAAGCAGCGGCGGCGCCGCGAAACCCTCCCGGTGGCCGGGAAGCTGTGGGGCTTCCTGCAGGACTGGACGGTGGCGTACGGGTACCGGCCTGGCCGCGCGGCGGTGTGGATGGCCTTCCTGTGGGCGGCCGGCGCGCTGCTGTTCTCCCGGATCGAGCCGCCGGCCATCAGCGACGAGGGCGCCCCGCACTGGGACCCCTGGATCTACGCCCTCGACCTGCTGCTGCCGGTCATCAACCTGGGCCAGGACACGTCCTGGCGGATGACGGGCTTCCACCAGTGGGCGTCGGTGGTCATGATCCTGCTCGGCTGGGTCCTCGCCACCACCGTCGCGGCCGGGGCCTCACGCCTCCTGCGGCGCAACTGACCGGCCGCCGGCAACGGCGGCCCGCCCCCGGGTGCGCCCGCCGCGTCACCCGGCGGCGAACTCGCGTTTTTTTACCGCTTGTTGACTGTCCCCCAGGCAACCGAAATTCCGATACCGAAGCGTCACCGGAAACTGCTGGAACGGCTACGACCTGCGCTTTTCAATGGAACCATGGTCTATTTCCGCGCGCTGGCGACCACTGCGCGCATGGTCCGCCATACCTCCCGTCTCGCCGCCGGCCTCGTTCCCGACCACGAGGTGGTGCTCGACGCGCCCGACGAACGGCTCTCCGGCGTGCTCACCGCCGCCGGGGCGGGCGACCACCGCCCCGCCGCCGCCCTGCTCGCCGCCACCCGGGACGGCGCCGAGTGGGAGTACCGCGACCGCTGCACCGACGTCCTGGCGCGCTTCGCGCAGTCCCGTCCCGACTGGTTCGGCCGCTGGCAGGCCGAGGCCGCCCCCGGCGACCCCGACCTCGCCCTGCTCCGCGCCGCGCTCGCCGTGCGCCGCGCCCGGCCGCGCGCGGACCGCGAGGAGTGGCTGCACGCCGCGGCCCCGCTCGTCCGCGCCGCCGCCGTGGCCGCGCCGCACGACCCGGTGCCCTGGCGGATCGCCCTGGACCGGGCGCGCGGCCTCGGCCTCCCGCACTCCGAGTTCGCCGGCATCTGGTCCGAGGCCGTCGCCCGCTCCCCGCACCACAGCGGCTGCCATGTGGCGGCCCTGCGCTATCTGACCGCCCGCTGCCGCTCCTCGGCCCCGGAGGACGGCGGACCGCCGCACGGCGCGGACGGTACGGGGCGGGCGGGCGCCGCCGGCGCGGAGGAGACGGAACCCGAGGAGGGCGACGTCCTCCTCGGCGCCCGCCGTCACGACGCGTGCTTCTACTTCGCCGAGCGGGCCGCCGAGGCCGCGCTCCCCGGCTCCCTGCTGCAGGCCCTCCCGGCCCGTGCCCTCCTCGGCCACGCGGGCCCGGCGGCCGGGCCCGGGACCGGGGGCACCGCCCGCTCCCGTCTCGCCGGAAGGGACTTCGAGGACCTGACGGGCATTGCCTCCCCGGGCCGGATCGACGCCGCCGTCGAACTCGCCATCGGCATGTCCGCCCGGTACGCGCCCGGCGACCCGTGGCCCGCCGAGGTCCGCAACGTCCTCGCCCTGCTGCTGATCCTCCGCGGCCGCTGGGAGGACGCCCTGCACCAGTTCCGGCTCATCGGCCCGCACGCCACGGCCTTCCCGTGGACGGCCGTCTCCGACGACCCGCTGGGCCAGTTCCTGGAGATGCGCGACGGCACCCGGCTCCAGGTGGCCGCCGGCATGCCCCTGTGGCGGCGCGGCAACCGGGCGGTGGAGACCGGCCAGTAGGCTTGGCCGTCGTGACCATCGCGCGCCTTCCGCTCTTCCCGCTGAACACGGTGCTCTTCCCGGGCCTCGTGCTGCCGCTCAACGTCTTCGAGCAGCGGTACCGCGCCCTCATGCGCGACCTGCTGAAACTCGACGAGGACGCGCGGCGCTTCGTCGTCGTCGCCATCCGCGACGGTCACGAGACGGCCCCCTCCGTCCCGGGCCTGCCGGACGCCACCGCGCTGCCCGAGCGCGGCCCCGGCGCGGGCTTCGGCGGCGACCCGCTGGCCGCCTTCCACTCCGTGGGCTGTGTGGCCGACGCGGCCACGATCCGCGAGAAGGAGGACGGCGGCTACGAGGTGCTGGCCACCGGGACGACCCGGGTCCGGCTGCACTCGGTCGACGCCTCCGGCCCGTATCTGACCGGCGAGTGCGAGGAACTCCCGGAGGCGCAGGGGGAGGGCGCGGGCGCGCTGGCCTCCGGGGTGGTCCGGGCGTTCCGTACGTACCAGAAGCGGCTGGCCGGGGCGAGCGAGCGGTCGCTGGCGGGCGAGCAGGAGCTGCCCGGGGAGCCGTCGGTGCTGTCGTACCTGGTCGCCGCGGCGGCGGTGCTCGACACCCCGGCGAAGCAGCGGCTGCTGGAGGCGCCGGACACCGTGTCCCGGCTCGCGGCCGAGCTGAAACTCCTTCGCGCGGAGAGCGCGGTGATCCGTAGCATCCCCTCGCTGCCCGCGGTCGACCTGACCCGGCAGCCGATGAGCCAGAACTAGACGGGCCCCGGCGGACCGGCCGGCGGAACGGGCGGAGGCACGCAGACGTGGCGAAGAAGAAGCAGCGACGGGGCGGAGCGGCGGCCGGTGCCGGGGGCACACCCGCCACCGTCGCCCTCACCGAGGCCGGCACGGTCTTCACGGTGCACTCCTACGAGCACGACCCCGCCGCGGCCTCGTACGGCGCGGAGGCGGCCGAGGCGATGGGGGTGGAGGCGGCCCGGGTCTTCAAGACGCTGCTCGCCGAGGTGGACGGGGCCCTGACGGTCGCCGTGGTCCCGGTCTCCGGTTCGCTGGACCTCAAGGCCCTGGCCGCGGCGGCGGGCGGGAAGCGGGCGGCGATGGCCGACCCGGCGGCGGCGGAGCGGGCCACCGGCTACGTCCGCGGCGGCATCTCCCCGCTGGGCCAGCGGCGCCGGCTGCCCACCGTGCTCGACGCCTCGGCCGCGGAGCACGCCACGATCTGCGTCTCGGCGGGCCGCCGCGGCCTGGAGGTGGAACTGGCCCCGGCGGACCTCGCCGGACTCACAGGTGCCGTCCTGGCCCCGATCGCCCGGCGCTGAAGCCGGGCGCCCCGGAGCCCCCGGCGCCGGCCCCTCCGGGTTCTCCCCCGCTCAGAGCGGCGGCAGCACCGGTTCCGGGTCGCGCGGCCCGAACAAGCCGGTGAGCGCCAGATGGACCAGCATGGCGGCGGTCGGCCACGCCAGCAGCGCGCCCTTCGCCCGCAGCTGCAGCGGCCCGTCGAAGGTGACGCCCTTGCCCACCTCGCGGGCGTGGGCGACGACGTCCGTGGTCGGCCCGAGGGCCACGCCGAGCCGCCAGGCGATCACCGAACCGAGCAGCCCGCCGACCGCCAGGGCGGCCACCAGCGGCACGCCGCCGCGCCGGAAGAGCAGGAAGACCAGCAGCGCCCAGACCGCGCCGAGGGCCAGGCCCAGCAGGACGAAAGTGCCGTCCGCGCCGATCGCGTGCTCGCCCTCGGTGTTCTCCAGAAAGACGGCCTTGCCGTCGGAGACCAGCGGCACGCGCGGCGCCAGCCACAGCCAGGCCAGTCCCAGCAGCAGTCCAGTGACGGTGACGGCGAGCCCCACGAGAACGGCCCGGCGCAGCTCGCCGGGCTCCAGGCCCGCGGACGGCGGGGCGCCGAAGGAGGGCTGCGGCACGGAGTCATCGGGGGAACGGCCGTGGGGCGGCGGTGTCAGCGGTGCGGTCACCCCGCCATCGTGCCAGGTGCCGTACCGTCCTCCCTCCGCAGGAGGGCCGTCGGGGCGGCTCACCGCAGCGCCGCCCTCCGGTAGGCCCAGGTCGCCGCGGCCAGCGAGACCACGCCCACGGCGGCGCAGACGGCGAGGTCGAGCCCCAGGGCGGCCCAGTCGGGGCGGGTCTCGAAGGCCCGGGCGAGCGCCTCCACACCGTAGGTGGAGGGCAGCAGGTCGCGCGCCCAGGCGACCGGTTCCGGCAGCCGCGACGCCGGCAGGACGCCCAGCAGCAGCGCCACGGACATGCCCAGCTGTCCCAGGAGCGTGGCGATCTCCTGCCGGGGCGCCAGCAGCCCGAGCGCGGCTCCCAGGCCGGCCAGGGCGGCACCGGCCAGCGGGATCACCGCGCCGAGGACCCAGAGCTGGCCCATCGGGAGCTGGAACATCACACTGCCGGCCACGGCGACGAAGACCGTCCCGGGCACCGTGAACGAGGCGTACGCCCCGGCGGCGCCCAGCACCACGGCCGCGGGCGGCACCGGCAGCGTCGCGTAGTGGTCCAGCCCGCCGCCGGCCCGCAGCCGCCCGAAGTACTGGGCGAGCAGATTGAGCCCGACGAAGGCGACGACCAGCACGCTCGACCCGGCCACCACGGCCCGCGCCTCCTCGCCGCTGTGGACGATGCCGCGCATCAGCACCATGATCCCCAGCGACTGGAAGGTCGCCACGAACAGCAGGGGGATCCGGGCCACCCGGGCGCGCGAGAGCTGCGCCCGGTAGACGGCGGCCAGCGCGGGCAGCAGCCGCGCGCGGGGCGCGAGCGGCGCGGGCTCAACTCCGGGGGCGGCCGGTCCGGCCGGTCCGGCCGCTACGGGGGCCGCGCCGGGCACGGCCCGCGCGGACACGGCGCTCACGTCCCGCCGCTCCCGTCCGCCGTGGCCCTGCGTGTACCGCCGGTCACCCCTTCACCAGCCCTTCCGTGCCGTTTCCGCCGAGCGCGAGATAGACATCCTCCAGGCTCGGGGTGGCCAGCGTGAAATCGTCGAGCGCCGCGAACGCCGGACCGCCGGTGACGGCGGCGACCAGCGCCCGGGCCCGTTCCTGCGTCAGCCGCAGCGTCCAGTGCCGCCCGGTTTCCGTCGCGGCCTCCCGTACGGCGGCGACCTCGGGAACGTTCAGCGGCGGCCGGTCCCGCCACACCAGCTCCAGCCGTACCTCGCCGTCCACCAGCGCCTTGAGCCCGGCCGGGGTGTCGCAGGCGATGACCCGGCCGCGCTCCAGCACCGCCACCCGGTGGAGCACCGTCTCGGCCTCCAGGACGTTGTGCGTCACCAGCAGGACGGTCGCCCCCCGCTCGGCGCGGCGCCGGTCCACGGCCGCCCAGACGGCGCGCCGCGCCACCGGGTCCATGCCGGTGGTGGGCTCGTCGAGGACGAGCAGCGGACGGTCGCCGACGAGCGCGGCGGCGAAGCAGGCGAGCCTCCGCTGGCCGCCGGAGAGCCTGCTGAGCGGCTTGCCGGCGAGGGCGGCGAGGCCGAGTTCGTCGAGGACGGCATCCCGCTCGGCGCGGGCCGTGCGCCGGTCCAGGCCGCGCAGCCGCCCGGTGGTCTCGGCGGCCAGGGCGACCGTCAGCTCGTCGAGCGCCGTGGACTCCTGGCCGAGGTAGCCGATGAGCCGGGCGGCGCGCTCGGGATGGCGTACGAGGTCGTGGCCGAGCACCCGGACCTCGCCCGCGTCGGGGCGCATGAGCCCGGTGAGCTGGCGGACGAGGGTGGACTTGCCGGCGCCGTTGGGTCCCAGCAGGCCGAAGATCTCACCGCGCCGCACCGTCAGGTCGATGCCGTCGCTGGCCCGGACGGCCGGATGGGCCGGGGCGCCGCGGCGGGCGCGGGCGGCCGCATAGGTCTTGACCAGGCCGCGCACCGAGCAGACCGGCGCGGCGGCCGCCGCCGCGCCGCCGGCGCCGTGTGCCGCCTGTGCTGTGCCCGTGCTCACGGTCAACGAGAGTACGCGCCCGTGCCGCTCAGTCCGCGGCCGGGGAGGGCTCGGCGGCGGTCGGGGCACCGGCCTCGCGCCAGAAGCCGGCGCGGATCGCGTAGCGGTCGCGCTCGTCGATCTGGTCGTCCTTGTGGGCCAGCAGCCCGAAGCGGGCGGCGTACCGCAGCAGTTCGCCGTCGATGCGGTGCGGGATGCGCGGGTAGTCGGCGGTGAGCTGCTTCAGGGGGGCCGGGGAGGGCAGCCGGTCCTTCCAGCGGCGGGCGAACACCTGGCCGACCTCGAAGGGGTCGCCGCTGACGGCCGTGATGTCCTCCTCCCGGTCCGCCCAGCGCTGTTCCGGGCTGGTGAGCTGGGCGAGGGTGGGCAGGGCCGCGCTCTCCGGGGGGTCGGCGGGGCCGCCGCCGCGGTCGATCCAGCCGCGGTCGGAGGACCAGCGCAGGGTGGCGGCGGGGACCGGTGCGGGCGGCCCGGCCGGGGCGGCGGGTCCGCGGCCGAGGCCGGCGAGGTCCTTGGGGGTCGGCACGCCTCGGGCCGCGCCGTCGGCGGAGCCGTCGCTCCCGGCCGGCCGCCCGTTGCGCTCGCCGGGGGCGCCGTCCTCCGTACCGTCCGGGGCGGCGGCGGGTTCGCCGGGTGCGGGGGTGCCCAGGGCGGCCGGAGCGCCGTTGCGCGGTGCCCCGACGCGGCCCTCGCGGGGCCCGTCCCCGTCGGACTCGGGCAGTGGCGCGGAGAGGATCGCCGCGATCTCCGGCCGGGACTCGGGCTGCGGCGGGCAGGCGGTGACGGCGTCCCTGGCGCGGACCGCCCGGGTGATCCAGCTGCGGTCCAGGACCCGGCGCTCGTCGGCCTCCGCGACCAGGTCCTCGGACTGGTTGTAGTCGCCGTCGGCGGCCTGCACGGCCCAGAGGTGGACGGCGACGCCGTGCTCCTTGGCGGACATCAGCCCGGGCAGCAGATCGCCGTCGCCGGTGACGAGGACGATGTCGGAGCAGGCGCGGTTGCGGGCGAGTTCGGTGAGTTCGGCGTGCATTGCCGCGTCGACGCCCTTCTGCGCCCAGCGGCCGTCGCTCCGGGTCAGCGCGCCGAGCCGGACGGTGACCCGCGGCATGACGCGCAGCCGCCGGTGCTCGGGCTGGGGTACGCGGTCGGGGGCGCCGTCGAACCAGTAGATGCGGAGCAACTGGCGTTCCGTGTCGGCCTCGGCGCGCTCCCGCAGGGCCTGGATGAGGGCGGCGTGGTCCACGCTGATACGGGACCGGGCGGGCTCTCCGGCGAGCAGACTCGCGGCGGCCCCCAGCAGGTAACCGGCGTCCACCAGGACGA
The DNA here is from genome assembly GCF_000220705.2 of Streptomyces xinghaiensis S187. Lineage (GTDB taxonomy): Bacteria > Actinomycetota > Actinomycetes > Streptomycetales > Streptomycetaceae > Streptomyces > Streptomyces xinghaiensis. The sequence continues at coordinate 5,692,445 of NZ_CP023202.1, read as the reverse complement.
CACAGCGCTCCACGGTCCACCCTCTTTCCTGATCCGCCGCCCCCCGGAACGGTTTTCTTTCGGGTATCCCCCGAGTCTGCCCGACCGCCCGGGGGTTATCTGCCGAACTGGATCACCGGCGTGGCGCATCGGTGCCGCCGGGCCCCCGATCTCGCCGCTCACCGGCGGCAATTGTCCGACATGCAGCCTTTGCCAGGGCGTGTCACAGTGAGGTCGACGGCGCTCCCGTCCCCCGCCGGGCCGCCGGCCGGAGCGCCGGGAGGAGGCACCACCATGGCGAAGAACAAGAACCGGGACCGCAAGCAGCAGGTCCGCTCCGCCGCCGGGAGCGGCGAGGAACAGGCCAAGGGCGGTTCCATGGAAGCGCAGGAGCGGATGAGAGCCGAGTCCCCGGAATCCTCGCGGAACGTCTCGAAGAAGCACCAGCGGCGCTTCGGGCACAACTGACGGCGCCCTCCGGCGCACAGGGGGCGCGCCCCGGTCCCAGAGGCGCGCCCCTCGGTATACGGCCCCCTCGGTGTACGGCCCCGGCGGCGGCCGGGCCGCGCCCGGCGCACCGCGGAGCGTGCCCGTACGGCGGGACGGGAAGCCCCGGGGCGGTCCCTCAGCCGGCCAGGCAGGACGGCCCGAGCAGCACCTTGAGATCCCCGAAGAGGGCGGGGTCGGCGGTGACCCGGTGCCGGTCGAGCCGGAGCACGGTGGTCTTCCGGGCGCCCTGGAGCTTGATCCGCACCTCGGTGGACCCGCGGTGCTGGGTGAGCACCTCACCGAGCTTCTCGACCAGCGGCGGGGTGACCCGCACCGTCGGAATGGTGATCGTCACGGGCCCGTTGGCGGAGGCCTCCGAGAGATCGGGGACCATCATCTCCATGGCGACCAGCCGGGGCACGTCCTCGCGCTTGTCGAGCCGGCCCTTGACGAAGACCACGGCGTCCTCGACGAGCTGGGTGGACACCAGCTGGTAGGTGGCCGGGAAGAACATGCAGTCGAGGGAGCCGGCCAGGTCCTCGACGGTGGCGATGGCCCAGGCGTTGCCCTGCTTGGTCATCTTCCGCTGGAGGCCGGAGATGATGCCGCCGATGGTGACGATGGTGCCGTCGGAGTAGTCCCCGCCGGTCAGCTGGGAGATCGACGCGTCCGCCTTCTCGCTGAGGACGTGCTCGATGCCGAAGAGCGGGTGGTCGGAGACGTAGAGGCCGAGCATCTCCCGCTCCTGCGCGAGGAGATACGCCTTGTCCCACTCGATGTCGGAGAACTCGACGTCGAGCCCGAAGCCCGGGGTGTCGTCCCCGTCGTCCTCCCCCATGCCGCCGAAGAGGTCGAACTGCCCCTCGGCCTCCTTCCGCTTGACCTGCACCACGTTGTCGATCATCGACTCGTAGTGCGCCGTCAGGCCCTTGCGGGTGTGGCCCAGCTCGTCGAAGGCACCGGCCTTGATCAGGGATTCGACGGTCCGCTTGTTGCAGACCACCGCCTCCACCTTGTCCAGGAAGTCCGGGAAGGAGGCGTACTTCCCCTTGGACTTGCGGCAGCGCACGATCGAGTCCACGACGTTCTGCCCGACGTTGCGGACGGCGGTCAGGCCGAAGACGATCGTGCTGTCACCGCGCGGGGTGAAGTTGGCGTCCGACTCATTGACGTCCGGCGGGAGGACCTTGATGCCCATCCTGCGGCACTCGTTGAGGTAGATCGCCGACTTGTCCTTGTCGTCGCGGACCGAGGTGAGCAGCGCCGCCATGTACTCGGCCGGGTAGTTGGCCTTGAGATAGGCGGTCCAGTAGGAGACCAGTCCGTACGCGGAGGAGTGCGCCTTGTTGAAGGCGTACCCGGCGAAGGGCACCAGCACGTCCCACACGGCCTGGATGGCCTCGTCGGAGAAACCCTTCTCCCGGGCGCCCTTCTGGAAGTTGACGAACTCCGCGTCGAGGACTTCCTTCTTCTTCTTGCCCATCGCGCGGCGGAGCAGGTCGGCCTGGCCGAGGGAGTAGCCGGCGAGCACCTGGGCGGCCTTCTGCACCTGCTCCTGGTACACGATGAGGCCGTGGGTGATGTCGAGGACCTCTTTGAGAGGCTCCTCCAGCTCCGGGTGGATCGGCGTGATCTCCTGCTGGCCGTTCTTCCGCAGCGCGTAGTTGATGTGGCTGTTCATGCCCATCGGGCCGGGCCGGTACAGGGCCGAGACGGCGGAGATGTCCTCGAAGTTGTCCGGCTTCATCATGCGCAGCAGGGAGCGCATGGGTCCGCCGTCGAACTGGAAGACGCCGAGGGTGTCGCCGCGCTGGAGGAGCTCGAAGGTCTTGGGATCGTCGAGCGAGAGGTCGAGCAGGGTGATGTCGATGCCCTTGTTGGCCTTCACCAGCTTGACGGCGTCGTCCATGATCGTGAGGTTGCGCAGGCCCAGGAAGTCCATCTTGAGCAGGCCCAGCGACTCACAGGTGGGGTAGTCCCACTGCGTGATGGTGACGCCGTCGGTGTGCCGCACCCAGACCGGGACATGGTCGGTGATCTTCTCGCTGGACATGATCACGCCGGCCGCGTGCACGCCCATCTGCCGCACCAGCCCCTCGACGCCGCGCGCGGTGTCGATGACCTTCTTGACGTCCGGCTCGTTCTCGTACATCGAGCGGATCTCGCCGGCCTCGCTGTACCGGGGGTGCGAGGGGTCGGTGATGCCGGAGAGCGGGATGCCCTTGCCGAGGACGTCGGCGGGCATGGCCTTGGTCAGCCGGTCGCCCATGGCGTACGGGTAACCGAGCACACGGGCGGCGTCCTTGATGGCGTTCTTGGCCTTGATGGTGCCGTAGGTGCCGATCATGCAGACCTTGTCGGCGCCGTACTTCTCGGTGACGTACCGGATGACCTCACCGCGCCTGCGCTCGTCGAAGTCGATGTCGACATCGGGCATGGAGACGCGCTCGGGGTTGAGGAACCGCTCGAAGATCAGGCCGTGCTCGATCGGGTCGAGGTCGGTGATGCCCATGGCGTAGGCGACGATCGAGCCGGCCGCCGAGCCGCGGCCCGGGCCGACGGCGATGCCGTTGTTCTTGGCCCACATGATGAAGTCGGCGACGACGAGGAAGTAGCCGGGGAACCCCATCTGGATGATGACGTCCATCTCGTACTCGGCCTGCTGCTGCCGGTCCTCCGGGACGCCGCCCGGGTAGCGGCGGGCCATGCCCCGCTTGACCTCCTCGCGGAACCAGGTCACCTCGGTGTAGCCCTCGGGGACCTCGAACCGGGGCATCAGGTCGCGCTTCTCGAACCAGCCGGTGGTGTCGATCTGCTCGGCGACGAGCAGGGTGTTGGCGCACCCCTCCTGCCAGGCGTCCGAGGAGTCGATGGCGTACATCTCGTCGGTGGACTTGAGGTAGTAGCCGGAGCCGCCGAACCGGAAGCGGTCGGGGTCGGAGAGGTTCTTGCCGGTCTGGATGCAGAGCAGGGCGTCGTGGGCGTCGGCCTCGCCGGCGTGCGTGTAGTGCGAGTCGTTGGTGACGAGCGGCGGGATGCCGAGCTTCTTCCCGATCCGCAGGAGGTCGTCCCGGACCCGCTTCTCCAGCTCCAGGCCGTGGTCCATCAGCTCCAGGAAGTAGCGGTCCCTGCCGAAGATCTCCTGGTAGTCGGCGGCGGCCTTGAGCGCCTCGTCGAAGTGGCCGAGCCGGATCCGGGTCTGCACCTCGCCGGAGGGGCAGCCGGTGGAGGCGATCAGGCCCTCGGAGTGCTCGGCGATGACCTCCTTGTCCATCCGGGGCCACTTGGTGAGCCAGCCCTCGGCGTAGGCGTCGGAGGAGAGCCGGAAGAGGTTGTGCAGACCGGTCTTGTTGCTCGCCCAGATCGTCTTGTGGGTGTAACCGCCGGAACCGGAGACGTCGTCCCGCTTCTGGTGCGGCTGGCCCCAGGTGATGCGCCGCTTGTTCCGCCGCGACTCGGGGGCCACGTAGGCCTCGATGCCGATGATCGGCGTGATGCCGGCCTTGGTGGCCTGGTCGTAGAAGTCGTAGGCCCCGTGGAGGTTCCCGTGGTCCGTCATCGCGATGTGCGACATGCCCATGTCCTGGCAGGCCGCGAACATGTCCTTGAGCCGCGCGGCACCGTCCAGCAGCGAGTACTGGGTGTGAACGTGCAGGTGCGTGAAGGGCGGCTTGGTCACGGTGGAAGACCTCCGGGCAAGGGTCGGTGACGGCTGGGACGCGTGGGGAACGCGTGCGGCGACAGCACCGAAGTCTATGCCCGGGAAGTGACGCCGGAGGGCACCCGGGAGCCCTCTTCCGGCTTCCCCCGGACGGGTTTCCCGCTGCCCGCCGGGACCGGCCGGGCGGGCACGGGAAACCTCCGGAACGCCACGGGAAACGACAGCGCGGGCGTGTCCCCGGCCGGCCGGAACCGGGCGGCGGCGGCCCGCTGCGGACCGGCGCGGTCCGCCCCCGGACCGCCGGGTTCCGGACCGGTCGCCGGAAGCCCGGGTTTAGGTCCCGCTTAGCCGGGGGCGTGGCACACTTTCCGGCGATGGACGTATCGGGAGCACAGCTGAGGACGCTGCGGGCGGCGCTGTTCACGGCGCTCTGCCTCACGCTGTCCACGGCCGCGCATGTGGCCCTGTCCGGGGTGCCGCTGCCCGTCGCCCCGGTGGCGGCGGTCGCCGCCGGCGTCTTCCTCATCGCGTACGCGCTGGCCGGCCGCGAGCGCGGCTTCTGGTCGATCGCGGCGCTGCTCGTCCCCCTGGAGCTGGCCGCGGACACGGTCTTCACCACCGGCCGGCACACCTGTTACGGCGAGAGCGGCGGCCCCGTGGCCGGCCCGCTCCGCTCGCTCGGCGTCGATCTGCTCTGCGGCGGCGGCACCCTCGGCACCCCCCTGGCGCGGATGGCGGCCCCGGACGACGCCGCCGCGCTGCCGGTGCCCGGCGGTCCGGCCACCCCCTGGCTGCTGCTCGCCGCGCACGCCGCGGTGGGCCTGGCCGCCGCCGTCTGGCTGTGGCGCGGTGAGGCGGCGCTCGGCCGGCTGCTGCGGGCCCTGGCGGCCTTCGCCTTCCGGCCGCTGCTCCTCGCGGTCGCCGCGCTCGTCCCGGCCGGTTCCGCGCCGCGCCGCGGGCCGCACGGGCCGCGGCGCCCCGTGGCGCCGGGCCGGCTCCCCATGCTGGTGTACTCCGTCGTACGGCGCGGACCGCCCGCCGTCGCGGCTGTCGGCTGACAGCCGCCGGGCCCCGTCCCGGCACAGCGACCGCGACCCCCTTACACCACGGAGCAGGGAATCACCATGAGCAAGCGCAACAGCCAGGAAGCCAAGCGAAACGCCCGCGAGCGGCTGCGCGAGGAGCGCGAGCGGCAGGCGAAGAAGGACAAGCTCCGCCGCCAGCTCGTCGTCGGCGGCTCGATCGTGGGCGTCCTGGCCATCGCGGCCGGCATCGGCTTCGCCGTCACCCAGCTGGGTGACGGCGGCGGCAGCGGCACGGTGAGCTCGAAAGAGTGGAACGACGCCGCCGAGGACAAGAAGCTCGTGAAGCCCGCCAACACCTCCGGCGCCAAGGGCACCGATGTGATCATCGGCGAGAAGGGCGCGGAGAAGACCCTCCAGGTCTACGAGGACATGCGCTGCCCCGCCTGCGCCGCCTTCGAGCAGGGCGCCGGCGAGATCCTGATCCAGGACGTCGAGGAGGGCAAGTACAAGGCCGAGTTCGTCATGGCCACCTTCATCGACGACATGGCGCAGGGCTCCGGCTCGAAGAACGCCCTGAGCGCCCTGGGCGCCGCGCTGGACGTCAGCCCGCAGGCGTTCATGGACTACAAGCACGCCCTGTACTCCCAGGAGAACCACCCGGAGGAGTCCGAGGACGAGTTCGCCGACGACGCCTACCTCCTGGAGGTCGCCGGCGAGATCAAGGAGCTCAAGGGCAACGCGGACTTCGAGAAGGACGTCAAGGACGGCACCTTCGACAAGTGGGTCCTGGAGATGGACAAGAAGTTCGACAAGAGCGATGTCCAGGGCACCCCGACCCTCAAGATGAACGGCGAGAAGCTCGTCGTCGAGGGCACCGAGAACACCCCGATGGCCCCGGACCAGTTCAAGGCCGCCATCGACAAGGCCCTCACAGCGGAATAATCACCGCCGGAACGGCAACGGGCAGGCGAACTTCCGTCATACGTCTGCCCGTTCGCCGTACCCGGCAGTAATCTGTCGGCCCGTGACGGACCTTACAGAGACCGAGACCGCCCCCCGCCCCGCCGGCCACTCCCGCCGCACGGTCGTCAAGGCCGCGGCCGCCGGCGCGGGCGCCGCGATGATCCCGCTCACCGGCGCCCACCGCGCCGCGGCGGCCGGGAACGCCCCCGCGTTCCTGCACGGCGTCGCCTCCGGCGACCCGCTCCCCGACGGCGTCCTGCTGTGGACCCGCATCACGCCCACCGCCGACGCCGTACCCGGCTCCGGCAAGGGCCCGGACACCCCGGTCGGCTGGGAGGTGGCCGAGGACCGCTCGTTCGCCTCGGTCGTCGCCCGCGGCACCGCGACGGCCACCGGCGCCACCGACCACACCGTCAAGGCCGACGTCCGCGGACTGCGCCCGGCCACCCAGTACTTCTACCGCTTCACCGCCGGCGGCACGGTCTCCCCCACCGGCCGCACCCGCACCACCGCCGCGCACGACGCCACCGCCCCCGCCGTCCGCTTCGGCGTCGTCTCCTGCGCCGACTGGGAGGCCGGCTGGTTCTCCGCCTACCGCCACCTCGCCGCCCGCACCGACCTCGACGCGGTGCTCCACCTCGGCGACTACATCTACGAGTACGGCAGCGGCGGCTTCCCCGGCGCGGACGGCGTGATCCGCTCGCACGTCCCCGCCCACGAGATCCTCACCCTCGCCGACTACCGCGCCCGGCACGGCAACTACAAGACCGACGAGGACCTGCGGAACCTGCACGCCACCCACCCGGTCATCGCCATCTGGGACGACCACGAGGTGGCCAACGACGCCTGGTCCGGCGGCGCCGAGAACCACGACCCCGCCACCGAGGGGGACTGGGCGCGGCGGGTGGCCGCCGCCAAGCAGGCGTACTTCGAGTGGATGCCGGTGCGCCCCTCGATCGCCGGCACCACCTACCGCCGGCTGCGCTTCGGCCGGCTCGCCGATCTGCACCTGCTGGACCTGCGCTCGTTCCGCTCCCAGCAGAGCTCGATCGGCAACGGCGAGGTGGACGACCCGGACCGCACCATCACCGGCCGCAGGCAGCTCGACTGGCTGAAGAGCGGACTGGCGTCCTCCGACGCCTCCTGGAAGCTGGTCGGCACCTCCGTGATGATCTCCCCGGTGGCCTTCGGCTCCGTCCCCGCGTATCTGCTGGGCCCGCTCGGCAAGCTGCTCGGCCTGCCCTCCGAGGGCCTGGCCGTCAACGTCGACCAGTGGGACGGCTACACCGACGACCGCCGCGAACTCCTCACCCATCTGCGGGAGTCGGGCATCGAGAACACCGTCTTCCTCACCGGTGACATCCACACCGCCTGGGCCAACGACGTCCCCGTCAGGGCCGCCACCTACCCTCTCTCGGCCACCGCCGCCACGGAGTTCGTGGTGACCTCGGTGACCTCGGACAACATCGACGACATCCTGAACGTGCCGCCGCAGACCGCCTCCCTGGTCGCGACGGCCGCCGTGCGCGCCGCCAACCGCCATGTGAAGTGGGTGGACATGGACTCGCACGGCTACGGGGTCCTGGACGTCACCGCCGAGCGGGCGCAGATGGACTACTACGCCATCTCCGAGAAGACCGACCGCTCCGCCTCCGCGGAGTGGCTGCGCTCCTACCGGACCCGTTCCGGTGCGCAGAAGCTGGAGCGGGTGGACCGGCCGGTCCGCTGAACCACCACCCGCAGCCCGCCGGTCCCGCCGCGGCCCCGGCCGCGGCGGGACCGGTGGCCCGGACGGCGCGGTGCGGGCCGACGCGGGCCGGCGGCCGCCCCGGGCGGGCCCCCGGGACGCGGCGGGCTGGATACCCTGCTGCTGCACCTGGCATGGACGGCAGCGGTACGGCGGCTGGGGGACGGCGAGTTGAGCGAGTCCGGGGACATCATCGACGGCCGCTTCGAGCTGCTGGAACGGCTCGGCAGCGGCGGTATGGGCGCGGTGTGGCGGGCGCGGGACCGGGCTCTGCAGCGGGATGTCGCCCTCAAGGAGGTACGGCCCCCGGACCCGGCGGCGGCGGGCGCGGGACCGGGCGCCGGACGCGTACTCCAGGAGCGGGTGTGGCGGGAGGCCCGGGCGCTGGCCCGGCTCAGCCATCCCCATGTGGTGACGATTCATCACATCGTGGACGACGAGGGGCCGTACCCCTGGCTCGTCATGGAACTGCTCTCCGGCGGCACCCTCCAGGACCGGCTCGACACCCGCGGCCCGCTCACGCCCGCGGAAGCCGCCCGCATCGGCCGCGAGCTGCTCTCCGCCCTGTCCGCGGCGCACGCCGCGGGCATCCACCACCGCGACGTCAAACCGGCCAACGTCCTGCTGCGGCCCGGCGGCGGTGCGGTCCTCACCGACTTCGGCATCGCCGCCCTGCAGGGCTCCGTGACCCTCACCGCCGTCGGTGACGTGATCGGCTCCCCCGAGTACATCGCCCCCGAGCGCCTCCGGGGCCGCGACGACCTCCCGGCCTCGGACCTCTGGTCGCTCGGCATGCTGCTGTACGTCGCCGTGGAGGGCGCCAACCCGGTGCGGCGCGCCACGGCCGTCGCCACGCTCGCCGCCGTGCTGGACGAGCCCGTGCCGCCCCCGCGGCGCGCGGGCCCGCTCGCGCCCGTCCTCGCCGAACTGCTCGTACGGGACCCCGCCGCCCGGCCGGACGCGGCGCGGCTCGACCGGCTGCTGGCCGCCGCGGCGGAGGGGAGCCCGGCGCCGCCGCCCCCGCCGCCGCCCACCCTGCCGGCCGTCCCGCCCCCGTCCGGCCCGCTCCACACGGCGCCCACCGTGACCACGGCCGGCTCCGGGCCGCCCGCTCCGGCGGGCCGGGGCCGGCGGGGCCGCCGCACGGTGGCGGGGATGGCCGCCGCCGCGGTCGCCGGCGCCGGGCTCGCGGCGACCGGCGTCTATCTGGCCCTGACCGGCGACGGCGGCGACCCCCCTCCCCCGGCGCGGACCACGAGCGCGTCCACGGGCACCGCCTCCGCCACCGGGTCCGCGACGCCCTCGTCCTCCGCGTCACCGTCCACCGCACCGACGAGCGGCGGCACCGGGCCGTCCACGTCCCCGGAGACACCGCCGCGGACGCCGCCGGAGAGCTCGCCGTCCGCGACGGGCCCGCGGCCCGGCACCTGGATCGCCCAGCTCTTCTCCGAGGCGGTGGTCCCCGGAAAGCCCGCCCCCAGACGGCAGCTGGCGGAGCTGCGTGAGAAGGTCCCGGCGGCTCTCCTGCTGCACAGCAGCGACTTCGCCTCGCTGCGGCCCGGCTACTGGGTGATCTACGCCCCCGGCCCGTTCGACGACGGAGAGGCGGCCCTCGCCTTCTGCGCGGAACACGGCCGGACCACCGAGAACGAATGCGCGGGCCGCTACCTCAGCCATGACGAGGACGACCGCGAACTGCTGTGCCTCCCCACCCCGGACGGCGGCTCCCGGGGACGCTGCACCCGACCGTGAACAGCAGCCCGGCACCCGGACGCCGCGCGGCCTCCGCACCACCGCGCCCGTGAACGGGCTCCGTACCGCGGCTACAGCTCCGCCAGGAAGGACAGCGCCACCGACCAGGTCTCCTCCGCCGCCTCCGGATCGTGGTCCGGGAGGTCCGGATCGGTGTAGAGGTGGCCGGCTCCCGGGTAGCGGAAGATCTCCACCTCCGTTCCGGCCCGGCGCATCCGCAGATACCAGGCGTTCAGCCAGTCGTGCGGCTCGAACGGGTCCGGGTCGGCGACGTGGAGCTGGACCGGCAGCCCGTCCGCGGACGCGTCCTCGGCGAGGTCCGAGGTGCCGTGGAGCATCAGCAGCCCGCGGGCCTTCTCGTCCGCCAGCGCCAGGTTCTGGGCCAGCGAACCGCCCAGCGAGAAGCCCGCGTAGACCAGTCCGCGGTCGGACAGCGGCGCGGCGGCCGCGACCGCGCGCCTCAGCAGCTCGTCGCCGCCGATCTCGTCCTTGAGGTCCATGCCCTCCTCCACGCTGCCCGCGGTGCGGCCGTCGTAGAGATCCGGCACGTGGACCTCGTGCCCGGCGGCCCGCATGCGGTCCGCCGCGGCGTGCACGGCCGGTCGCAGACCGTAAGAACTGTGAAAAAGAACAACTGTCGGAGAGCCCGGCACCCGTGTCACTTCCCTGAGAGCGGTTAGCAGTCTTCTCATCGTGCCAGTTACGGTCGGTCGGAGGTCCGCGGCCCTGACGGCCGCCGGAATCCCGCCCCGAGGAGGAGACACCGTGCCGATGGAGGCTGTACTGCGCCCGCTGATCGTGTTCGGCGGTGCGCTGGTCATCTCGCTCGCCGTCGGCTGGCTCGTCCGCGTGGCCCTGCGCAGAAGCGACGCCCGGCACCCGGAGACGCCGCTGTGGGACATGCTGAGCCGGGCACTGGTGCCGCTGCAGCTGGTGCTGGGCGCGGCGCTGCTGCGCGGCTCGTACGACCAGGCACATCTCGCCCGGGACCACACGGTGGCCACCGGACGGCTGCTGACGCTCGTGCTGATCGGCGCCACCGCCTGGCTGGTGCTGCGGGTCGTCACGGCCGTCGTCGAGGCCTCGTTCGCCCGCTACTCGGCGACGACCAGCGAACGGGCCCGGGTCCGCCGGATCCGCACCCAGATCACGCTCATCCAGCGGGTGGTGACCGCGGTCGTCGCGGTGGTGGCCGGCGCGGCGATGCTGCTGACGTTCCCCGCGATGCGCACCGTCGGCACCTCGCTGCTGGCCTCGGCCGGTCTGCTGGGCATCGTGGCCGGCATCGCCGCGCAGTCCACGCTGGGGAACCTCTTCGCCGGCCTGCAGATCGCCTTCGGCGACATGGTGCGGATCGGTGACACGGTCGTGGTGAACGGCGAGTGGGGCACCGTCGAGGAGATCACCCTCACCTTCCTGACCGTGAAGACCTGGGACGAACGCCGGTTCACCATGCCCGTCTCGTACTTCACCAGCCAGCCGTTCGAGAACTGGTCGCGCAACAGTCCGCAGATGACCGGCACCGTCTTCTTCCATCTCGACCACTCCGCGCCGGTCCAGCTGATGCGGGAGAAACTGGGCGAGATCGTGCAGACGGTCGACGCCTGGGACGGCCGGAACTGGAACCTGACCGTCACCGACTCGACCCCGAGCACCATGGAGGTGCGGGCCCTGGTGACGGCGAGGGACGGCGACACCCTCTGGACGGCCCGGGTCGAGGTCCGGGAGAAGCTGCTCACCTGGCTGCGCGAGGAGCACCCGTACGCCCTGCCGCGCATCAACACGGCCCCGGCCGTCTTCCCGCCGCCGCGGAAGCGGGAGCGGGACGGGCTGCCGACGGGCGTCGACGGGACCGTGGCCGCGCAGCGGACGGAGTCACCGGAGGACCGGGCGGAGACACCCGCCGCCGCGGCCGACCGCGCCGCCGCGCGGAACGGCCGGCCGGAGGCGGCGGAGCAGGGGAAGGGGACGGAGAAGTCCGGCAGGGCCGGCCGGGCGGGCAAGAACCACTCCGGCCGCGGCCCCCGGCTCCACCGCCGCTGAGCCCGGCCCGAGCGGGCCCGTGCGGACGGGCCCCCGGGGGCGCGCGGCCGGCCCGCTCCTACTCGCTCTCGGAGCGCACGATGTCCAGCGCCCGCTGCAGATCCTCGGGGTAGGCGCTCGCGAACTCCACCCACCGGCCGTCCGCCGGGTGCTCGAAGCCCAGCCGCATCGCGTGCAGCCACTGGCGGCCGAGCTTCAGCCGCTTGGCGAGGGTCGGGTCGGCGCCGTAGGTGAGGTCGCCGACGCAGGGGTGGCGGAGCGCCGCCATGTGCACCCGGATCTGGTGGGTGCGGCCGGTCTCCAGCTTGACGTCGAGCAGGCTGGCGGCGCGGAAGGCCTCGATGAGGTCGTAGTGCGTGACGCTGGGCTTGCCCTCGGCGGTCACGGCCCACTTGTAGTCGTGGACCGGGTGCCGGCCGATGGGGGCGTCGATGGTGCCGCTCAGCGGGTCGGGGTGGCCCTGGACGAGCGTGTGGTAGCGCTTGTCGACCGTGCGCTCCCGGAACTGCTGCTTCAGCAGGCTGTACGCGCGCTCGGACTTGGCCACCACCATCAGCCCGGAGGTGCCGACGTCCAGGCGGTGCACGATGCCCTGGCGCTCGGCGGCGCCGGAGGTCGAGATCCGGAAGCCCGCGGCGGCCAGCCCGCCGATCACGGTGGTGCCGGTCCAGCCGGGGCTGGGATGAGCGGCGACCCCGACCGGCTTGTCGATCACCACGATGTCGTCGTCGTCGTGGACGATCTCCATGCCCTCGACGGGCTCGGCGACGATCTCCACCGGCGGCGCGGCCCGCGGCAGTTCGACCTCCAGCCAGGCACCACCGGTGACCCGGTCGGACTTCCCGGCGAGGCTGCCGTCGACCAGTACCTTCCCGGCGGCGGCCAGCTCGGCCGCCTTGGTGCGGGAGAAGCCGAACATACGGGCTATCGCGGCGTCGACGCGTTCGCCCTCGAGGCCGTCGGGTACGGGCAGCGTGCGGATTTCGGGAAGGGTGCTCACCCGTCGAGTATGCCGGACGCGGAACCCCGCCCGTCCCGGCCGGCGCCCCGGCGGGACGCGGCGCGGCGCGGCGCGGCGCCCGGGCGTCAGTCCTTGTGGACGGTGCCGTCGGGGTCGAGCCCGCGGAAGGACAGCAGCACGATGAGGATGCCGCCGCACACGATGGCCGTGTCGGCGAGGTTGAACACCGCGAACCCCTTGGGGGCGATGAAGTCCACGACCTCCCCCCGGAAGAAGCCGGGGCTCCGGAAGAGCCGGTCGGTGAGGTTGCCGAGGGCCCCGCCGAGCAGCAGCCCCAGCGCGACCGCCCAGGGCAGGCTGTAGAGCTTCCGCGCGATCCGGGCGATGACGACGATCACCGCGGCCGCGATGACCGTGAACACCACGGTCAGCGCCTCGCCGATGCCGAAGGCGGCACCCGGGTTGCGCACGGCCTCGAACCGCAGCCACTCCCCGATCACCGGAATCGCCTGGTGGTGCTCCAGCTTGGCGACCACGAGCATCTTGGTGCCCAGGTCGAAGAGGTAGGCGATCGCGGCGACGGCCAGCAGCACGGCGATCCGCCGTTTGCCCCGGCTCCGGGGGGCCGCGCCGTCGCCGGCGTCCGCCCCGTGCTCGCCGTCCGGCCCGGTCTCCGGCCGCTCCCCCTCGGAATCCGGGGTGTCGATGATCCGCTCCGCCTCTGCCACGTGAGTCCCTCAGCCTCTGGTCCGCCACCGGGCCCCACCCGGCTGAGGACGAGGGTACGGCACGGCCCGGGGGCTCCGGACCGTGCCGGGGGACGCCTGTTCCGGCCCCGCTACCGCCGCTCCTGCCGCTGCTTGCACTCCACGCAGAGCGTCGCCCGCGGGAAGGCCTGCATCCGGGCCTTGCCGATGGGGTTGCCGCAGGACTCGCAGCGCCCGTACGTGCCGGCGTCGAGCCGTTCCAGAGCCCGTTCGGTCTGGTCGAGCATCTCCCGGGCGTTGGCGTTCAGCGCCAGCTCGTGCTCCCGGGTGATGTTCTTGGTGCCGGTGTCCGCCTGGTCGTCACCCGCGCCGTCGCCGGAGTCGCGCATCAGCCCGGCGATCGCCTCCTGGGAGGAGACGATCTCGGTGCGCAGCCGTTCGGCCTCGCTCTTCAGCTCGTCCCGCGCCTCGTCGACCTCTTCCGCGGTCCAGGGGTCCTCACCGGGCCGTACCGCCAGCTCCCCGGGCACGGCCGCGGCCGTGCCGGCCGGGGTCTTCTTCGCAACCACCGTCTTGGCTCCCGTCTTCTCTGCGGGCTTCCCGGCGACCGGTGCCGCCTTCGCGGTCCGCTCCGGCGCGGCCGCCGTGTGCGCGGCCGGCCGCCGTACGGCCGTCTCCGCGGCGGCCATCCCGCTCACCACGGCCGCCGCGCCGGCCGTACCGGCGCGGTTGTCCGGGGCCGCCGTACCGGCCGGCTCCGCCGTCTCGACGACGGGCTTCTTCGCCACCATCGCAGCAGCCCCCTCACCATATTGTGATCTTGTCGTTAATCGTGCTCGGACGATAAGTCGACTCGGGGGTCGCGGCAACGGGGCACGCCGACCATCCGGATCTCCCACCACCCCGGCCCGCCTCCGCCGGTTACGGCCGGGAGCGGGCCTGCATCCGTTGTGCCCCGCTCCCCGGCGGGTAATCCGCCGCGGCGGGGACCGGGGAGCACCTCCGCCGGGGGCCCGCGAACCCGGGAGCCCCGCGTATGGCCATTCGGGTGGGCCGGCGGGGCCGGGCCGCCCCCGGGAATCCGGTCGGCCACCGCCCGCCCGGGCCCGTACACTGGGCCCAGCGTGAGGCGTGGATGGGGACGAGTAGTTCCGTACGCAGCCATGAGCGACCCGGGGACGGTGCGAGCCCGGGGGTGTGCGCGGTGCGAAGATCACCCCGGAGCCGCCGGAGGAAAACCCCCGAGTACCGCGGGGGCGAGTAGAACCGGCAGCGCACCCCAATGAGGGGGCCGAGGAACGCCGGCCGGCGGCTCCCCGGTCAAGGAGGGTGGTACCGCGGGAGCCGCAGGCTCTCGTCCCTCCGACGGACAGCACGATCACGACCCGCATGTGTCCGCCGGAGGCAGACCCCGATGAGTCCACAGCCGCAGTACCGCCAGGTCCCCGCCCAGGTCGACCTGCCCGCGCTGGAGCACGCCGTGCTCGACTTCTGGCGCGAGAACAAGGTCTTCGCCCGCTCCCTGGAGCAGTCCCGGGAACGGCCCGAGTGGGTCTTCTACGAGGGCCCGCCGACCGCGAACGGCATGCCCGGCGCGCACCACATCGAGGCCCGGGTCTTCAAGGACGTCTTCCCCCGCTTCCGCACCATGCGCGGCTACCACGTCGCCCGCAAGGCCGGCTGGGACTGCCACGGGCTGCCGGTCGAGCTGGCGGTCGAGAAGGAGCTCGGCTTCAACGGCAAGAAGGACATCGAGGCGTACGGCATCGCGGAGTTCAACGCGAAGTGCCGCGAGTCGGTGACCCGCCACACCGACGCCTTCGCCGAACTCACCACGCGCATGGGCTACTGGGTCGATCTCGACGACGCCTACCGCACCATGGACCCGGAGTACGTCCAGAGCGTCTGGTGGTCGCTGAAGGAGATCTTCGCCAAGGGCCTGCTGGTGCAGGACCACCGGGTCGCCCCCTGGTGCCCGCGCTGCGGCACCGGCCTCTCCGACCACGAACTCGCCCAGGGGTACGAGACCGTCGTCGACCCCTCGGTCTACGTGCGCTTCCCGCTGACCTCCGGCCCGCTCGCCGGTGAGGCGGCCCTGCTGGTCTGGACGACGACCCCGTGGACCCTGGTGTCCAACACGGCCGTCGCCGCCCACCCGGGCGTGCGCTACGTCGTCGCCACGGACGGCAGCGAGAAGCTCGTCGTCGCCGAACCGCTGCTGGAGAAGGCGCTGGGCGAGGGCTGGGAGGCCACCGGGCAGTCCTTCACCGGGGCCGAGATGGAGCGCTGGGCGTACGAGCGCCCGTTCGCCCTGCTGGAGTTCCCCGCGCCGGGCGAGGGTGAGCCCGCGCCGCACTTCGTCGTCAACGCCGAGTACGTCACCACCGAGGACGGCACGGGTCTGGTGCACCAGTCCCCCGCGTTCGGTGAGGACGACCTCAAGGTCTGCCGCTCCTACGGGCTGCCGGTCGTCAACCCCGTACGCCCCGACGGCACCTTCGAGGAGGAACTGCCGCTCGTCGGCGGCCAGTTCTTCAAGAAGGCGGACGAGGACCTGGTCGCCGACCTCGACAGCCGCGGCCTCCTCTTCCGCCACCTGCCGTACGAGCACAGCTATCCGCACTGCTGGCGCTGCCACACCGCGCTGCTCTACTACGCGCAGCCGTCCTGGTACATCCGCACCACCCAGGTCAAGGACGCCCTGCTCCGCGAGAACGACCGCACCAACTGGTACCCGGAGTCGGTCAAGTACGGCCGCTTCGGCGACTGGCTGAACAACAACATCGACTGGGCGCTCTCCCGCAACCGCTACTGGGGCACCCCGCTGCCCATCTGGCGCTGCGCGGAGAACCACCTCACCTGCGTCGGCTCGCTGGCCGAACTCACCGAGCTCACCGGCACCGACCAGTCGGAACTCGACCCGCACCGCCCGTACATCGACGAGGTCGTCTTCCCCTGCACCGCCGAGGGCTGCTCGCTGGAGGCCACGCGCGTGCCGGAGGTCATCGACGCCTGGTACGACTCCGGCTCGATGCCGTTCGCGCAGTGGGGCTACCCGTACAAGAACAAGGAGATCTTCGAGAAGCGCTACCCGGCGCAGTTCATCTCGGAGGCCATCGACCAGACCCGCGGCTGGTTTTACACGCTCATGGCCGTCGGCACCCTGGTGTTCGACAAGTCCTCCTACGAGAACGTGGTCTGCCTGGGCCACATCCTCGCCGAGGACGGCCGGAAGATGTCCAAGCACCTGGGCAACATCCTCCAGCCGATCCCGCTCATGGACCGGCACGGGGCCGACGCCGTGCGCTGGTTCATGGCCGCCGGCGGTTCCCCCTGGGCCGCGCGCCGCGTGGGCCACGGCACCATCCAGGAGGTCGTCCGCAAGACGCTCCTCACCTACTGGAACACGGTCGCCTTCCAGGCCCTCTACGCCCGCACCTCGGGCTGGGCGCCGAGCGCCTCGGACCCGGCCCCGGCGGACCGCCCGGTCCTCGACCGCTGGCTGCTGAGCGAGCTCAACACCCTGGTCGGCGAGGTCACCGAGGCGCTGGAGGGCTACGACACCCAGCGCGCCGGAAAGCTGGTCTCGGCCTTCGTCGACGACCTCTCCAACTGGTACGTCCGCCGCTCCCGCCGCCGCTTCTGGCAGGGCGACGCCGCGGCGCTGCGCACCCTCCACGAGGTCGTGGAGACCGTCACCCGGCTGATGGCCCCGCTGGTCCCGTTCATCACCGAGCGGGTCTGGCAGGACCTGGTCGTCCCGGTCACCCCGGACGCCCCGGACTCGGTGCACCTCTCCACCTGGCCCGAGCCGGAGGCCGCGCTCGTCGACCGGGAGCTCTCGGAGCGGATGCTGCTGGTCCGGCGGCTGGTGGAGCTGGGCCGGGCGACCCGCGCCGAGTCGGGGGTCAAGACCCGGCAGCCGCTGTCGCGCGCGCTGGTCGCCGCCGCGGGCTTCGACGCCCTCTCGCCGGAGCTGCGGGCCCAGATCACCGAGGAGCTGAACGTCAGCTCCCTCGACTCCCTCTCGGCCGTCGGCGGCTCCCTCGTCGACACCACGGCGAAGGCCAACTTCCGGGCCCTGGGCAAGCGGTTCGGCAAGGGGGTCCAGGCGGTGGCCAAGGCGATCGCCCAGGCGGACGCCGCGGCGCTCTCCCGCGCCCTGCGCGAGGGCACCGCGTCGGTCGAGGTGGACGGCGAGACGGTCACGCTCGCCCCGGAGGAGGTCGTCATCACGGAGACCCCGCGCGAGGGCTGGTCGGTCGCCTCCGACGCGGGAGCCACCGTGGCCCTGGATCTGGAGATCACCCCGGAGCTGCGCCGCGCGGGACTGGCCCGGGACGCGATCCGGCTGATCCAGGAGGCCCGCAAGAACAGCGGCCTGGACGTGGCGGACCGCATCGCCCTCCGCTGGGAGTCCACGGAGCCGGAGACCCGGGCGGCGCTCACCGAGCACGCGGCCCTGATCGCGGACGAGGTCCTGGCGGCCGACTTCGCCGGCGCGGGAGCTGCTCCCGGGCCGGACGAGACGTACGGCGAGCCCTTCACCGACGAGGGCCTGGCCCTCACCTTCCGTCTCCGCAAGACGGAGGCCTGAGCCGGCATCTCGGGGACGGGGCCCGGCCGCGCGGAAGCCGGCCGGGCCCCGTCGGCGCCCTCGGGGGGACACCACCCGCGGACGCGCACAGGTCCGGGCCCGGAGGGAATCCCTCCGGGCCCGGACCTGTGATATGCCGACGGTGCGCGCCCTAAGGCGCCGCGATCAGTTGTCGTCCTCGTCGATGAGGAAGCCGCGCATCGGCGACGGTGCCTGCTGCATCGGCGACGGGCCCTGCGGCCGCACCGGTGCCATCGGCTGCGTCATGGCCGGCGACATCTGCTGCTGGCCTCCGTAGGACGGACCGCCGTTGCCGCCCGAGGGACCGCCCATGGACTGGTTGCCCATGTGCCCGCCCATCGAGCCGGCACCGGCCATGGAGGGGGACGGCGGCAGGGACGGCGCCGGCGGGCCGCTGCGCGGCGGGGCCAGCGAGTCGTCGGCCTGGTTCTCCAGCTGGCGCAGCTGGCTCTCCAGGTACGACTTCAGACGGGTGCGGTACTCCCGCTCGAAGCCGCGCAGGTCCTCGACCTTGCGCTCCAGCGTGGCGCGCGCGGACTCCAGGGAGCCCATCGCGACACGGTGCTTCTCCTGGGCGTCCCGCTCCAGGGCGTCGGCCTTGGCGCGGGCGTCCCGCTCCAGACCCTCGGCACGGCTGCGGGCCTCACCGACGATCTTGTTGGCCTCGGAACGGGCCTCCGCGATCGCCTGGTCCGCGGTCTGCTGCGCGAGCGACAGCACGCGCGCGGCACCGCCGTCGCCCGGACCGCCGGGGCCGGGACCGTGGCCCATGTGACCGCCGGGGCCCTGGTGCTGCTGCATGTGCTGCCCGGGGCCGCCGGGGCCGCCCATCGGACCGCCCATGTGACCGGGACCACCCTGCATCGGGCCGGGGCCGTGCATGCCGGGGCCGCCCTGCGGGCCGTGGCCACCGGGACCTGCGGGCAGCTGAGGTGCTCCACCGGGCAGCTGGGGCGGGCCCATCTGCTGCTGCGGCGGCACCGGCTGCGGGCCCGATATGGCGGCGGGCACCGGCCCGCCGGGCCTCTCCTGCTGCTCCGGCGGTTTGCGCATGCCCTGTTGTTGCTGGTTCTGCGCGGCGGCGCGCGTCGCGGCCGCGAGCTTGGCCCGCAGGTCCTCGTTCTCGCGCAGCAGCCGGGTCAGCTCGGCTTCGACCTCGTCGAGGAAGGCATCGACCTCGTCCTCGTCATAGCCCTCTCGGAGGCGGACGGTCGTGAACTGCTTGTTCCGAACGTCCTCAGGGGTCAACGGCATCTCTTCACCTCAACGTAGTCGTCGGCATATCGGCAAGACCGTATCGTTCACAGCTGCCTCACGACGGAGATCAGGATGTAGACGATGATCATCAGTACGAAGAAGGACAGGTCGAGCGCCACGCCCCCGAGACGCAGCGGCGGAATGAACCGCCGCAGAAGCTTGAGTGGCGGATCGGTCACAGTGTAGGTCGCTTCCAGGAGCACCACCATCGCCTTGCCGGGTTGCCACGACCGGGCGAACTGGAAGACATAATCCATGACCAACCGGAAAATCAGCACAATCAGGAAGCACATCAGCGCGATGTAGATCACCTGCAGTGCGATGTCCATCCCGCGCTTCCCTCTCCCCTTGCACTTCGTCTCGGGCCGTACGGCCGGTTGTTGCGTCTCAGCTCTGGTTGAAGAACCCGCCCTCAGCGATACGGGCTTTGTCCTCCGCCGTGACATCGACGTTAGCAGGCGACAGCAGGAACACCTTCTGCGTCACTCGCTCAATGCTGCCATGCAGACCGAAGACCAGGCCCGCCGCGAAGTCGACAAGTCGCTTCGCGTCGGTGTCGCCCATCTCCGTCAGATTCATGATCACCGGAGTGCCCTCACGGAAGTGTTCCCCGATGGTACGGGCCTCGTTGTAGGTCCGGGGGTGGAGCGTCGTGATGCGGTAGGGCTCGCGATCGGAGACGACCTTGGGCATGATCACCGGTGCGTTCTTCTCCAGGCTCTGGCGTTCGGGTGTGATGGACGCCACGGGGGCGATACGGGCGGGACGCCCGCTTTCGGCCGTGACGGCCACCGGTTCACGCTGCGCGGGAGGTTGGGCGACTCTTACCGGTTCGTCCGGTTCGCCCCGTTCCATTCGGTCCGCCTGGTGCGGCTGGTGCTGCCGGTGCGCCCGCTCGGGCTCCGGCTCGGGTTCGAACTCGTCATCGGGGTCGAACCCCCGGCCGTCGTACCCATCGTCCTCCACGAGGCCGAGGTAGACCGCCATCTTGCGCATCGCGCCGGCCATGTTCTGCGTCCTCCGCTCTGTGGTGGATCGGCTCCGTCACCGGCCGCCCTGGATCCACTCGGCCCGCCCGCCCGGGGGCGGAACCGACCATATTTTCTGCTGTGGTCCGACTTCTTGGCGACGTTACCGGAGGCCGGGCCTGACTCCGAGTACCGCAGTACCGACGCGTACATGTGTCGCTCCGGCCCCGATGGCGTCCTCGAGATCCGTACTCATACCCGCTGAGACCATGTTCGCAGCAGGATGACGCGCCCGCAGGCCGGATGAGATTTCCAACAGCCGCTCGAAGGCGTCCCGTTGACGCCCGGCGTAAGGGCCGGTGAGCGGCGCCACGGTCATCACGCCGCCGAGCCGCAGACCGCCGGCGGCCGCGATCGCGTCCCCCAACTCCGGTACCGCGCCGGGCGCGGCGCCGCCCCGGCCCGCCGCCTCGCCGGACCCGGCGTCCAGGGCGACCTGGATCAGGCAGACCGGTTCACGGCCGGCCCGGACCGCCGCCGCGGACAGCGCGCTGACGAGTCTGGGGCGGTCCACGGAATGCACCACATCGGCATAACTGACCACGGAACGGACTTTGTTGGTCTGCAACTGGCCGACGAAGTGCCAGGTCAGCGGCAGGTCCGCGCATTCCGCCGCCTTCGGCGCGGCATCCTGGTCCCGGTTCTCCGCGACGTGCCGGACGCCCAGTCCGGCGAGGAGCCGCACGTCCGAGGCCGGGTAGGTCTTGGTGACCACGATCAGGGTCACCTCCTCCCGCTTCCGGCCCGCCGCGGCGCAGGCGGAGGCGATGCGCCCCTCCACCCGCCCCAGGTTGGCGGCCAGTTCGGCCCTGCGATCGGTCACGCTCATCCGTCCAACCAGACATAGGAGGCCAGGCGCCCGGTGGTGCGCTCGCCGCGGTACGAGAAATGGTCCGCCGATTCGCGGGTGCAGACGGTCGACGAGACCGCCCCCTCCACCCCGAGCCCGGACAGCTGCTCCCGGACACCGGCCGGCACGTCGAGGGCGGGCGTGCCCCAGGCCGTGACGGCCCGGGCGCCGGGCACCACGGCGGCGACCTCGTCCCGCATCCCCGCCGGGACCTCGTAGCAACGGCCGCAGATGGCCGGGCCGGTGTGCGCGACGAGCCGGGAGGGTTCGGCACCCAGCCGCACCATGGCTCCGACCAGTGCCGGGACCACTCCGGCGGCGAGTCCGGGACGGCCCGCGTGGGCGGCGCCCGCGATTCCGGCGACCGGGTCGGCCAGCAGGACCGGAACGCAGTCCGCGGTGAGCACCGCGAGGGCGAGTCCCCGGCGGGCCGTCACCACCGCGTCGACGGCGTCGCCCGCCGTTCCCTCCCAGGGGCCGTCGACCACGGCCACGTCCCGGCCGTGCACCTGGTTCATCCAGACCACCCGCTCCGGGGCGATCCCCAGCGACTCCGCGGCGAGCCCGCGGTTCTTGCGGACGGCCGAGGGGTCGTCGCCGACCGCGCCGCCGAGATTGAGCTCGGCATACGGAGCGGCGCTCACCCCGCCCCACCGGTCGGTGAAGGCGAAGCGGGCGCCGCCCGTCTCGTACTGTTCCCCTATCACGTGCGGACCAGGGCTACTTGAGGAAGTCCGGCACGTCGAGCTCCTCGGCCTGGCTGTCCGAGTACGGACGGGCCGGGGGCACCTGCGGGGGCGCGGCCGGCGGCGAGGGGACGTCGGCGACCGGGGCCGCCTCGGCCGGCTCGGGCTCCTCCTCGCGGGAGGGGGTGACGCTGCCGAGTCCGCCGAAGGACGGGCGGCTCTCCGCCGGAGCGGGCGCGGGCGTCTCCTCGCGGCCGCCGTAGGAGCCGAGCACCTTGTCCCGGCTCTGGCTCTTCGAGGGCGGCTGGCCGCCGTCGAACCCGGCCGCGATCACGGTGACCCGGACCTCGTCGCCGAGGGCGTCGTCGATGACCGCGCCGAAGATGATGTTGGCCTCGGGGTGGGCCGCCTCGCTGACCAGCTGCGCGGCCTCGTTGATCTCGAACAGACCGAGGTCGGAGCCGCCGGAGATGGAGAGCAGCACCCCGCGGGCGCCGTCGATGGACGCCTCCAGCAGCGGCGAGGAGATCGCCATCTCGGCGGCGGCCACGGCGCGGTCGTCGCCGCGCGCCGAGCCGATGCCCATGAGCGCCGATCCCGCCTCGGACATCACGGACTTCACATCCGCGAAGTCGAGGTTGATGAGCCCCGGGGTGGTGATGAGGTCGGTGATGCCCTGGACGCCCGACAGCAGGACCTGGTCCGCGGACTTGAAGGCGTCGAGCACGCTGACCTGGCGGTCGGAGATCGACAGCAGCCGGTCGTTGGGGATCACGATGAGGGTGTCGACCTCGTCGCGCAGGCCGGCGATGCCGTCCTCGGCCTGGTTCGCCCGGCGCCGGCCCTCGAAGGTGAAGGGGCGGGTGACCACGCCGATGGTCAGCGCCCCCAGGGAGCGGGCGATGCCGGCGACCACGGGGGCGCCGCCGGTGCCCGTGCCACCGCCCTCGCCCGCGGTGACGAAGACCATGTCGGCCCCCTTGAGAACCTCCTCGATCTCCTCGCGGTGGTCCTCGGCCGCCTTGCGGCCGACATCGGGGTTGGCGCCGGCGCCGAGGCCCCGGGTGAGCTCACGGCCGACGTCGAGTTTGACGTCCGCGTCGCTCATCAGCAGGGCCTGCGCGTCCGTGTTGATCGCGATGAACTCGACGCCCTTGAGACCGACCTCGATCATCCGGTTGATGGCGTTGACGCCACCGCCGCCGATGCCGACGACCTTGATGACTGCGAGGTAGTTCTGCGGTGCTGCCACGTCGAAGGCCTCTCGCCTCGAGTTACGTATGCCTGAGGGCCGGTTCGAAGTGCCGACCCGAACCCTAACCGTGAAGTTTAGGGTTACCAGTGTGTCTGCCCCTTGGAGCCTTCGAACGAGACACTAAGTCGACAAGTGCCGCGCGTTCAACGAACACGCCGAACCTGCCGCTTTTCTTTTCACCCTATGTGATCGCGCGTCGTGGTGGGGCACCAGGGTGCGGGCCGGATGAGCCGGGGTCAACTCCCGGAGACCGCCGGGGCGCTGGGAGAGCTCACATCGAAGTGGTCGGCTCCCCGCGCGCTTTTCAGCAATGCGAGAAGCGTCCCCGCCTTCTGTTCCGAGCGTTCGGGCGAACCCCAGACCACGGTCCGGCCGCCCGTCAGTTCCAGCGTGACGGAGTCGTAGGAACGGACCACCAGGGCACGGGTCTCCCGGTGAATCGGGGCAGGCAGCCCGGCCGCGACACCGGCTGCCTCCCTCCGCAGCCGTTCCGCTCCGAAACGACGCAGACTCGGTGACCGGGCGGCGTCCATTTCCAGCAGCGGTACGCCCTTGGGCGGTTGGCTCACCGTGGCGAAAAGCACACCCTCACCGTCCACTTCGATGAACTTTCCGCCCTTTTCGATAAGCACCGCGGGCTTTCGCTCCGTCACCTTCAGACCGACCTCGTGCGGCCAAGAGCGTACGACCTCGACGGAGTCGACACGCGGGAGTTTTTCCCGCAGCCGGGCGGCGACCGCGTCGGTGTCGACGGAAACCAGAGGGGCGCCGAGCGGAACGGCGGCCGCCCGGCGGACCTGCTCCGGGGTCAGCACCCCGGTCCCGTCGACCGTCACCCGCTCCACCCGCACCCACGGCGAGCCGTACAGGAACCAGAAGACACCGGCCGCGGACAGGGCCAGGCCCAGGGCCCAGAAGACGAGCCGGTCTCCACGCGGGCGCCACCGGCGCGGACGCTCCCGCCCGGCCGGTTCCGGGGACGGGCCGGACGGCGACAGCCCGTTTCCGCCGCGCCGGGCGGTCGTCTGTCCGGCCACGCTCCCCTGCCTTCCCGCGTTCCGCGCGCTGTCCTCCGCGGCCGTCAGCCGGCCCGGCGTGCCGCGATCGCCTCGTAGACCATGCCGACCAGCAGTTCGTCGGCGTCCCGGCGGCCGAAGTCGGCGGCCGCGCGCGACATCTCGTGCAGCCGGTAGGCGTCGGTGAGCACCGGCACCACCTGCTGCTGTACCCACTCGGGCGTCAGTTCGGCGTCGTCCACCAGGAGTCCGCCGCCCGCCTTGACCACCGGCTGGGCGTTGAGCCGCTGTTCACCGTTGCCGATGGGCAGCGGCACATAGGCGGCGGGCAGCCCGACGGCCGACAGCTCGGCGACCGTCATCGCGCCCGCCCGGCAGAGCATCATGTCCGCCGCCGCGTAGGCCAGGTCCATCCGGTCCACGTACGAGACGGGGATGTACGGCGGCATGCCCGGCATGTTGTCGGCCCGCGGCAGTTCGTTCTTGGGGCCGACCGCGTGCAGGATCTGGATGCCCGCACGCTGGAGCGCCGGAGCCACCGTCTGCACGACCTCGTTCAGCCGCCGCGCGCCCTGCGATCCGCCGGACACCAGCAGGGTCGGCAGGTTCTGGTCCAGGCCGAACGCGGCCCGGGCCTCCGGCCGGGCCGCCGCCCGGTCCAGGGTGGCGATGGAGCGGCGCAGCGGAATGCCCACGTAACGGGCGCCGCGCAGCTTGCTGTCCGGGGTGCTCACCGCGACGGCCGCCGCGTACCGCGAGCCGATCTTGTTGGCGAGGCCGGGGCGCGCGTTGGCCTCGTGGACGATGATCGGCACCCCCAGCCGCTTGGCCGCGAGATAGCCGGGCAGCGCCACATAGCCGCCGAACCCCACCACGCAGTCGGCCTTGGTGCGCTCCAGGATCTGCTCCGCGGCCTTGATGGTGCCGCGCAGCCGGCCGGGAACGGTGATCAGTTCCGGCGTGGGCTTGCGCGGCAGCGGTACGGCCGGGATCAGCCCCAGTTCGTAGCCCCGCTCGGGTACGAGCCGGGTCTCGAGTCCGCGCTCCGTTCCCAGGGCCGTGATTCCCACGGCCGGGTCGTGCCTCCGCAGGGCATCCGCGAGGGCGAGCGCGGGCTCGATGTGGCCGGCGGTCCCCCCACCGGCGAGTACGACATGCACCGAAATTCACCGCTCTCCGGACGGCGGCCGCTCCGCGCGCCGTCTCATCGTGTTCCTTCCCGCCCGGGCCAGCCGCTTTCCCGGGTAAAACCGCCTCAGACGAGGCTGCCGCATGGCCAGGGCCGCCCGGGCGGCGGGCTCACTGCGCGCGAACGCGATCATCAGCCCGACGGCGAACAGGGTCGGCAGCAGGGCCGACCCCCCGTAGGAGACCAGCGGGAGCGGGACTCCGGCGATCGGCAGCAGGCCGAGCACCGCACCGATGTTGACCACGGCCTGGGCCGTGATCCAGGTGGTCACACCTCCCGCGGCGTACCTGACGAAGGGGTCCTCCGTGCGTCCGGCCACGCGGATACCCGCATAGCCTAGAGCCGCGTAGAGGGCGAGCACCGACAGCGTCCCCGCCAGGCCGAGTTCCTCCCCTGTCACGGCGAAGATGAAGTCGGTGTGTGGTTCGGGTAGTTCACCCCATTTCTCCACGCTTGCGCCGAGGCCGGCACCGAACCAGTTGCCGTTGGCCAGAGCGTATATCCCGTGGACGGCCTGCCAGCACTGGTCCTGCGGGCCGGGGTCGGTGGCACCGATGCACTCCAGGCGGGCCATCCGGTTGGGGTTGGTCCCGATGAACAGCGCGCCGATGAGCCCGGCGACCGCGAGCACCCCGGCGAACAGCCGGGTGGGGGCGCCGGCCAGCCAGAGCAGGCCGAAGAGGATCGCGGTCAGGATGATGGCCGTGCCCATGTCGCCGCCGAGCATGATCAGTCCGAGCACCAGGAAGGCGACCGGGACCAGCGGCACCAGCAGGTGCTTCCACTGGGTCAGCAGCTTCTTCTCCCGCTTGCGCGCGAGCAGGTCGGCGCCCCAGAGGACGAGCGCGAGTTTCCCGAACTCGCTGGGCTGGAGCTGGAACGGGCCGCCGAGCTGGATCCAGTTCTGATTGCCCTTCACCGCGTGCCCGACGCCGGGGATCTGGACCAGCACCAGCAGCACCAGGCAGACGGCGAGCAGCGGGTACGCCAGGGCGCGGTGGAGACGGACCGGCATCCGGGAGGCCAGCAGGAGCAGGCCCGCGCCGATCCCGGCGGCCAGCAGCTGCTTGCCGAAGAAGTAGGTGGAGGGCAGGTCGGAGCGGAGCGCCTGGATCTGGGAGGCGGAGAAGACCATCACCAGGCCCAGCACGGTCAGCAGCAGCCCGCTGCCCAGGATCAGGTAATAGGCCGTCAGCGGACGGTCCCAGGCGCGCCGCAGACGGTCCCTGAGGTGCCGCAGCCGGTGCACCGGGCCGGAGCGGCCGGAGGGGCGGCGTCCGGGGCGGGCCGGGGCGGTGCGGCTCCGGCCCGCCCCGCCGGACCGTGCCGGGCGGGGACGTGCCGGGGCTCGCTCACGTGTCGGGATGCGGGGCCGCTCGGCCGTCATGTCCCCTCCAGTCGGGCTGCCGGGTGCCGGGCGGCCGGCCGGGCACGGGGGGCGGCCCGGTCAGCGTCCCTGTCCCCCATGCCCGGCCCCGAGCTCGCGTACGGCCTCGGCGAAGGCCTCGCCGCGCTTGCCGTAGTTGACGAACATGTCCATCGAGGCGCAGGCGGGGGCCAGCAGAACGGTGTCTCCCGGCCGGGCGAGCGCCGCCGCTTCCCGGACCGCCGCCGCCATCGCCCCAGTGTCGGTCCGGTCGAGCTCGGCGACCGGGACATCCGGGGCGTGTCGCGTCAGGGCTTCGCGGATGAGGGCCCGGTCGGCGCCCATCAGGACCGCCCCGCGCAGCCGTCCGGAGGCCGCCGCCACCAGCTCGTCGAACCTGGCGCCCTTGGCGAGGCCGCCGGCGATCCAGACGACGGGGTCGTAGGCGGTCAGGGAGGCCTCGGCGGCATGGGTGTTGGTCGCCTTGGAGTCGTCGATGTACGTGACGCCGCCGATCTCCGCGACCCGCGCGATGCGGTGCGGTTCGGGCCGGAACGCCCGCAGGCCGTCCCGTACGGCGCGCGGCTCGACGCCGTAGGCGCGGGCCAGGGCCGCGGCGGCGAGGGCGTTGGCGATGTTGTGCGGGACCGGCGGGTTGACGTCGGAGACCTCGGCCAGCTCCTGGGCCTGCTTCTGACGGTCCGCCACGAACGCGCGGTCGACGAGGATGCCGTCGACGACACCGAGCTGGGAGGGCGCCGGGGGGCCGAGCGTGAAGCCGATGGCGCGGCAGCCCTCCTCCACGTCGGCGGCGCGCACCAGTTCCTCGGTGGCCTTGTCGGCCGCGTTGTAGACGCAGGCGACCGTGTTGCCCCGGTAGACCCGGCCCTTGTCGGCGGCGTACGCCTCCATCGAGCCGTGCCAGTCGAGGTGGTCGGGCGCCAGGTTGAGGACGGTGGCGGAGTGCGCGCGCAGGCTGGGCGCCCAGTGCAGCTGGTAGCTGGAGAGTTCGACGGCCAGCACGTCGTACGGCGCGGCGCCCTCCCGCTGCTCGGTGAGGACGGCGTCCAGGACGGAGACGCCGATGTTGCCGACGGCGGCGGTGCGCAGCCCGGCGGCCTCCAGGATGGCGGCGAGCATCCGGACCGTGGTGGTCTTGCCGTTGGTGCCGGTGACGGCGAGCCAGGGCGCGGCGTCCGGGCCGCGCAGGCGCCAGGCCAGCTCCACATCGCCCCAGACAGGGACGCCGGCCTCGGCCGCGGCCCGGAAGAGCGGCTTGTCCGGCTGCCACCCGGGGGCGGTGACGACGAGTTCGGTGGACTCGGGGAGGGTGGCGCCGTCGCCCAGGCGGACCGTGACGCCCAGCGCCTCCAGTTCGGCGGCCTGCCGCCGCGACCGTTCGTCGTCGCCGTCGTTGACCACGGTGACCCGGGCACCGAGGCCCCGCAGCACGCGCGCTGCGGGGACCCCGGAGACACCGAGTCCGGCGACGGTGACACGGGTGCCGGTCCAGTTCACTTGCCCGCCGCCCAGCCCGCGTAGAAGAGCCCGAGACCGACGATCACGCACATGCCCTGGATGATCCAGAATCTGACCACGACCAGCACTTCGCTCCAGCCCTTGAGCTCGAAGTGGTGCTGGAGCGGCGCCATCCGGAAGACCCGCTTCCCGGTGAGGCGGAAGGAGCCGACCTGGATGACGACGGACATCGTGATCAGGACGAAGAGGCCGCCGAGCAGGGCGAGCAGGAGCTCCGTGCGGGAGACGATCGCCAGGCCGGCGAGCGCGCCGCCGAGCGCCAGCGAACCGGTGTCGCCCATGAAGATCTTGGCGGGCGAGGTGTTCCACCACAGGAAGCCGAAGCAGGCGCCCATCAGGGCGGAGGCCACCACGGCCAGGTCCAGCGGGTCGCGGACCTCGAAGCAGGCGGCGGGGTTGGTCAGCCGCTCGGCGTAGGCGCAGGACTCCTGGTGCTGCCAGACGCCGATAAAGGTGTAGGCGCCGAAGACCATCACGGAGGCGCCGGTGGCCAGGCCGTCGAGGCCGTCGGTCAGGTTCACGCCGTTCGACATCGCGAGGATCATGAACAGCGCCCAGATCACGAAGATGACCGGGCCGAGCGACCAGCCGAAGTCCTGCGTGAAGGACAGCTTGTCGGAGGCCGGTGTCTGGCCCCGGCCGTCCGCGAAGTTGAGCGACAGGACCGCGAAGGCGATGCCGACGATCAGCTGGCCGGCCATCTTCGCCTTGGCGCGCAGACCGAGGCTCCGCTGCTTGACGATCTTGATGTAGTCGTCCAGGAAGCCGACCAGGCCCATACCCGCCATCAGGAAGAGCACCAGGAGACCCGAGAAGGTGGGGTTCGTGGCGGTGATCACCTTGGTGAGGGCGTACGCGATGAGCGTGGCCAGGATGAAGGCGATGCCACCCATGGTGGGGGTGCCGCGCTTGCCGTGGTGCCCGCGCGGGCCGTCGTCCCGGATGTACTGGCCGTAGCCCTTGCGGGCCAGCAGTTTGATCAGCAGCGGAGTGCCGACCAGGGTCAGGAAGAGCCCGATGACTCCGGAGAAGAGGATCTGCCTCATCGGCCGGCGACCTCACCCTCGCCCGCGGCCGCGCCGCCGTCGGCGAGCAGCTCCTGCGCCACCCGCTCCAGCCCCACCGAACGGGACGCCTTCACCAGCACGACGTCGCCCGGGCGCAGTTCTCTGCGCATAAGGTCGACCGCCGCCCGTGCGTCGGACACGTGCACCGACTCCTCACCCCACGAACCCTCGTTCTTGGCACCCATGTCGAGCCAGGCGGCCTCCCGGCCCCCGACCGCCACAAGCTTGCTGACGTTGAGCCGGACGGCCAGCCGCCCGACCGCGTCGTGCTCGGCGAGTGACTCCTCGCCGAGCTCGGCCATCTCGCCGAGCACGGCCCACGTACGACGCCCCTTGCCCATGGCGACGAGCGCACGGAGCGCCGCCCGCACGGAGTCGGGGTTCGCGTTGTAGGCGTCGTTGACGACCGTCACGCCGTCCGGGCGCTCGGTGACCTCCATGCGCCAGCGGGAGAGCTGGCCGGCCTCGGAGAGCGCGGTGGCGATCTCGTCGGCAGGCATGCCCAACTCATGGGCGACGGCGGCCGCGGCGAGCGCGTTCGACACGTGGTGCTCACCGTACAGCCGCAGGGTCACGGCACTGCACCCGGTGGGGGTGCGAAGTGTGAAGGCGGGCTGCCCGGTGTCCGTGAGGCGGATGTCCTCGGCCCGGACGCCGGCGTCCGCGGACTCGCCGAACAGGACGGTACGGGCCCGGGTACGGCCCGCCATGGCGCGCACCAGCGGGTCGTCGGCGTTGAGGACGGCCAGGCCGCCCTCCGCGGCCGGCGGCAGCGCCTCGGGCAGCTCGCCCTTGGCCTCGGCGATCTGCTCCTTGCCGCCGAACTCGCCGACGTGCGCGGTCCCGACGTTGAGCACGACGCCGATCCGCGGCGGGGTGAGCTCCGCGAGGTACCGGATGTGCCCCTTGCCGCGGGCGCCCATCTCCAGGACGAGGTGACGGGTCGTCGCCTCGGCGCGCAGGGCGGTCAGCGGCAGCCCGATTTCGTTGTTGAGGGAGCCGGGCGGCCAGACCGTCGGGCCGATCCGCTGCAGGAGCTGGGCGAGCAGGTCCTTGGTGCTGGTCTTGCCGGCCGAGCCGGTCAGCGCGACGACGGTGGTGCCCAGCCGCCGGACGACCTCGCGGGCCAGCGCGCCGAGCGCGGCCGTGACGTCGTCGACGACGATCGCCGGGACGCCGACGGGCCGGGCGGCGAGAACGGCGACCGCTCCCCGCTCGACGGCCTGCCGTGCGTAGTCGTGGCCGTCCACGTTCTCACCGGCGAACGCGGCGAACAGGCCGCCCGGGCCCGCCTTCCGCGAGTCGATCTCGACGGAGCCGGTGACCCGGGCGCCGAGGTCCGGTATGTCGTGCGGACGGCCGGAGACGGCGGCGGTGATCTCGGCGAGCGAGAGGTCGATCACCGGTCACCCCCGCGGGGGCCGGACGGCTGCCGGGTGAAGGCGTGTGCGCGCATGGCGGTCTGTCATCCCTGGTCGGTGGAGTGCGGAGGGAGCGCGCCGCCGGCTTCCGCCGGGGTGGCGCGCTCCGCGGCGGCACGGGCGCGGATGGCCCCGCCCAGCACCTCGCGGTCGTCGAAGGCGCGGACCACGCCCGCGATGTGCTGGCCCTGTTCGTGTCCCTTGCCGAGGACCAGCACCGCGTCACCGGGCTCGGCCCGGGCGACGGCCGCGGCGATGGCCTCGGCGCGGTCGGCGTGCAGCAGGACGTCGCCGCGCTCGTGGACCGGGACCTCGGAGGCACCGGTGAGCATCACGGCGAGGATCGCCAGGGGGTCCTCGGAGCGCGGGTTGTCGGAGGTGAGCACGGCGGTGTCGGAGAGCCGGGCCAGCGCCGCGCCCATCGGGCGGCGCTTGTGCGGGTCGCGGTCGCCGCCGCAGCCGAGCACCGCGTGGATCCTGCCGTCGGTGACCCGGCGGACCGCGCGGAGAACGGACTCCACGGCGTCGGGCTTGTGCGCGTAGTCGACGAAGGCGAGATACGGCTGGCCCTCGTCGACCCGCTCCAGCCGGCCGGGGACCCCGGGGATCCCGGCGACGCCGTCGGCCGCCGTCTGCGGGTCGACGCCGGCGACGACGAGGGCGGTGACCGCGGCGAGGGCGTTGGCGACGTTGAACGGGCCCGGCAGCGGCGCGGCGGCCCGCACGGACTCGCCCTTGGGGCCGACGGCGGTGAAGGTGGAGCCGAGCGGGCCGACCTCGATCTCCTCGGCGCGCCAGTCGGCGTCCGGATGGCCCTCCGCGGAGAAGGTGGTGACCGGGACCTCGGACTCGTGGACCAGGCGGCGGCCGTACTCGTCGTCGAGGTTGACGACGCCGGCGCGGCTGCGGCGGTCGGTGAACAGCTGGGCCTTCGCCCGGAAGTAGTCCTCCATGTCCGGGTGGAAGTCCAGGTGTTCGGGGCTGAGGTTGTTGAAGACGGCGACGTCGAACACGCAGCCGTCGACCCGCCCGAGGACCAGGGCGTGGCTGGAGACCTCCATGGTGACCGAGCGGACACCGCGCTCGCGCATCACGGCGAAGAGCGCCTGGAGGTCGGTGGCCTCCGGGGTGGTGCGCTCGCTCTTGATGCGCTCGTCGCCGATCCGGGACTCGACGGTGCCGATGAGACCGGTGGGTTCGGCGGCGCCGCCGTCCTCCCCGTCCCCGCCGTCGTCCGCGCCGGTGACCGGGTGCCGGCGGCGGGCGGCGGCCGCGGCCCGGAGACCGCCGTCGATCATGTAAGCGGTGGTGGTCTTGCCGGAGGTGCCGGTGATGCCGATCTGGAGGAGATCGCGGCCCGGGTCGCCGTAGACCGTGACGGCCAGTTCGCCCATCCGGCCGCGGGGATCGTCCACGACGAGGACCGGGAGGCCGGTGGCGGTGGCCCGCTCGGCACCGGACGGGTCGGTGAGGACGGCCGCGGCGCCGAGGCCGGCGGCCTGTCCGGCGAAGTCGGCGCCGTGCAGGCGGGCTCCGGGGAGCGCGGCGTAGATGTCGCCGGGGCGCACCGCGCGGGAGTCGTGGGTGATGCCGGTGACCGCCGCGCCGGCGGCGCCCGGGGGGAGCTCGGCGCCCAGCTGATCCGCCAGCTTCGCCACCGGCGTCGGGTGGACCCGTTGGGGGCGTGGCGCCCCCGGGGGGTTCGCGGGGACTCGCCTCGGGGCGTCCCCCGTCGGCGGCGCGTCGGGGGACGGGGTGTGGGACTGATCAGCATGTGGCACGGCGGTGAGCGTACCCGGCCCACCGGGCGGGTCGCGAAACAAGGGGCGGAAGGCGTTCCGTTCCTCGCCGTCCGGGGTGATCGACGTCACGGGATCCGGCCTCAATCTCTTTCTCGGTTACTGGGGCGTCCGGGCTCTCCGGGGTCTCCCGGTTTCCCGGGCCTCTTCCCGGTTCTTCCGGTTTCGGCTGTTGTTCCCCGTTGTCCCGCCCCGTGGTGCGTCGATCCGCGTGATTCCGCCCGGTTCCGGCGCGCGTTCAGCCGCGCGGCTCGAAGGTCACCGGCAGTTTCGCCGGGTCGGCGCCGGTCGGGGCCACCTTGAGGCTTTTCAGCGCGAACTCCGTGACCTGCTTGTAGACGGGGCCGCAGACCTGGCCGCCGAAGTAGCTGCCCTTGTCGGGGTCCGGGTCCTGGACGGCGCAGTAGACGGTGACCCTCGGCCGGTCCGCGGGTGCGAATCCGGCGAACGAGGCGGTGTAGCCGTTGTAACGGCCGGTGTCCGGGTCCACCCGGTTGGAGGTACCGGTCTTGCCCGCGACGCGGTAGCCGGGGATCCGGGCCCTGGTGCCCGTTCCCTCCTCGCTGCCGACCACGGACTCCAGCATCCTCGCCAGCGTCTTGGCGGTCTTCTCGCTGACGACACGGGTGGTCCGGGGCTCCGGTGCCGGAGTGAAGCGGCCGTCGGGGCCGGTGGTGCCGCGGACGAGCGTGGGCTCCACGCGCACCCCGCCGTTGGCGATCGTCGAGTAGACGGAGGCGGCCTGGACGGCGTTGATCGAGAGCCCCTGGCCGAACGGGATCGTGTACTGCTGCGAAGCGCTCCAGTCCTCCGGCTTCGCCAGGATGCCCGGGGTCTCGCCGGGGTAGCCGAGGCCCGTGGGCCGGCCGATGCCGAACTTCCGCAGATAGGAGTGGAGGACCTTGTTGGCCTCCTTCTGCGTCGTGCCGAGCTGTTCGACGGCGAGGATCGTCCCGAGGTTGCTGGACTTGGCGAGCACGCCGTTGAGCGTCAGATACCAGGTGGGGTGGTCGACGTCGTCGGCGAAGAGCCGGTCGGCCCGGTGCAGCCGGTTGGGCACCGTCACATGGGTCCCGGGGGTGGCGGCGCCCTCCTCCAGAACGGCGGCCATCGACATCACCTTGCTGGTGCTTCCGGGCTCGTACGCGTCCTGGAGCGCCGGGTTGCCGAGGCCGGTGCCGGCGGCGGAGATGTCGTTCGGGTCGAACCCGGGGGCGTTGGCCAGGGCCAGGATCTCGCCGCTCCGGGTGTCCTGCACGACGACGTAACCGCGCTGGGCACCGGACGTGCGGACCTGTTCGGTGATGGCCCGCTGGGCGGCCCACTGCAGGTCGCGGTCGATGGTCAGCCGGACGTCGGAGCCCGGCACGGCGGGCTGCTCACGGGCGCTCTCGGTGGGCACCCGGCGGCCGCCGGAGTGGGCGTAGGTGATCTTGCCGGGCTCACCGGCCAGCTCCTTGTCGAGCTTGGCCTCCAGGCCGCCGCCGCCCCGGCCCTCGGCGTTGACGAAGCCCAGTATCCCGGCGGCCAGCTCCCGGTTCGGGTAGATCCGCTTGCTGTGCGGCTCCTGGTAGATCCCCGCCAGCGGGTTCGGCTCGCCGCCGGAGCCGGCCTTCTCGGCGAAGCCGTCCCTGAGGTCCTTGATCTGCTGCCAGACCTGCGGCGACTGGCGGCGGGCCAGGACCGCGTAGCGGGAGTTGCCCGCGGAGAGCTTCTCCGCCAGCCGGTCCTCGTCCTGTTCCAGGATGGGGGCGAGCAGTTCGGCCGCCCGTTCGGGGGCGTCCCGGCTCCCGCTCTGCTCCGGGGCGAAGAGATACGGGTCGCCGATGATGTCGTAGGCGTCGACGGTGGTGGCCAGCTCGCCGCCGGAGCGGTCGGTGATGGAGCCCCGCTCGGCGGCGATCGTATGGGTGATGTACCGGTTGACCCGGCTCTTGGCCGCGTAGGTGTCGGCCTCCACCGCCTGCACCTGGAGCAGGCGCACCACGAACGCGAGCATGACGAGGGTCAGCGTGAGGCTGATCAGCCGGAGGCGGGGACGGGCGCTGCCCAGGCGGATCGGCCGCTGCGCCGGGCGGCCGGGGCGCGGACTGCGGCCGCCGGGGGCGGCCGGCCCGCGGCCCTTGGCACCGCCGGACCGCGGGGTCCTCCCCGCCGGTCCCGGCCGGCGGCCGCGGGGGGCGGCGGGGCCGGGCACCCGCCGGCGCGGCTGCTGGGGGTCCTTCATGCGCTGGCCTTTCCGGTGCGGGGATGCGGGCGGTCAGCCGCCGGGGCGGTGAGCGGACGGCTCCGGGAGCGGCTCCCCCGCCGGCCCGGAGAGCCCGGAGAGGCCCGGAAGCCCGGAGGGAGCGGCGGAGGCGGCGGACGGGCCCGGCGCCGGGGACGACGGGGCCGCTGCTTCGGACGGGACGCCGCGCACGGTGCCGTCCGGGTACAGGAAGACGGGACTGCCGCCGGGGACCATGCCGAGCTCGCGGGCGCGCTCCGCGAGCGCGTCGGGCGCCGTGAAGGCGTCGACCTCCTGTTGCAGGGCCTGCTGCCGGCCCGTCAGGTCGGTGGTCTCCCTCCGCAGCTCGCTGAGCCGGAAGGAGCCCTGGTTGAGCGAGGCGTTGAGGAGGAGCAGGCTGATCAGCCCACCGGCGAGCAGCAGCACCACCAGCAGGACGAACGGAGTGCGGGCCGCCGTACTCGGCCCGGCCGGCATCAGCCGGGCCAGCCGGGCGGCCCTGCCGCGGAGCGTCCGCTTCACCGGTGGTCCTCCCTGATCCGCTGGGCGCCGCGCAGCCGGGCGGGCGCGGCGCGTTTGTTCTCCGCCACCTCCTCGTCCCCGGGCAGCTCCGCGCCGCGGGTCAGGAGCTTCAGCCGCGGCTGGTACTGCTCGGGGACGACGGGCAGACCGGGGGGCGCCGTGTTGCCCGCTCCGGCGGCGAACACCTGCTTGACGAGCCGGTCCTCCAGCGAGTGGTACGACAGCACGGCGATACGGCCGCCGACGGCGAGCCGGGAGACCGCGGCGGGGATCGCCCGTTCGAGGACGGACAGCTCGCCGTTGACCTCGATGCGCAGCGCCTGGAAGGTGCGTTTGGCCGGGTTGCCGCCGGTGCGCTTCGCCGCCTGGGGCAGGGCGTTCCGGATCAGTTCCACGAGACGGGCGCTGTTCGTGAAGGGCTCCTCGGCCCGGGCCTTGACGACGGCGTCCACGATCTTCCGGGCGAACTTCTCCTCGCCGTAGGTACGCAGGACGCGGACCAGGTCGCCGGGCGGGTAGGTGTTGAGGA
This sequence comes from Streptomyces xinghaiensis S187, assembly GCF_000220705.2. GTDB lineage: Bacteria > Actinomycetota > Actinomycetes > Streptomycetales > Streptomycetaceae > Streptomyces > Streptomyces xinghaiensis. The sequence goes on along the minus strand of NZ_CP023202.1, from coordinate 5,656,749 downwards.
CCTCGGCCGCGCTCATGCCCGTCGTCTGGTCCATCCGCATGTCGAGCGGTGCGTCCCGGGCGTAGGCGAAGCCGCGTCCGGCCTCGTCCAGCTGCATGGAGGAGACCCCCAGGTCGAACAGGACGCCCTGGACGCGCGGGATGCCGAGCCGGTCCAGGACCTCGGGGAGCTCGTCGTAGACGGCGTGCACCAGGGTGGCCCGGTCCGCGTGGGGAGCGAGCCGCTCGCCGGCGAGCCGCAGCGCCACCGGGTCGCGGTCGAGGGCGATGAGGCGGACGCCGGGGAAGGCGTTCAGCAGGGCCTCGCTGTGCCCGCCGAGGCCGAGGGTGCAGTCGACGGCGACGGCGCCCGGCTCGGCCAGGGCAGGAGCCAACAGGTCCAGGCACCGCTGGAGCATCACCGGGACATGTCGGGTCTCGCTCATGCGCCCTCTCAGATCGGCGCCGCCGTACGCACCGCCGGGTCCCCGCCCGCTCCGGGGGCCGCCGGCACCGGGGAAGGGGCGTCAGCCGACCGGGGAGCGGGAGGAGGCCGAGCCGTACGTACAGGCCGCGCACGCGGGGTTTTCGGTCCGGGGGAGCTCCGCGCCTCCCACTTCGCGTCACTTTAGTCCACTCCCCGGCGCGGTCAATCAACGGGCCTGCGCGCCGCGCGGACCGGCTCCCGGCCCTCCGCGGGCCCGTTCGCGAGGCCGCCCGCGGGGTGTGGATCGGCTCACATCACGGGCCGTTGGACGGCTTTGCCCCCTTCTCACAGCGGGCCCCGGCCCGGCGCGCCGGATAACGTCGGAGTATGTCGACATCTGCGCCCGCACCCCGCCCCGCCACCGACAGCGTCATCGACCGGCTCGTGAGCGCCAACCGCGCGTACGCCGCCGGGTTCACCGACCCGGGCATGGACGCCCGGCCCGTCCAGAAGGTCGCCGTCGTGGCCTGCATGGACGCGCGGCTGGACCTGCACGCCGCCCTCGGCCTGGACCTGGGTGACGCCCACACCATCCGCAACGCCGGCGGTGTGGTCACCGATGACACCATCCGTTCGCTGACCATCAGCCAGCGCGCCCTGGGCACCCGCAGCATCGCTCTGGTCCACCACACGAACTGCGGCCTGGAGAGCCTCACCGAGGAGTTCCGGCACGACCTGGAGATGGAGGTCGGCCAGCGGCCGAACTGGGCGGTGGAGGCGTTCCGGGACGTCGACCAGGACGTGCGCCAGTCGATGCAGCGGGTCCGCACCTCACCGTTCCTGCTGGACACCCGAGACGTCCGCGGGTTCGTCTTCGACGTGACCACCGGGCTGCTGCGGGAGGTCGACCCCGCGGGGCCGGAGTCCTGAGCCGCGGGTGGCCGGGGGGTCCCCCGTGACCTCCCGGCTCTTCGGGCAGACAAGCCGGTACACACGGGGACAAAGAGACCCGGGTTGTCCACAGGCGTGTGACGTGAAGCCGTGAGGACGGCAAGAATGCGGAGATACGGCACCGTCGCCGGCGAACGCCGGACGCGGTGAGCGCGTATGACGCGCGTGTGATGTGTGGCCGGCCCGCCGAAGGGTGCGCCGGCCCGGAGAACGGGCCGAGGAGGGCTGGGTGACGACCTATGACGATCGAGCGAGCCTCACTGATCTGACCACCACCGCGGAGCGCGTGCGCCGGTCGGTGGAGAACGTGATCGAGGGCAAGCCGGAGGTCGTGAGGCTCTCGCTGACGGTGCTGCTCGCCGAGGGGCATCTGCTCATCGAGGACGTGCCGGGGGTCGGCAAGACCATGCTGGCGAAGGCGCTGGCGCGGTCGATCGACTGCTCGGTGCGGCGCATCCAGTTCACCCCCGACCTCCTGCCCTCGGACATCACCGGGGTGAGCGTCTTCGACCAGCAGCGGCGGGACTTCGAGTTCAAGCCCGGCGCGATCTTCGCCCAGATCGTGATCGGTGACGAGATCAACCGCGCCTCGCCGAAGACCCAGTCGGCGCTGCTGGAGTCGATGGAGGAGCGGCAGGTCACCGCCGACGGGCAGACGTACCACCTGCCCAGCCCCTTCATGGTGGTGGCCACCCAGAACCCGGTCGAGATGGAGGGCACCTACCCGCTGCCGGAGGCGCAGCGGGACCGCTTCATGGCCCGGGTGTCGATCGGCTACCCCAGCGCCGAGGCCGAGCTGGAGATGCTGGACGTGCACGGCGGTGTCTCGCCGCTCGACGACATGCAGCCGGTGGCGCACGCCCACGACATCGTCAAGCTGATCGACGCGGTCCACTCCGTGCACGTCGCGGATTCCGTCCGGCGCTACACCGTCGGTCTGGTGGCGGCCACCCGCAACCACCCCGAGCTGCGGCTGGGCGCCTCGCCGCGGGCGACGCTCCATCTGCTGCGGGCCGCGAAGGCCTCGGCGGCCCTGCACGGCCGGGACTACGCCCTTCCGGACGATGTGCAGGCGCTGGCCGTCCCGGTGCTCGCGCACCGGCTGCTGCCCACCGCCCAGGCGCAGCTCGGGCGGCGGACGTCCGAGCAGGTCGTCGCCGACATCCTCCGGCAGACCCCGGTGCCCGATCCCTCCGCGCAGCAGTGGCGCGGAACGCCGGGCCGGCCGCCGGGCCTGCGGGGGCTGTGATGTCCGGCGCGCCCGGAGAGACCCCGGCGCCCGCGGAGGACCGGGAGCGGCGGGGCACCCTGCGGGGCGCGCTGGCCGGGCTCACCACCCGGGGGCGGTCCTTCCTGGCCGCCGGTTTCGCCGCGGCCGCCTGCAGCTACGTCCTGGGACAGGACGACCTGCTGCGGGTCGGGCTGCTGCTCTCCGTCCTCCCGCTGGTGTGCGTCGCGGTGCTGTACCGCACGCGCCACCAGGTGGCGGGCAGCAGGCGGCTGGCTCCCGCGCGGGTTCCGGCCGGCTCGGAGGCGCGGGTCCATCTGCGGGTCGACAACGTCTCCCGGCTGCCCACGGGGCTGCTGATGCTGCAGGACGGGGTGCCGTACGTCCTCGGGCCGCGCCCCCGGTTCGTCCTGGACCGGGTGGAGCCGGGCGGACGGCGCGAGGTGTCGTACCGGGTCCGTTCGGACCTGCGCGGCCGCTATCCCCTCGGGCCGCTCCAGCTGCGGCTGACCGACCCGTTCGGGATGTGCGAGCTGACCCGGGCGTTCAGCACGCGGGACACCCTGACCGTGGTGCCGCGCACCGAGCCCCTGCCGCCCGTCCGGCTCTCCGGGGACACCCCCGGTTACGGGGAGGGGCGGCACCGTTCGCTCGCGCTGGCCGGCGAGGACGACGTCATCCCCCGCGGCTACCGGCACGGGGACGATCTGCGCCGGGTGCACTGGCGTTCCACCGCACGCTACGGCGAGCTGATGGTGCGCCGGGAGGAGCAGCCGCAGCAGCCGCGCTGCACGGTGCTGCTCGACACCCGGCGTGTGGCGCACCGGGGCACGGGGCCGGACTCCGGGTTCGAGTGGGCCGTTTCCGCGGCGGCCTCCATCTCGGCGCACATGCTGGAACGGGGCTTCTCGGTACGGTTGCTGACGGACACCGGGGACACGGTGCCGGGGCCGGGTACCGACGGCGGCACGGGGACGCCGGGGGACTTCGCGGACACGGCCGGGCTGATCCTGGACACCCTCGCGGTGGTGGACCACTCCGACGAGCCGGGGCTGTCCGGGGCCTACGACCATCTCCGCGGCGGGCAGGAGGGGCTGCTGGTGGCGCTGCTCGGCGCGCTGGACGAGGAGCAGACGGCGGTGGTGGCGCGGCTGCGGCACCGGACCGGGCGGGCCGTCGCGTTCGTCCTGGACACCGGCGCCTGGGCGCGCGAGCCGGACGCGGACCCCGACGGCTTCGCGGGCCGGCTGCGGCTGCTGCGCGAGGCGGGCTGGTCGACGGTCCCGGTCCGTCCCGGTGCGGCACTGCCCGACCTGTGGCGGATGGCGGAGCGGGCGCGGGCGGGGGCACCGGCGGGCGGGCAGGCGGAGGCTGACATGACGGGCCGGACGGAGGAGCGGCGATGAGCGGACGCGGACGGCTGGCGGTGAGCGCGGCGCTGGCCACCCTGCTGGCGGCCTGTTCCCTGCTGCCGCTGGTGAAGGAGGCGGGCTGGCTGCCGCAGGCGGCGTTCCTGCTGGCGGCCGTGTCCGGGGCGGGCGCGCTGGCGCGGCGGGCGCCGCTGCCCCGCCCGCTGACGGCCCTCGCCCAGCTGCTGGTGGCGCTCCTGCTGCTGACCTGGTCCTTCGCGCGGGGACAGGCCCTGGCCGGGCTGCTGCCCGGCCCGGACGCCTTCCGCGAGTTCGCCCTGCTGCTGTCGGAGGGCGCGCAGGACATCGGCGAGTACTCCATACCGGCGCCCGTGACGCCCGGCATCCGGCTGATGCTGGTCGGGGGTGTGCTGGCCATCGGCCTGCTGGTGGACGTGCTCGCGGTGACCTACCGGGCGGCGGCCCCCGCCGGCCTTCCGCTGCTGGCGCTGTACTCCGTGGCGGCCGGGCTGGACCAGGGCGGCTCGCGCTGGCTGTGGTTCCTGCTGGCGGCGGTCGGCTATCTGCTGCTTCTGCTGGCCGAGGGCCGGGACCGGCTCTCGCAGTGGGGGCGGGTCTTCAGCGGCGCGCCTCCCGCGCCCAGCAGGCTGGGGGCCGGGCTGGAGCCGGCCGGCGGCGGCCGGGCGGCCGCCCCGCTCCGCACCGGCCGCCGGATCGGCGCGGTGACGCTGGGCATCGCCATGCTGCTGCCCGCCGTCATGCCCTCACTGGGCGACGGGCTCCTCGACGGGCAGCGGGGCACCGCGGGCTCCGGGCCCGGGGCGGGCACCATCACGACCGTGAATCCGCTGGTGTCCCTGCAGAACAGCCTGAACCAGCCGGAGAACCGGGAGGTCCTCTCCTACCGGACGAACGCGGAGAACACCCGCGACCTCTATCTGCGGATCGTCGCCCTGGACCAGTTCGACGGCTCTTCCTGGAAGTCCTCGGAGCGGCCGATACGCCCGGTGCCCGACGAGCTGCCGCCGCCCCCCGGGCTGAGCCCCGAGGTGGCGACGGCCAGGATCGACACCTCCGTCTCGGCGTCCGACTCCTACCGGCAGAGCTGGCTTCCGATGCCGTACCCGGCCACCCGGGTGGAGATCGGCGGGCGCTGGAGCTTCGAGCCGGAGGGCCGCACCCTGGTCGGCAACCGCCGGCAGACGACCCGGGGGGCGGAGTACCGGGTGTCGAGCCTGCTGGTGCAGCCGACGGCAGCCCAGCTCGCCGCGGCCGGCCCGCCCCCCGCCGATCTGCTGCGCGAGTACACCGAGGTGCCGGACTCGCTGCCCCCGGTGGTGGCCCGCACGGCGCGGGACGTGACCGAGGGCGCGAGCGGCGCGTACGAGAAGGCGGTGCGGCTGCAGGACTGGTTCGCCTCCGAGGGCGGCTTCGTCTACGACACCCAGGTGGAGGCCGGGAGCGGCAGCGAGGCCATCGCCAACTTCCTGGAGCAGAAGGAGGGCTTCTGCGTCCATTTCTCGTTCTCCATGGCCGCCATGGCACGGACCCTGGACATCCCGGCGCGGGTGGCGGTCGGTTTCACCCCGGGAACGGCGAGCGCGAACGGCACCATGTCCGTCGGCCTCCGCGACGCGCACGCCTGGCCCGAGCTGTACTTCGAGAACATCGGCTGGGTCCGCTTCGAGCCGACGCCCTCCCGGGGAACGGTCCCCGACTACACCGTGCCGGACGTCCCGGAGAGCGGCACCACGGTCCCGGACGAGCCGGAGCCCGTCGAGTCCTCGGAGCCGTCGGCCACCCCCTCCGACCGGGAGGACTGCCCGGCGGACCAGCGTTTCCTCGGTGAGTGCCAGGTGCCCCCGGCCGACGCCGGGAGCGGCGCCACCGGTGGCGGACTGCCGCTGCGCACGATCCTGCTGTCCACCGCGGCGGCCGTCCTGCTGCTGGGACTTCCCCTGCTGCCGCTGGTGTGGCGGACCCGGGTGCGCGGACGCCGGCTCGGCGGAGCGGGCAAGGAGCCGCGTGACCCGGCCGAGGAGGTCCTCGCCGCCTGGCGGGAGCTGATCGACTCGGCCTGGGACCACGGCTTCCCGCCCGACGACTCGCAGACCCCCCGCCGGGCCGCCGAGCGGATCGTGGCGGCCGGCGGACTGGAGGAGCCCGCGGCGGAATCGGTGCGCCGGGTGGCCGGGGCCGTCGAGCAGGTGCTCTACGCGCCGGTACCGCGTCCGGCGCCGGGGCTCGCCGACGACGTACGGCGCGTGCGGGCGGCCCTGCATGCCGCTGCCGGGCGGGGAACGCGGCTGAAGGCCCTGTTCGCGCCGCGCTCGGCGGTGCGGGTGGTGTGGGCCTGCTCACGCCGCTGGTGGGCGCTGACCGAGCGGTGGAACACCGCCTGGGCCACGGCTGTGCTGCGGGTCTCCCGGCGCGTCCCCACCCGGCAGCGGGGCTGAGCCCGGAGGCGGCCCGAAGCCGACCCGAAGCCGGCCGGGAGACGGGCCGTGCCCGGCCGAGGCCCTGCGTCCGCGGGGGCGCCAGGGGGCCGGGGCCGGTCCGGGCCTGGGCCGCATACGGGACGAGGGCGGGGACGGGAACGGGAAACACCCGTGTACGCGAACAGACTTGAGGGGTGACCTCTCGCGAGGTCACCCCTCAAGGTGTGTCCGTGTGCCGGCCGGCTCCGCGGTCCCGCCCGGCCGCCTGCCGGTGCCGGCGGCTAGTGCCCCGGCTCGTCGCGGCGGCGCTGCCAGCGCTCCTCGATGCGGTTCATCATGGAGCGGCGCTGCCTGCCCTGTCTGCGGCTTCCCTGGGCACCGGTATCGGCGGGCTGCTGTTCACCCGGCTGGGGTGCCTTGCGCCAACTGGTGACGGCGAGCGCGGCGCACCCGAGCATGACGAGGAACCCCACCACGCTGATCCAGATCTGCTGGGCAACCATGCCCGCCATGAGAAGCGCGATACCCACCAGAAAACCCGCGACCGCCTGGTACACCCGGCGACGGGTGTACGTGCGCAGCCCGCTTCCCTCAAGCGCTGTCGCGAACTTGGGATCTTCGGCGTACAGCGCTCGCTCCATCTGCTCGAGCATGCGCTGCTCGTGCTCCGAGAGCGGCACGGAGTCCTCCTACTCGTCGGTCGCGGGAGCGACCGGGTGCGACGCTTTCAAGGATAGGCAGGGATTCGCCCCCGTGAAACCCGCTCCCCTGCGTCATTTCCCATGACACAGGGCACATCGGGTCAGGTTCCGGGTCACTCTCCCCTGCCGGCCCGTCCGACGATGCCGACCGTGTTCCCTCGATCATACGGGGCAATGCGTCCGATTGGGTGAGCTGTGGCCCAGAGCATGCGCCGACCGGAGTCGGGCGACTCCGGCCGGTATGTCGTACGGGGTCAGCCGGATTCCCGTTCAGCCAGTACGTGCAGCTGGGTGGCGACGGACTGGAGGGCGGGGACCTCGGCCGCTGCCGCCTCCAGCTTGAGCAGGGCCTCCAGGGCGCCGGGCTCGCCGTCCACCAGCGCACCGGGGACCAGGTCGGCGAAGACGCGGACGCCGTGCACCGCCTCGACGGCGAGCCCGGCACCGGTGACGAGCGCGGTCAGCTCCTCCGGGGTGAAGCGGCGGGGCACCGGGTCGCCCTCTCCCCAGCGCCCGTGCGGATCCGCCAGGACCTGCCGCGCCTCGGAGAAGTGCCCGGCGAGCGCACGGGCGAGGACGGCGCCGCCCAGACCGGCGGCGAGCAGGCTGAGCGTGCCGGACGGGCGGAGCGCGGCGACGGCGTTGCGCACGCCCTCCGCCGGGTCCTCCATGTACTCCAGGACGCCGTGGCAGAGGACGGCGTCGAAGCCGCCCCGCTCGACCACGTCGAAGAGGCCGTGCGCATCGCCCTGGACTCCGCGCACGCGGTCGGCGACCCCGGCCTCGGCGGCCCGCCGCTCCAGCGCGAAGAGGGCGTTGGGGCTGGGGTCGACCACGGTGACGTGGTGGCCCTGGCGGGCGACGGGCACGGCGAAGTTGCCGGTGCCGCCACCGGTGTCGAGCACGTCGAGCACGGCGCGGGGACCGTGCCCGCCGGGGCCCGCGCTCTTCATCCGGCGGTCCAGTGCCTCCCGGAGCACGTCCCAGACCACGGCGGTGCGGAGAGAGGCTCGGGGGCGCATCGGGTCGGACACAGCGGGGGACTCCTCGGCGCGGGACCGCCGCGGGGACGGCGGTCGCAGTCGGTGCAGGCGCCCTCCACCCTATTGCCTCTCCCGCTCAGCTCGCGTCGGGCTCCGCCTCCTGCCGCGGCTCGGCGGTGCGGGCCTGCGGCAGCACCGGCTGGAGCACCAGCATCCGCTCGACGAGCCGCAGGAACATCCCGGCGTCGCGCAGCAGATCGTCGGCGTCGCGGCTGCCGGCCGCGTCGCGTATGCCCGCCTCGGCGCGGGCCCGGCGGGCGGCGCCGGAGGCGAACAGCATGCTCCACTCGGTCAGTTCGGGAGCCACCTCCGGCAGCACCTCCCAGGCGCTGCGGATGCGCTGCCGGCGGCGCGGGGTGCTCTCGGGCCGGCCGCGGACCGCGAGCACGGCCGCGGCGGTCCGCAGGGCGGCGAGGTGGGCGGTGGCGTAACGCTCGTTCGGCTCCGGGAGTCCGGCGGCTTCGTCCAGCCCGGCACGGGCCTGGGCGAGCAGGCCCAGCGCCTCGGGCGGTGCGCCGGCCCGGCGCACCACGGGGTGGACGTCGGCCGGGGAACCGGCGAGCGCGGGGGTGGTCCGGTTGCTGCGGCGTCGGCGCGCTGCGGCGGACGTGGTCGCCATGACGAACCTCCTGTCGTCGCGGAACGGCTGTCGGGGCCGTATGTGCACATCGTCGGGCACACCACTGACAATCCGGCCTGACCTGCGGTTTCCTCCCGTACCAACAGCTTCCCGGGTTTTCCCGCCCCGGCCCGGGAGGGTTCCGTGCCGCCTGCCTCCTCCCCGCACGCCCCCGCGCCGCGCCCTCGGGCCGCGCCCCGCGGGGCGAGCCCCCGGCCGCGAGCCGCGGCTCTCGGCCGCTATCTTTCTGTACTGACCAGTCAGTTTAAAACCAGGCAGTTCAAAACGCCGGTACGCCGGCGCGGAACGAGGAGAGGGGACGCGAGGGTGAAGGACACCACCCCGCGAGGAGCGGCGGTCTCGGCCGGGGGGTTCGGCCTGCGGGGCCCCCGCGGCTGGGCCTTCCGCGACATCGCCGTCACGGCGGAACCCGGTGCGCTCATCGCCGTCGAAGGGCCGTCCGGTACGGGCCGGACCTGCCTGCTGCTCGCCCTCACCGGGCGGATGCGGGCCCACACCGGGCACGCGGAGGTCGGCGGCCTCCGGCTGCCGACCGGCCGGGGAGCCCGGCGCGGGCACATGGCCGCCGTACGGCGGATCAGCGCCCTCGGCCCGGTCCCGGGGGTCTCCGAGCTCGAACCGTCCCTGACCGTAGCCGAGCACCTGCGCGAACGCGCCCTGATGGAACGCCGGTTCGGCACCCCGCCGCGGGAACTGCTGCGTCCGCGTGCCGCACGGGCCGCGGACCTGCGGGAGCGGATCGAGGCGGCGCTGGAGGGCGCCGGGCTGGCGCCCGAGACCCTCCCCAAGGGCTCCCGGACAACCGTGCGGGATCTGGAGCGGCTGGAGTCGCTGCGGCTCTCCGTCGCGCTCGCGCTGACCGGCCGGCCGCGGCTACTGGCCGTCGATGACGCCGATCTCAAACTGCACGGCCGGGAACGGGCCGCCGTCTGGGAGTTGCTGGCCGGGGTGGCCGCGGCGGGGACGACCGTGCTCGCCGTGTGCAGCCAGGCCCCGCCCGGCTCCGTCACCGTCCGCACCGCCGCCGCGGAGACGCCCGGGGGCGACGGGACGTCCGCCGGGCCCTCCGGCGCCCGCACGGATTCCACGGACGGAACCATGGACGGAACGACGGACGGCACAACGGACGGGAAGGGGGCACCGGATGCGTTCGCCACGACTCGCCGCGCTTGAGCTGCGGCGCTTCGGCCGGGGCCGGATGCCGCGGGCGGCGCTCGTCGCCCTGCTCCTGCTGCCGCTGCTCTACGGGGCGCTCTACCTGTGGTCGTTCTGGGACCCGTACGGCCGGCTGGACAAGGTCCCGGCCGCCCTCGTCAACGCCGACCGCGGCGCCACCGCCGGCGGTGAACGGATCACGGCGGGCGACGAGATCGCCGACGGGCTCCGCGACAGCCACACGTTCGAGTGGCACGAGGTCAGCGCCGCCGAGGCCCGTGCGGGGGTGGAGAGCGGGCGGTACTACCTCTCGCTCTCCGTGCCGGGCGACTTCAGCGAGCGCCTCACCTCGGGCTCCGGCGGGGAGGTCCCCGAGAACGGCGCGCTCCGGGTGCGCACCAACGACGCCAACAACTACGTCGTCGGACAGATCTCCAGGACCGTCTTCGCCGAGGTGCGTTCCGCGGCCTCGGCGGACACCGCCCGCTCCTATCTGGACAAGATCTTCCTCTCCTTCTCCGACATCCACGGGGCCACCGAGAAGGCCGCCGAGGGCGCCGACAAACTGGACGAGGGCGTGGACAAGGCGCACCGGGGGGCCACGGACCTCGCCGACGGCCTGTCCAAGGCGGAGCAGGGCAGCGGCGATCTCCGGACCGGCCTGCGGAAGCTCCACAAGGGCGCCGGACGCCTCGACTCCGGCGCCGCCCGGGTGGCGGAGGGCACGGGGAAGCTCGCCGAGGAGGCCGAACGGATGGGCCGCGTCGTCCCCTTCCTCAAGGAGCACGGGGACGAGATCGGGCGCACCGGCGGCCTGGTCGCCGACACCGCCGGGACCGTCCGCGGCCACCTCGGCGATCTCCCCTCGCCCACCACCGCGGCCGAACTGGCCCGGGAGGCCCGCGAGACGGCGGACTTCCTCGCCGCCGACCACAAGGAGCGCTGTGAGCGCGGCCCGGCCCCCGACGCCGCCTGCCCGCGGTTGAAGAAGGCCGCCGAGGCCGCCGGGAAGGCCGCGGACGGCGCGGAGACCGTCGAGTCCCTGGTGCGGAGCGAGAACGGCGAACTGGACCGGCTGGACCGCGACCTGGCCTCCGTGCAGCGGCACGCCCGGACCGTGGAGCGGAAGGCCCCGGCCCTCTGGAAGGACGTCGACACCGCCGTCACCAACATCGGGAAACTGGACGCGGGCGCGGAGAAGGTCGCCCGCGGCGCGCACACGCTGCACACCGGCCTGGCCACCGCCAAGAAGGGCTCGGAGCGCCTCGACCGGGGGATCGGCAAGCTCTCCGAGGGCGCCGGCGATCTGGACGGCGGCCTGTTCCGGCTGGCGGACGGATCGGAGAAGCTGGCGGGCGGCCTGCACGACGGCGCGCGGAAGATCCCGGACTACGACCGCGAGGAGCGCGACGCCCGGACGGAGGTCATGGCCGACCCGGTCCGGCTCGCCAACGGCTCGCTGCACACGGCGCCGGACTACGGCACCGGCTTCGCCCCGTACTTCATCCCGCTCTCCCTCTGGGTGGGCGCCATGGTCGCGTACATGCTGATCCAGCCGCTCAACCGGCGGGCGCTGGCCACCGGTGCCTCCTCCTGGCGCATCGCGGTGGCCGGCTGGCTGCCCGTCGCGGCCCTGGGGGTGCTGCAGACGGCGGCCCTGATGTCCGTGCTCCACTGGGGACTCGGGCTGGAGATGGCGCGGGCCGCGGGCACGATGGGCTTCCTGCTGCTGGTCACCGCCTGTTTCGCGGCCGTCGTGCAGTGGCTGAACGCGCGCTTCGGCCCGGCCGGCCGCATCCTCGTCCTGGCGCTGCTGATGCTCCAGCTGACCTCCGCGGGCGGCACCTACCCCGTCGAGACCAGTCCCGGCTTCTTCAACGCCGTCCACCCCTTCCTGCCGATGACCCACGTCGTCGAGGGGCTGCGCCGGCTGATCACGGGAGGCGGCCTGGAACCGGTGTGGCAGGGCACCGCGGTACTGGCCGCGTACACCCTGGGCGCGCTGGCGCTCACCGCCTGGTCGGCCCGGCGCCGCCAGGTGTGGACGGTGGACCGGCTGCACCCGGAGCTGAGCCTGTGAGGCCCGACCCGCCGGTAGACCGCCCGGTAACCGGGAGAATCGGCGGCATGGAGAGCACGAGCACCCGTCGGCGGGCCACCCGCACCAAGCTCTACGAGGCGGCCGTCACGCTCATCGCGGAGCAGGGCTTCTCGGCCACCACGGTGGAGGAGATCGCCGAGCGCGCCGGGGTGGCCAAGGGCACCGTCTACTACAACTTCGCCAGCAAGACCGAACTGTTCGAGGAGTTGCTCCGGCACGGGGTGGGGATGCTCACCGCCTCGCTCCAGCGGGCGGCGGACGAGACCGCGGAGCGCGGCGGCAGCCGCGTGGACGCGCTGGACGCCATGGTCCGCGCCGGACTGGCCTTCATCGACCGCTACCCGGCCTTCACCCAGCTCTACGTGGCCGAGCTGTGGCGCACCAACCGGGCCTGGCAGGACACCCTGCTGGTGCTGCGGCAGCAGGCGGTCGCGGTCGTGGAGACGGTGATCCGGGAGGCCGTGGAGCGCGGCGAGGTGAGCGGGGAGATCGACGTCCAGCTGACGGCGGCGGCCCTGGTGGGCATGGTGCTGGTGGCGGCGCTGGACTGGAAGGCGTTCCAGCCGGAGCGGACGCTCGACGACGTGCACGCCGCGCTCTCCCGGCTGTTGCAGGGGCGGGTCGGCGGGGAGCGGAGCGGTCGGGAGGACCGCGCGGGCACGGGGTGAGGGCGCGGGCACGGTGGGATGGCGCGGGCACGGCGTGAGCGCGTGAAAAGGCGCTGTCCTGGCGTGGTGCGATCCCCCGTCGTACCCCGCCAGGACAGCGTTCCCCCGTACCCCCGTGCCCGGGGTTTCCCCCCGTGACCCGGGGTTTCCCCCGTGCCGCCCGGACGAGCTCCCCCGTGGTGCTCCTCCGGGCCGTCCCGGGGTGCCGCGCCGTTCCGCCGCCCCGTGCCGGCGGTGCCGGCGGGCTCCCCTTCCGTGCCTCCACTCTTCCGTCCGCGGGCGGCCCGGCCCATCCGCGCGGCTACTCATCCGCCGTCTGGGTACGGGTACTCAGACCGCGCGCCGCATACTCACGGGCGGCCACGGCGGCACTCCCAGGGCCCCGGTGAAAGCCCCGGCCGGGCGGGCGAACGGGGCACCGGCACGGCCGTCGGCGCCCCCGGCTAAGGTCTCGCCCATGGCACGGATTGCGGTGATCGGCGCCGGCACGGGCGCGATGGCGGCCGCCGCCCGGCTGGCCGTGGCGGGCCACCGGGTGGCGGTGTACGAGCGCGCGGAGACGTACGGCGGCGCCGTCCGCCGCTTCGAGCGCGACGGGTTCGGCTTCGACACGGGACCGGGGCTGCTCCATCTGCCCGCCGTCTTCCGGGACTTGTTCCTCAAGACCGGCAAGGAGCCCCTGGAGTCGTGCGTCGCCCTGGAGCAGGTCGATCCGGCGAGCCGGCATCTCTTCGCGGACGGCACGGACCTCTCCCTGCCGGGCGCCTCCCGGGCCGGCGTGATCCGGGCCCTCGACGCGGCGCTCGGCGCGGGCGCCGGGGAACGCTGGGGCGGGCTGCTGGGCCGGGCCCGGGAGACCTGGGAGGCCACCCGGCGACCGCTGCTGGAGGAGCCGCTGCCGCGCGACCGGACGGGCCTGGAGCGCGATCCCCACCCGGCCCCGTCCGGGCGGAGGCTGCTGGGCCTGCGCAGGACGCGACCCCCCGGCAGCCTCGCCGAACTCGCCCGGCGCGAGCTGCGCGATCCCCGGCTGGCCGCCCTCCTGGAGAGCCATGCCCTGGCCTACGGCTTCGACCCGCGGACCGTGCCCGCGAGCGCGGCCGTACTGCCGTATCTGGAGCACACCTTCGGCAGCTGGTACGTGCGGGGCGGCCTGCGGACCCTGGCGGAGGCGCTGTACGAACGCTGCCGCGCGCGGGGCGTGGAGTTCACCTTCGGCGCCGAGGTGACGGGCGTCCTCGTCGAGAACGGGCGGGCCGCCGGACTGGAGCTGCGGGACGGCGGACGGGTGGCGGCCGGGGCCGTGGTCTCCGGCGTCGACGCCCGGCTGCTCCACGACCGCCTGCTGCCCCCGGAAGCGGGCGCCCCGCCCTCCCCGCCACCCGCCACGGCCCCGCCCGGCCACGGCCGGTTCAGCCTGCTGCTGGCGCTGCGCGGCCCGCGCCCGGAGGGGACGGCACACCGCACGGTGCTGCACGCCGCCGACCCGGCCACCGAACGGGCCGGTCTGGACGGGGACTTCGGCAGCCTCTGCGACCGCCCCACCGTGACGGTGCTCCGCCCCGGCGATCCCGCACTGCTCCCGGACGCCGGCCATGAGACCGCGGTGCTCTCGGTGACCGTCCCGCCGCACGCCCCCGGGGGGACCGGGGCGGAGGGCACCCTCGACTGGACCGCCGGAGGGCACGCCGAACGGCTCGCCGACGCGCTCCTGGCCGCCGCCGGCAAGGCCGGGCTCGATCTGGAGAGCCGGCTGCTGTGGCGGGAGACCCGGACACCGGCCGACACGGAACGCGAGACGGGGGCGCCCGGGGGCGCGGTGCCGGGCCCCGCGCTGGCGGGCGCAGGCGGGGCGTTCCTGCGCGCGGCCAATCGCGACGCCGGTGTGAACGGGCTGTACCTGGTGGGCGGTTCGGCCCATCCCGGCGGCGGGCTCGCCCATACCGGGATGTCGGGCGCGCTGGTCACGGGCCTGATCGTGAACGGCGACGACTGGCGCGGCTCACAGTAACGGGCTCCGGCGGATCAGTAGCGGTACTGCTGCTCGTCGAAGCCGCTGTTGTAGCCGGGGGGCGCCTGGTACGGGTAGGGCGTCTGGTCCGCCGGGGCCTCCTCGGGCGGGAGGGGCCCCGCGCCGTCGCGCTGCTGCGGCACCCAGACACCGCCGGGCGGGGTCTCGGAGTACGGCTGCGCGTACGGGTCCGCGGCGTACGGGTCCGCCGCCTGGTACGGCGCCCCCGCGTACGGGTCGGCCGCCCCGTACGCTCCGCCGTCCGGGGCGTAACCCTGGCCGTAGCCCTGGTCACCGGCGCCGGAGTACGGGTCGGCGTAACCGCCGTACTGCGCCGTCTGGTAGTCGTACGTGCCCTGGCCCTGGCCGTAGCCGGTCTGGCCGCCCGCCTGCCCCGTGGCGGCGCCGGTCCCCACGTAGGTGCCGTAGCCGTCGTCGTAGCCGGCGTACTCGCCGTAGCCGCCGCGGCCGGTGTCGCGGCCGGGATCGCCGTACCGGGTGTCGCCGTACACGCCGTACTCACCGGTGTCGTCGGGCAGCGGCTCCGGCCGGTAGACGGCGGGTTCCGGCTCCCGTTCGGGACGCCCGCCGTCGTCGGGGAACGCCCCGTCGTCCGGGAACTCCCCGCCGTCGGGCAGCGCTTCGAGGTCCGAGACCTCCAGCGTGGGCTCCGCGCGGTTCCCGGGGTCGCCCTTGCGGCGCTTGCTCGCGCCCGGTTTGCCGCCGATGGCCCACCCGGTGGAGAAGCCGCGCCGGAAGGAGAGCGTGACGAAGGTCTGTCCGACGGCGAAGGCCATCGCGCCGATGCCGATCAGCACCACGGAGGGGATCAGGAGGACACCGACGACCACGCAGGAGAAGCCCGCGAAGGCGAGGAGCCGCCAGCGCAGCCGCGCCTTGTACTGCAGCAGCACTTCACCGAGCAGCCAGAGGGCGACGACCCCGAATGCGATGTAGAGGACTGTCCAGCCCATGTGCCGCCCCGCTTCCGCCGCTTTCGGCCGTCATCGGGGCCGCTGGTGCAGCCCCAGATTCTCGTAGATCTCCAGCGTCGCCGTCGAGTGGTTCAGGGTGATGAAGTGCAACCCCGGGATGCCCTCTCCCATCAACCGCGCGCACAGCTCCGTGGCGTATTCGATCCCCATGGAGCGTACAGCGGCCGGGTCGTCTTTGACCGCGAGGATCCGCTCGGCCAGCTCCGGGGGGAAGGCCGCGTTGCTGAGCTGGGCGAATCTCTCGATCTGACGGACGTTGGTGACCGGCATGATCTCCGGGATGATCGGGGTCTCGCAGCCCGCCGCCGCCACCCGGTCCCGCAGGCGCAGGTAGTCCTCCGGGTAGAAGAACATCTGGGTGATGGCGAAGTCGGCGCCGGCCCGGCACTTGTCGACGAAGTGCCGTATGTCGCTCTCCCAGTCCGGGGAGCGCGGGTGCATCTCGGGGAAGGCCGCGACGCCCACGCAGAAGTCGCCGGACTCCTTGATCAGCCGTACGAGGTCGGCGGCGTACCGGACGCCCTGGGGGTGCGGGACCCACTCGCCCATCGGGTCACCGGGCGGGTCGCCGCGGAGCGCGAGCATGTTCCGGATACCGGCTCCGGCGTAGCTGCCGATGACGTTGCGCAGTTCGGCGACGGAGTGGTTCACCGCGGTGAGGTGGGCCACGGGGGTGAGCGTGGTCTCGGTGGCGATCCGCTCCGTGGCGCGCACGGTGCCGTCCCGGGAGGAGCCGCCCGCGCCATAGGTCACGGAGACGAAGGTGGGGGCGACGGCCTCGATCCGCCGGATGGCGTTCCACAGCGTCCGCTCGCCCTTCTCCGTCTTCGGGGCGGCGAACTCGAACGAATACGACTGCGCGCCGGACGCGAGGAGGTCGCGCACGGTACGGGCGTGGTCCGTCCGGGTGGAGGGGATTCCAAGGGCCATACCGGCAGGTTAACCACCGGCGCACCCCGTCCCCAGCACTGTCCAGCAGGCGGACAGGGGACCGCCGCGCGGCACGGGGCCGCCCGGCCCGCCACGGCCCGTCGCGCCGGAGCCGGCCGCGGGTCAGAGCGGGCGTTCGCGGAGCCTCCGGGCGAGGTCGGCGGTGGCCGCGGCCGGGTCGGCGGCCTCCGTGAGGGCACGGACCACCACGACCCGCCGGGCTCCGGCGTCGAGCACCTGCTCCAGATTGCCCGCGTCGATCCCGCCGATGGCGAACCACGGGCGCCCGGTGCCGAGGGCCGCGGTGGAACGGACCAGGTCCAGACCGGGGGCGGGCCGTCCGGGCTTGGTGGGGGTGGGCCAGCAGGGGCCGGTGCAGAAGTAGTCGGCGCCCGGCTCGGAGGCCGCCGCGGCGGCCTGGGCCCCGGAGTGGGTGGACCGGCCGATCAGCGGGCCGTCGCCGAGGACGGCACGGGCTGCCGGGACGGGCAGGTCCTCCTGGCCGAGGTGGAGGATGTCGGCACCCGCCGCGTGGGCGATGTCGGCGCGGTCGTTGACGGCGAGCAGCTTGCCGTGGCGGCGGCAGGCGTCGGCCATGACCTCCAGGTGCGCCAGCTCCTCGCGGGCCTCGATGCCCTTGTCGCGCAGCTGCACGATGTCCACACCGGAGGAGAGCACCTCGTCGAGGAAGGCGGGCAGGTCGCCCTGGCGGGTGCGGGCGTCGGTGCACAGATAGAGCCGGGCGCCGGCGAGCTGTGCGGCGGCTTCGGCGTGGGTGCGGGCGCGGGCCATGGCGGTCCCCCGTTTCGTCGGTGTACGGGCCCGGGGTGCTCCGGGCCCGTACACCGTTGCGGTTGTTCAGGCGTGACGTGATGCGGGCGTGCCGGTGTGTACCCGGGACACGGACGGCGTGGTTCCGGCGGGCCGCCGGGCGCGGACCGGCCGGGTGTCCCGGGCGGCGGGGCGCCGACGGGACGGCCCGGACCGTTTCCGGGCCGGGCCGGCACCGGGTCCGGTCAGACGGCGAGCGCCTGGGCGCGGCGCTTCACCTCCGTGCCGCGGTTCTCGCCGAGGGCCTGGGCCGGCGTGCCGGGCAGGCTCGGATCCGGGGTGAAGAGCCATTCCAGCATTTCCTCGTCGGTGAAGCCGTCGTCCCGCAGGAGCGTCAGCGTTCCGACGAGGCCCTTGATCACCTTGCCGTTCCCGATGAAGGCGGCCGGCACCTGGAGCACGCGGTTCTCGCCACGGCGCACCGCGATCAGCTGGCCCTCCCTGACCAGCTGCCGGACGCGGGTCACCTCCACGCCCAGGCGTTCGGCGACGTCGGGAAGGGTGAGCCAGTCGGAGACGAGCGCTTCGGTCTTCGTGTCAATCTCGGTCACAGGTCAAGCGTGCCATCCGGGACCGACAGCCGGAAGCGCGGCACCGCCGGGCGGGCGCACACCCGCTCAGACGGCGGCCGACTTCAGCGGCACGGACGGGTCGGCGGCCCGCTCCGGGTCGAGCCGCGCCGCCCGCTCGATCAGCCGGCGGCCCTGCGCGAGGTCGCGCGGCCGGCCCACGGCGAGCAGGGCCGTCAGCACCCCGTCCCGCAGCCAGCACACCGACCAGGAGGTGCCCGCCGGGTCACCGCGCCACAGCAGGCGCTCGCCGCCGGAGTGGTGGCCGGCGTACTGGAGGAAGCGGCCGAACTGCTCCGACCAGAAGTACGGCACCGGGTCGTACACGGGGGTCTCCTCGGCGCGGCGCGCGATGCGCGCGGCCACGGTGACCGGTCCCCGGAAGGCGTTGTCCCAGTGGTGGATCAGCAGCCGCTCGCCGTAGCGGGCGGAGGGGAAGGACGCGCAGTCGCCGACCGCGTAGACGTCCGGCAGGGAGGTGCCGAGCCGTTCGTCGGCCCGTACGGAGCCGTCCGCGCCGAGCTCGACACCGGAGCCCGCCAGCCAGCCGGTGGCGGGCCGGGCGCCGATGCCGACGACGACGGCGTCCGCGCGGAGCCGGCTGCCGTCCCCGAGGAGGACGCCGCCGGACTCGACGGCGGCGACGCGGGTGCCGGTGAGGAGGCGGGCGCCCGCCTCCTCGTACCAGCCCGCCATGGGTGCGGTGACCTCGGCCGGGAGGGCGTCGGCCAGCGGGCGGCCGGTGGCCTCGACGACGGTGACGGGGCAGCCGGCCTCGCGTGCGGCGGTGGTGAGCTCGGCGCCGATCCAGCCCGCGCCGACGATGACGATCCCGCGGCCGGCGGCGAGCACCGGGCGCAGCCGTTCGGCGTCGTCGAGGGTGCGCAGCACG
Organism: Streptomyces xinghaiensis S187; assembly: GCF_000220705.2. Taxonomy (GTDB): domain Bacteria; phylum Actinomycetota; class Actinomycetes; order Streptomycetales; family Streptomycetaceae; genus Streptomyces; species Streptomyces xinghaiensis. Next base: position 5,637,821 of record NZ_CP023202.1, on the reverse strand, counting down.
TGCACACCGGGCGAGGTCTCGCTACCGGGGAGGCCGACGGGATCGGCGCCGGTGGCGATGACGAGGTGGTCGTACGGGAGGACGGTGTCCCCGGCGACGACCAGCCGGTCGGCGGCGCGGAGCGCGTTCGCCGGGTGGCCGAGCACGAGTTCGACGTCCAGGGCGGCGAAGTCGATGCCGAGGGACGTGGCTCCGGCCGGCCCGGTGGCCGCACCGGCGGACGCGCCCGCCTCGGTGCCGGCCGATCCGTCCCCGCCGGGCCCGCCCTGGAGCACCGCCTTCGACAACGGCGGCCGGTCGTACGGCGGGTGGCTCTCGGCGCCGAGCAGGGTGATGGCGCCCGGCCAGCCCTCCTCGCGGAGCGCGACCGCGGTCCGCGCCCCCGCCATGCCCGCGCCGACGATCACGACTCGCTCTGCTGTCCGCCTGTCCTCGCTCACGCGTTCACTCTAGGACCGCCCGGGCGGACACCGCGGGCGGTCCCCGGCCGCCGGGCCGCGGACGGGTCCCGCACCCGGTCGGGCGGCGGGCCTCCGGCCGGCCGGGCCTTACAGCGGTCGGCGCGGTGGCGTTAGGGTGGCGGGCACAAGCACTCGCGGGAGCCCGGAGGACCGGGCTGAGAGGGAGGCCGGACCGCCTCCGACCGTAGGAACCTGATCCGGGTCATGCCGGCGAAGGGAGGAGCTGGACGCCCATGCACACATCACCGGGGAACGCGCACAGCGACGCCGAGGGGCACGCGGGCGGAGGCGGGCGCGGAGCCGCCCGGCACAGCCATGACGTACTGGTCGTCGGGGGCGGCATCATCGGCCTGGTCACCGCCTGGCGCGCGGCCCAGCGCGGCCTGGACACCGCGGTCGCCGATCCCGCGCCGGGCGGCGGTGCCGCGCAGGTGGCCGCCGGGATGCTGGCCGCCGTCTCCGAACTCCACTACGGCGAGCAGACGCTGCTGGGTCTCAACCTGGCCTCCGCCGCGCGCTATCCGGCGTTCGCGGCCGAACTGGAGGAGGCGAGCGGCCAGGACATCGGTTACCGGGCCTGCGGCACCCTCGCGGTCGCCCTGGACGCCGACGACCGCGCCCATCTGCGCGAACTGCACGCCCTGCAACTGGCGTCCGGACTGGACGCGCAGTGGCTGACGGGCCGTGAGTGCCGGCGTCTGGAACCCATGCTGGCGCCGGGGGTGCGCGGCGGTCTGCGGGTGGACGGCGATCACCAGTGCGATCCGCGCCGGCTGGCGACCGCCCTGGTGCGCGCCTGTGAACGCGCGGGCGTCGTCTTCCACCGGCAGCGCGCCGGGCGGCTGTCCGTCTCGGCGGACCGCGCGACCGGCGCCGTCCTGGACGACGGCACCGGGGTCGCGGCGGGGCTGACCGTGCTGGCCGCCGGGAGCATGAGCGGGCGGCTTCCGGGGATTCCGGAGGAGGTGCTGCCACCGGTGCGGCCGGTCAAGGGGCAGGTGCTGCGGCTGCGGGTGCCCGAGCGGTACGCGCCCTTCCTCTCCCGCACGGTACGGGCCGTGGTGCGCGGCGGACAGGTCTACCTGGTGCCGCGCGAGAACGGCGAACTGGTGATTGGTGCGACCAGTGAGGAACTCGGCTGGGACACCACCGTCACCGCGGGCGGGGTGTACGAACTCCTGCGCGACGCCCATGAGCTGGTGCCCGGTCTGACCGAACTGCCGCTCACCGAGACCCGCGCGGGCCTGCGTCCCTGCTCGCCCGACAACGCCCCGCTGCTCGGCCCGTCCGCGCTGCCCGGCCTGCATCTGGCGACGGGCCACCACCGCAACGGTGTTCTCCTCACGCCGGTCACCGGGGACGCGATGGCCGAGGCGCTGGCCACCGGCGCGCTGCCGGAGGAGGCCCGGGCCTTCTCGCCGCTGCGGTTCGCGGGCGGCGCCGCAGCCACCGGAGCCACCGGCGCGGCCGGCGCCGCACCCGCTTCCGTACGACAGGAGCAGCCCGCATGACCGTCAACGTCAACACGACCGTGACCGTCTCCGTCAACGGGGCCTCCCGCGACCTGCCCGCGGGCACCACGCTGGACGCGCTGGTCGCCGGCTTCACCCGGGCCCGCACCGGGGTCGCCGCCGCCGTCAACGAGACCGTCGTCCCGCGCGGCGACTGGCCCGCCACCCGGCTCGGCGACGGCGACCGCGTCGAGATCCTCACCGCCGTCCAGGGAGGCTGACCCATGGCCGACACCACCGTGTACGACGGCACCGCGCACGCCGCGCCCGGCCCGTCCCCGGACGCGCCGCCCCCGTCCGCGACCGCTCCCTCGCCCGCTCACGAGCCCGCCGCCGACCCGCTGGTCATCGCGGGGGTCCCGTTCGCGTCCCGGCTCATCATGGGCACCGGCGGCGCCTCCAGCCTGGACGTCCTGGAGCGCGCCCTCACCGCCTCCGGCACCGAGCTGACGACCGTCGCGATGCGCCGGCTGGACCCGACCGTGCAGGGCTCCGTCCTGTCCGTCCTGGACCGGCTCGGCATCCGCGCGCTGCCCAACACCGCGGGCTGCTTCACCGCCGGGGAAGCCGTCCTCACCGCCCGCCTCGCCCGTGAGGCGCTCGGCACGGACTGGGTGAAGCTGGAGGTCGTCGCCGACGAACGCACCCTGCTGCCCGATCCGGTCGGCCTGCTGGACGCCGCCGAGACCCTCGTCGACGACGGCTTCACCGTCCTGCCCTACACCAACGACGATCCCGTGCTGGCGCGGCGGCTGGAGGAGGCGGGCTGCGCCGCGATCATGCCGCTGGGCTCCCCCATCGGCTCCGGGCTCGGCATCCGCAACCCGCACAACTTCCAGCTGATCACCGAGCGGGCCGGGGTACCCGTGATCCTCGACGCGGGCGCGGGCACGGCCTCCGACGCGGCCCTGGCCATGGAGCTGGGCTGCGCCGCCGTGATGCTGGCCTCGGCG